>NZ_JBVVQK010000014.1:0-154804 GCF_055811175.1 Mesorhizobium sp. WSM4828 | reverse complement strand
CGTTATCGCCTCGCAGACGGTGGCGCAGATGGCCCCGCTGTGGGCCGCCGAGGCGGCCGTGCGCGGCCAGGACCCGGTACTTCGGATAGCTGCGCGTCAGGAGAAATCCGCCGTCGTCGTTGCCGCTCTCTTTGCGCTGTGGGAAAAGGAGCTGCCGAAGCTGTCGGGAAAATCGAAGCCCGCCGAGGCGATCCGCTATGCGCTCGGCCGGCGTGCCGCGCTCGAGTGCTTCCTCACCGACGGCCGCATCGAAATCGACTCCAACACCGTCGAGCGCGCCATCCGGCCGCAGACAATTACTCGAAAGAACAGTCTCTTCGCTGGCAGCGACGGCGGCGGACGGACATGGGCGACCATCGCCACGCTGCTGACCACCGCCAAGATGAACCAGGTCGATCCGCACGCCTGGCTCACCCAGACCCTCGAGCGTATCGCCAATGGCTGGCCAAACAGCGATATCGAGGCACTTATGCCTTGGAACAACCAGCGCTGAACGGCATCAGCTACCCGCTTACGCAACAGACATTGCGGACGTAATTGTTGCCATAAGTGACGTAGGCGTCTTCGGGGATCGACCCGTTTTCCTTCATCGCCTTAGCTAAGTTCTTAGCGGTATCCTGGGCATAGGTGCCGCGTAGCGTAACGGCGAACCACCCGTTGGTGGCGAGATAACCGACAAGCGGGATTGATGCCGATCGCACATAGGCTTCCGTCTCGGCAAGATTGTCGAAGCTCTTGACCTGGATATGACGCTGTCCGAAGGGGCCGCTCTCATACTGGTCGACGTAGACCCAGGTGTCATGCATGTAGCCGACCTGACCGTCTGCACGGACGCGGTACCATCGCTCGACATTACCCAAAATCACGACTGAGCTGCCGTTTCGCACATTGACGAGCGTGGCAGATCTTACCTCTGGGAGCGCCTTTAAAGGCGCCGCGCCCTGGGAGCGGAGAACACGGCCCGAGCGGGCCCGGGGCATAACAAGTGAAGGATTCGCGGAAGCAGGCGGCAAAGAGGCGACAGGGGGTTGTAGCGGCGCTTGCTGGGACGATGGCGTCGAAGATGGTGCCTGGCTTGTGACCGGCGGCCAGCTTGCTTCGGGTTCCAAGGTAACGACCTTGTACTTCGCCATCTCGCTCCTAGAAAGATAACGTATGTCGTCACTGTCATATTGCAGCGAAAGCTGAAGCAGAGCGGGGTCCACGCCCATTTCGATCATGTAGGTGATGATATCGGCGGTCATCTGCTGGACGCCGGAAACGGCGTCCTTGGTGTTTACGGAAATGTCGCCACTGAATGAGGACCTATGAACGCCGATGGAACCCGGCTCGGCGTAGCGCACAACGCCACCAAGGAACGCCAGGGAACAGGCCGAAGCACACTCGACAGCCCTGACTTGAGCCGTGCTGAGATTGAGCCTGCGAATAAGGCGGCCAAGCTCCATAGCCTTCTGGATGTTGCCGCCGGAGGACTGGAAGGTGACAGCGGCTGATGCATTGGACCGCGCCAACGCCTCGAAAACCGATAGGTCATCCTGATACGAGAAATCACCCGATACGAGGATATACCGGAATCCGGAATCGGTCTGCCCAGCTTGAAACTGCAAACCGGCATGGGCAGTCGGAGCTCCCAGCAGCACCGATGCAACACACAACATGACGCGAACGGACAAGGTGAGAGACATGAGCCCAAGAACAACCCCAAAACCCAGCCTAGCCTCGGTTGACGCAACTGTCGAATCTCGATGCAGATCTGGGTACCAGCAACTTTAAGCCCATGCTTTGGTCGCGACCGGCAGGGGAGCGCCGGCACCTCTTTTTGAGGCATCAGGTCAATCTTCCAATGTGCCCGTCTCAATTGTCCACCTATCCTGCATAAACTGCGGCACACTTTTTGCGCAGCTGTGTACACAAACCGTTTTGTCGTCGGGGTGCCTGTCTGTCTTAGGTCTTTGAAATTGCTCCGGAACGGTTTGGCCGAATAGGCACTAGATTCCCGTTTCGAACTTTTGATAAGGTTCGGGAAACTCTAAGAAAAAGCCCCGGTTTTGCCGGGCTTTTTCTTGATCCAATGCCCTAGGCTGCCCACCGTCGCCCATGGCATCCACAAGATATCTAACAATTACCCGTCCGGGTTAGGCAGCGATCTGTCGTTGCGACAGCGCACCAGCGGAAGGATTTCGCCCGAGATCACTCTGGTGATCCTTTGCTGCTTGGCGTTGGTTACGACGGTCATGCACGCACATCCGTAGCCGTGACCCGAACCAGGCACATTGGTCTCGACGAATTGCCGCTCGTCAAAGGCCGGTACATTGTCGATGCCTTTGGGATCCGGACGTCCCTGCATCTGGATCCACCAATCCCCGTCACTGTCGGTCAGGACGAGGTTGCCGGGTGTCGGGCTGGAGTACCAGCCACAACGGCGCTCGGCATGGGCGGCAGCAGACAAGGACATGGTGGCCAGGCAGAAACAGATTGCGAACAATGGGCGCATGAGAATCGTCACCTCCCTTGAGTAAAGCAGGTCATGCCGCCGACAATCTGCGTTGGCGCCGGTAACGAGTCGGCATGATCTTGTGAGCCTTATGGCCTCAACTTCGTGTCCACATTTTCTTCGATCAATCCGCAATGAAGCGTCACAGGCTTCCTTTGGACATCGCTTAGTGGACCGTCGATGAAATCGCAGCTGAGCAGATTGTCCGGACTGCTCTTGCGCGCCGACGCAACGTTGACGTTGACCTCGGGAGGGCCGGCAAGCCAGTCGAGACGCTTCGTGTCGACCTTTGTGCCGCTGATGTGGGCATGCCCCGCTGTGCCCGCTATTTCGATCTCTTCGTCCTGCGGCGTGAGATCGATCTGGCCGACTTCGTTGGCGTGCTTCTCGGCGCCCCGCCTCGGGTCGCCGTAATAGGAGGCGAGGACAACGATGCCTTCCTTTTTAGCCGCGAGCTTGGCGGCTGCTTTTTTGGACAGCGTGACGTTGACGTCGAATCCGAGGTCGCCCTGGGCTGTCGCCGGCACAGCACATGCCAACACGACAGATGCCGTAATCGCCATTGCGAGCGACGATTTATAGCGTTTCACGATCACCTCCTTCGGGTCCCTCATTCAATGATGAGGTCCCGCGCATGCTTCATGTCAGGTGCCGACATCGCGCTCGCCGCCGGCTTCATCATTCAATTTCCTCGTGATGCAACATTCAGAGCAACGCGCCACAGTTGAGGATCTGCTGGAGGCAGATTCAAACGCTTCAATCTGTCGGCGGTTTCCTGCTCGATGTGCAGCCCCCAATCGGAAAAGAACCGGGTCAGGTCCTGATTTGCGACCGTACTGGCACGCAGGATGAAGGTTTGTACCTTGACCGCATCCTGCTTATTGGCATCATCCAGTGGATGCTCGCGGTAATATCGGTGAAGCTTCGGATAGAAGTCCTCGCCGAGACCCCGGCGCAATTGATCGAACATGACCAGCCGCACCCAAAGCTCATCGTCGTCATCCGCGCTGGCACGCATCTGTTTTTCATTGTCGAAATCGCGCGTCTTCCGCGCCAGATATCGCGCCGCCAGATCCAGCGGCGTCTTGCCGGTAGAGTCATCGCGCTCTTTCAAGCGGGACGGATGGCCAAAATGTGCCTGGGCATTGAGGGAATAGATATTGACCGTAGTCTCTACGATCTCGCCCCAGGTCCAATCCTCCTGCTGGTACATATGGCCGGTTTCATGCCAGATCGACCACGCTTGCCGCAGCTTATTCACGTCCAGCAAATCACCCATGTTGCTGCCGGGGACACCTATAAAATGGTTGCCTGCGTACATGTATATGCCGTCGTCGAAGACCTTCGCCGGTGTCACCGTGTCCTGCTGATAGTGCATGCGCAAACGGGATGCCCGATGAAGTTTGGACGAACCGTCGAGACCGGACAGTGCATCGTACCAGCCTAGAATTTGCTCGATCGTGTCGAGAATTTCCGCAGGGTCGTCCTGAGGCGCCCTCATATAGACCTTGCGGGTCGCGGTAATGGCAACACGCTCGCTTATCATCTCGACGAATGGCGCACCGGGTATGTCGGTGAGCATTTTACGCCAGTCTTCGAAGCTTGTTTTTCCCTTGACGTAGAGAGGGATCGAACTGCCGCCACGCGCGATTGTCACGTCGATCGGAGGCAGAGCCGCACTGAAGCCGCTCTCGGCGTAGCGGAAATAGATCAGCCCGTCGCGCTTCGCCGTGAAGTCGGTGCGCCCTTCCTTGGCAATGACCAATTGCGGGTCATCCTGGGGTCTTTCGTCATAGAAGCTGTTCATCGGGCCGATCATGATCGTCAAGCCATCGGGGGAAGGCGGCAGGCCCTCGGCCGTAACCGATACTGCCTCTCCCTTTTTCACGAACACACCGCTTGGCTGATCGTCCATCAGCTTCGTGCGTCTCAGCCTATTGGCCTCGGGTGTGGCTGCGGGCATCGGAGCAAGGCGATAGCGTTTGTTCAGATTGTCGAATTCCGACACCGCTGCCGACGCCGCTGCCGGTCGGTCGCCATTGCCGGCCGGATAAAGCAACCACTGGGCATTATCGTCCAGGCTGGCGTCATAGACGATGATCCGAGCGTCGTCCGCACGTTCATTGGCCCTGACGTTGAGCGTCGTGCCGCTGTCATCCAACTCGATGCCATAGCCGTTCAGATGCGGCTTGAAGCGCCACCCTCCAGCGGACTGCTCATCCTCGAGGACGACACTCGTATTCCCGTTTTCGTCTTCGTCGCCGCCGGCGAGATACGTTCCGTATCGTCGAGACCGGATTTGATAGGTTGCGCCGTTCGTTTCCCCGGTCGCTCTGGTGATGGTCCACAGCTGCGCGGGACCATCCCTGGGTTTGCGAGCGGACTGACCAAGCACGATCTCGCCATGCCTGCCTTCAAAGGCGGTGAGCGCTTTGTAGGAATGCTTCGCGACGATGTAATAGTCCCCTTCGGGGATCTCAGCGGCACTTGCGACCGTAACAACTGCCAGCAACAGCCCAGCTATCAAGTGCACTGCGGATACGATGAAGGTCTTCATCCCGGCACCGACGTGTCAATTCGCGACCGGAACGGGACAACTCATCGGATCGCCCTGCTTGCCGCATCTCAGGTAACCCTCGAAGTCTTTGACCCGGGATTGCGCCAGGCTGTCCATGCACTGCGCGGTGAGCATCGGCACTACGCTTCCTCCGGCCGCTCCTGAAGTCTGGAAACTGCACTCGGCGTCGCGAAATTTGTCCCAGTCCCGTTGAGCTTGGACAAGAAGCTTCCTGGTATCCGCATCGTCCTTGAGACGGACTTCGATCTGCTTGTAAAGCTCATTGAGCTTCTTGTCGGATTTCTTGAACGCGGCATCGGCGCACGCATTCAGCGAGGCCTGATCCTTGGCGGCGTCGTAGCACTTGTCCTGGGCAAAGGTGAAATTCGGCATGGCCAGAACCACGGCAGCAGTCAGTATTGCGGTTTTCATCGATTGTCCTCCGTTCAGATTCCACCGATTGACGGGCGGTGGTTTATCCCGCCGTTCACTTCAGATATCCGTGGCTGGCAGGGCCAGCCACTAGTTGGAATCATCATCATCCGATCCATTACTGTCGTCGCTACTGTCATCCGACGCATCGTCATTCGTGCTATCGTCGTCGGTGTCGGTGCTGTCTTGATCATCGTCACCGGCCGTTGAGTCTTCATCGTCGTTCTGATCGGTCGAATCGTCCTGATCATCGGAATTATTGTCGTCGGTATTGTCATCCGAGCTATCGTCGTCGGTGTTGTTGTCGTCATCACCATCATCGTCATTCTGATCGCTCGAATCGTCCTGATCATTGGAACTGTCGTCGCCGGTGCTGTCGTCCGAGCTATCGCCATCGGTGTCTGCGCTGTTATCGTTGTCATCGTCGTCAGCATCGGCAGAAGTCGCGTTGGCATCTGGACTGGCGTCGCCGGGCAGCGAGTCGTCTTCGCGATAGCTTGTGTCTTCGAGGCTTGTCTCCATCTCGTCGTCGTACTGATCGACGATCTGCGTCCACTCCTCATGGTTATCGACGCTCGTCCATTGCGAGATATTGTTGACCGAGATGTTGGTATTGAAGTTGTTTACGGTGATGTTGGTATTGACCTCGACGACATCTGCGGCTTCTGTTCCGCGGTTCACGCCAAACAGGAAACTGGTAGCGCTCACGGCAAGCGCGGCCCAAACGAGTCGGTCGACATCGGTCGGCGTCGAAATCGGTTGATGCCGCACTGTGGCAAGCACGTCACCCGGTCGGATGCCTTGCCGCGCGGCAACGCCATGGGGTGCAACGGCCAAGACATACACCCCGCGAAGCTTGGGCGGGATCTGATAGCGGTGCCGAGAGGCGTGGTTGATGGGTATCAAAACCGCGTTAAGAGCCCGGGAAACATAGGGTTTCGGCAGATCATATTTGCTGGCATACGCGATATTGATCGTGTGCGGGACGGCAACGCTGACGACAGCCACCATTTTCACTGAAGTTGCCAATGCACGGGCGAACTGCACGATCAGTCTGGATTTTCGAAGAGCGAGCATTTTTCTACATCCTTCCGCAGGCGCCGGTGGCTAGAACAAGACGTCGAGCTTGGGTTGAAGCCGATCTCGTGGACGCCCGAACTGGCCTAGGAGACGCCCAAGGCTGCGGTCTCAGTCACGTCGAGATCGAGGCCCCGCTTTTCTGATCGTCGTGAAGGGCTGAACCCTGTTGCGGGAAATGAACACCGGCCTTCCTTCCTCTATCGACATCAGTCGTTAATGGCGGTGATCCTGATCGTCTGCTGTTCGCAGGCTTGGTTGCTGCAAATGCCGCTGAACCAGATTTCTCCATCGCCGATGGAAACGCCCTGCCAGTTCGCAAAAAGCGTCGCGTAGGTTTGCTTGGTCACAGCACCCTTCACCTTCGGGGTGATAATCTGGTCGTAATCGGTCAAGAACTGCTTCTGATCCTTGATCTTCAGGGCCTTTCCCTTGATGCGGGCCTGGAACGGATAGGCGACCAATGCGGCAACGGTCGCCTTGTCATCGGAACCGACCGCTTTTTTCAACTTGTCGAAGAAGGTCTGGTACGGAGCATGACTTCCGAACAGCGTGTCCAGGTTGCCGTTCACCTCCGCAGCCGATTGCGCGGACGCTGATCCGGTGCTGATTGCTGAGATCATCCCCAACGCAAAGAGAAAAGCGTGTCTTCTGGCCATTGTTCGAATCTCCTCGATGTGTGAACCCTTGACGGTCATGCAGTCCTTGATCAGTTTCTGCTGATCCATGCCTTTTCGATGCCATTTGCTATGCCGGCGCCACCGCGGTGATCGCCAGCGATCATCACCGTCATTCCGTAACTTCGTCGGCAAAACACTTTGCCAGGTCTTGCGGCGCTCCGAGTTTCTTTGCCCAGGATACGAGTTCAGGCTTTTCCGATGGGTCGGCATAGCCGCCCCATACATCGCGAAACTGCTTCATTCCGTTGACTGTCTGGATGAACATCACGCCGTCATCGCTCACCGGCGTGGAGACGTAGGCGGCGCTCCAGTTGCCGTTCTCCATGATCGTGATGAACTTCACCCGAGCGGGCTTGACCTTGTTGTCCAACGCCGAGGCAACGAGGGGGGCATACTCCTGCTTGCGCGCCTTCGTCACTTCGACCTTTACACCGTCACAGGCGCTATTCGCGGCGAAAGCGGATGTCAGCGTCATTCCCAGCCCCGCAAGGCCGACCATGACGATTTTGGCACGCCGACGGATGAGACCGTTCAATTCAGACATGAGTGGCTATCCTCTTCCTTGTTCGTTGCAGGGGCCATCAATCGGAATCGTCATCGCCCGATGAACTATCGTCGTCCGATGACCTGTCATCGTCTGGCGCATCGACCTCGCAGCCGATGCCGCGGCAGCCTTGGTAGTTGCCTTGGGTATCGAAGTTCGGATTGCCTTCCTTATCGTACTGCGGCCTGTCGTCGATGCTTTGATCCCCGTCATCGGGATCGTCGACCTTACATCCGAGCCCATGGCAGCCGATGTAACGGCCCCTGGTATCGAAGTTGGGATTGCCGTTCCTGTCGAACTGCGGCCGGTCGTCTATCTTCCGGTCCCGTTTATGAGGCCGATCAACCAGGCAGCCCGACCCGCGGCAGCCATCGTAGCCGTCGTCGGTGGTACATCCGGCGATCGCCATCAAAGCAGTGGCCAGGGTCGCATAGATTACGAATTTCATGGTTCATTCCTCCGACTGCCTGGCGGCTGGGCGATCGTTCGTATCCGAAGACTATTGCAGGCGGCGGTCCCCGCTCTTATCGGCCGCCGCGAAGTCCTTCATCACCCGGTTCATGAATTCGTCCCGACTGACACGGCCGTTCCCGTTCGCATCGGTCGCTGCGAACTGATCGGCGTTCAGGACGTCGGCGGTTTCGGCTTGGCTGAGAGCGCCGTTATTGTCGGCGTCCAGCTTTTCGAAGGCCCTGGTCATGAAGGCCTGATACTCCTGTCGGTTCACCGCGCCGTTGTCATCGGTATCAAGTTGGTCCTGGTGACCCTCGTACATGGACTGCTGTGCCGTGGCCGCGCCGGCGCAAAGCAGGAGCAAGGAAGCTGTGGTCGCGATTATGGATTTCATTGTCTTGTCCCTTTCTTCTCGTCTCAGCCGCAGGCAAGACGATTGCCGAGGTAGCCACCACCGCCGATGCCAATCGCGGAACCGATCACACGTCCGGTTCCACCACCAATGGTGCTGCCGATCAGGCCGCCCACGATCGCGCCACCGACAGTACCGGCGATGCAGCCGAACTCGCTGTTGCGCGCCTGAACTTCCGGGTTGGATGACGACTGGCACGCCGTAAGCGCGAAAGTGCCTGCGAGCACGATTGCCAAGGTTGATTTCCTCATCGCTCTTTCCTGATCTGATTGCTGATTGGCGCCATCCGCGGAGGACAGAGCTTCGCCGGCCTCGAAAGAGCCAGACCGTGGCCCATGCATTCGAAGACTTAGTGGCTGGCTGTCGTGATCTCTTACGTCGAGGGGAAACGCTCCCCACGGGGGGCCGCATTAGCGAATATCGATTTCCCTCTCCATGCTTCGCGCCCGTCCGCCCAAGCATGCCAGCAACCAACTAACGCGGCTGCTGTTGCCAGAAAGTTGCATCCGAAGTCGGCGTATGGCAAGGAAAAATTGCAGTATTGCGGGTTTGAATTTTGCAAATGCTTAATAATTCAGAACCAATGCCGGCTATCTTAGCAGATACTGAAATTCGCTTCACAGCAATGTACCAGCACAGAAAATCGACTTTATTCCATTGGCTGTATGTTGTTATAAGTAATATCCCACGTTGTTATGCGTTTACGCAGATCGAAAAAAGCCAATGGCGAAATCGCTTCTTATACGATTGCCTGTATCCTGATCTATTGTCGGTATCTTTTTTTTAACCGAGCCCACCCGCTTGCGCAGGTCGAAAGAAACGCTGCTCACTTATTCGAGTTTTTTCAACGCTGCGGCGTGCCACATAGAGGCGCAGTGGGGGTGCCGCGGCCGCGTTTTGAGCATCTTCCCAGCCGGATTGTCATCGGGTAGCGTGCAGGGGCGGCACGTGAAGGCGCGCTCTTTGGCGAACGCGCTGCTGCACCTTCAGCCGTTGCCCGTCAGAAGATGGGGCTGGTGCTGCCTCGTGGGCACCGACGGCAACGTTAAATCGGTTGAGCCTGTCTGATCCGCTCTGGTCGACGAATTCGCAACCAATCTGACGATGCGCCTTGGCTGCGGACATGACGATGTTTGGGGCGGCCAGCCGCGATGAGCGGTTTGGAGAGCCTGGCTAACCGCGCGCGTGCCTCACCCCAGCCCGATCCGCTTGGCGCCTTGCCGGAACAGCGCCTCGGCGCCCGGCTCGAAGCGGAAGGTGCCGATGAAATCGTCGGCGCAGTAGTTCGGCAGCATCTTGCGCAGCCCAGCGGCGAAACTTCGTGCCTCGTCCAGCCGCCCCGCCAGCGCAAGGCAATGCGCGGCAATCGCCAGGATGATGGCATGGGCGTTGGGACGCGCGGCTGCTTTCAGCGCCCATTCGGCGGCCTCGTCGAACTGGCCAAGCCGGACATGCGACATCGCCCTGGCGCCCAGCATGCCGAATAGCAGCGGATCGAAGGGGCTCAGATGCCTGGAATGGTCGGATGAGCCGATCGCGGCCTGCGGATCGCCGGACTGCGAGTGGACGAAAGAGAGCGCATAGTGACCGAGCGCGAAATTCGGGCTGAGGTCGACGGCGCGTTCCAGCTCAATGAGGGAGCCGTCCTGCTCGCCGCGCAGCCACAGCGCCCGCCCCATGGCCCAGTGAGCGGCCGGATTGTGATCGTCGACGAGCAGGCTCTGGCCGGCTGCCTCGAAGGCCAGGGCGCTTTCCTGGTCACGATCGCCCCAACGCTGGAAGGCATTTTGCCAATGGGTGAAGGAGAGCCCGGCATAGGCGCGGGCGAACGTCGGATCGAGCTTCAAGGCTATGTCGAAGAAATGCCGGGCCTGCTCGTTTTCCGTGCGGGTGAAGCGATACATGTGCCAGAGACCCCGGTGGTAGGCTTCCCAGGCGTTCAGCGAATTGGGCGCCTTCAGCATGGCGCGATTGCGCTCGACCGTCTCGATCTCGGCCGAGATCGACGAGACGATGCTGTTGCCGATGTCGTCGAGGACGGCAAAGATGTCGTCCGGCTTGCGCTCGAACGTCTCGGCCCAGACGATCCTGGCGGTGCGCACTTCGACCAGCTCGACCGCGACGGTGACGCGGCCGGCCTGGCAGCGCACGGTGCCGGTGGCGACATAGTCGACGTTGAGCCGCCGGCCGGCATCTTCGGGCGCGATGTTTTTCTCCGCCAAGGCAAACACCGAGCCGCGCGCGATGACGAAGAAATCCCTGAGCTTGGCCAGGCGGGTGATGATGTCGTGGGTGAGGCCATCGGCTATGCCTCCGCGTGGGCCGCCGCCAGCCGCCTCTTCGGCAAACGGCATCACCGCGAGCGAAGCCTTCTGTGATGCAGCGGTATCGGAACGGGAAAGCATAATTGACGCGTACGGTGCCGCGGGTACGACTGAAGGTCGGGCCCAGAGCGTTGCTGCAGGTCGTTCGCCGCGGATCGTGCGCCATGCCTCACGAACGGCTCCGAAATCCAGATCCTCCGAAGCAAACAGCCGCGCCGCGGAAGCGAGATGTTCCTCGCCGGCGTCAAACTGGCCGCGCTGCGCCAGCCTGGTCAGAAGAGCCACATGTGCGCGCCCGTCGAACGGAGCGAGTTCCAGCCATTTGTCCAGATGCGAAGACATCTCGTCGGCATCCGCCGGAAGCTTGTTGACGAGATGTTCCAGGATGGCGGCGTGCCACGAGGTGAAGCGACGGCGCTGAGCGATCAGCCAGCTGTTGAAATGCGGGCTGCGGTCGATCTCCAGCCCATCGAGAAAGTCGCCGGCAAACATTCCGGAAAGAGCCTGCAGCCGCTCTAGACCGAGCGTCTCAACGCCCTTGGCGGCGGCCGAGGCTATGTCGACAGCGTCGACGGAAGCACCTCTCAGATCAAGCGCGATCGTGTCGCCTGGTGTCTCGACCCTGCGATGATGCGGTTCATCGAGGATGCCTCTAAGCTTGCTCAGGCACCAGCGAAGCTCGCCGCGCGGGTCGTTCGGCACATCCCACAAAAGCTCGCAGAGGCGGCTGCGGCCGACCGGATGCGGCGCCAGCGCCAGATAGGCGAGCAGCGCACGCAGTTTGCGCGACTTCGGAAGCTCGACGGAGGTGCCGTCGCGGATAATCGTCAGCGGTCCGAGCAGACGCACGGAAAGACCGGCCATCTCGCCGCCGAGGCTCGATCGGGCGGATTCCACGTAAATTTCCACGCCTGCTCCCACGCTGGCCAGTCGGCCTTTGTTTTATCACCAAACGCGACACGGTGCATCCGGCAGCGAATTCCCGCGCCGGATGCTGGCATTGCCGGGAGGCAAATGTAGCGCGGCAAGGTCTCGAAACCTCGCCGCCCAAGCCACCGGTCTGTAACCGGCCCGTGACGACAAGAGACAACGAGAAAGCGAGGAGCTCGACATGTTGCATCAACAGAAAATCAGAACCACCGCCGGGCGCGGCCGTCTGTTCGACAGCATTCTCGACACGGTCGGCGATACGCCGGTGATCCGCATCAATAATCTCGGACCGAACCATGCCACGATCTATGTGAAGGCCGAGTTCTTCAATCCCGCCGCCTCGGTAAAGGACAGGCTGGCGCTCAACATCATCGAGGAGGGCGAGCGCAGCGGCGCCTTGAAGCCGGGCCAGACCGTCGTCGAGGCGACCAGCGGCAACACCGGCATCGGCCTTGCCATGGTCTGCGCCCAGAAGGGCTATCCGCTGGTGGTGACGATGGCCGACAGTTTTTCCATCGAACGCCGCAAGCTGATGCGCATGCTGGGCGCCAAGGTGGTGCTGACGCCGCGTGCCCAGAAGGGTTTTGGCATGTACAAGAAGGCGGTGGAGCTCGCCGAAGCCAATGGCTGGTTCCTGGCCCGCCAGTTCGAGACCAAGGCCAATGCCGCCATTCACGAAGCGACGACGGCGCGCGAGATCATCAACGATTTCGCCGGCTCGCGGCTCGACTGCTTCGTCACCGGCTACGGCACGGGCGGCACCGTCGCCGGCGTCGGACGCGTGCTTCGCCGCGAGCGGCCGGAGACCCGGATTGTGCTCGCCGAACCGGCCAATGCGCAGCTGATCGGCAGCGGCAAGCCGCAGCAGCGCGGCGCCGGCGGCGCGCCTACCGCCAGCCATCCGGCGTTCGAGCCGCATCCGATCCAGGGCTGGACGCCCGACTTCATTCCGGACGTGCTGCAGGAGGCGATCGACGCCGGCCTCTATGACGAGGTGGTGCCTATTGCCGGGCCCGAGGGCACGAAATGGGCCAAGGCGCTGGCGCAGAAGGAAGGCATTTTCACCGGCATCTCCGGCGGGGCGACATTTGCTGTCGCGCGGCAGATCGCGGAAAAGGCGTCGCCCGGCTCGGTGATCCTGTGCATGCTGCCCGACACCGGCGAGCGCTACATGACGACGCCGCTGTTCGACGGCATCGAAGCGGAGATGGACGCCGAGGAGACTGCGCTTTCGCAGTCGACGCCCGGCTGCCAGTTTCCGGCGTGACGGCGGCAAATCGGGAGCGGCCTGCATGGACACGAAGCCTGGACTGGCCGTCACGGCCACCGAGGAAACGCTTGACCCCTCGAACTGGGCCGACGTGCAGGTCTTGTCGCATCGGATCGTCGATGATGCCGTCGCTTACCTGCGCGATGTCAGAGAGCGTCCGGTGTGGCAGGAGATGCCGGTTGATGTGAGGACCTTCTTCACATCGCCGCTACCGCGTTCGCCGGCGCCGCTGGCAGAAATCTATGGCGACGTCACCAGGAGCTTGATGCCCTATGCGATGGGCAACATCCATCCCCGCTTCTGGTCCTGGTACATGGGCTCGAGCAATTTCACCGGCGCGCTCGGCGATTTCCTGGCGGCGATTCAGGGCTCCAACCTCGGCGGCGGCAACCATGCCGCGGCATTGATGGACAACCAGGTCGTCGACTGGTGCAAGGAAATGATGGGCTTTCCGCAATCGGCCAGCGGCACGCTGGTCAGCGGTGGCTCGATGGCCAACATCATCGGGCTGACCGTGGCGCGCAACGCCAAGGCCGGCATCGACATACGCGAGCACGGCGTTGCCGGCATCGACAAGCCACTGCGTTTCTACGGCTCCGACCAGCTTCACTCCTGTCACCGCAAGGCGATGGAAGCGCTCGGCCTCGGCAACCGGGCGCTGCGCCGCGTCCCGAGCGATGCCGGGCTGCGGATCGACATCGCTGCGTTGCGGGCGGCGATCGCCGAGGACCGTGACGCCGGTTTCAAGCCGGCCTGCGTAATCGGTACGGCCGGCACAGTGAACACCGGCGCAATCGATGATCTGCAAGCGCTGGCTGACCTGGCGGCAAAAGAGGATCTGTGGTTTCACGTCGACGGCTGCATCGGCGCCTTGCTTGCGATTGCGCCGGACAATTCGCATCGCGTCGCCGGCATCGAGCACGCCCACTCAATCGCGCTCGATCCGCATAAATGGCTGCACGCGCCCTTCGAGGTCGGCTGCGCGCTGATCCGGGATGCCTCCGCGCATCGCGGCACGTTCGCGGTGACGCCGGAATATCTGGAATCGACGCCGCGCGGCCTGGCCTCCGGCCAATGGCTGCACGATTACGGCCTGCAGACGACGCGCGGCTTCCGGGCGCTGAAGGTGTGGATGGCGCTGCGGGAGCACGGCATCGAAAAGTTCGGCCGGCTGATCGACCAGAACATCGCGCAAGGGCATTATCTCGGCGCGCTGATCGCGGCCGAACCGGCACTCGAACTGGTGGCGCCGGTGAACATCAACATCGTCTGCTTTCGCTACCGCGCCGATGGGTTGGACGCTGAGCGCCTGAAAGCGCTCAATACCGAGATCATGCTGAGGCTGCAGGAAGAAGGCATCGCCGCCATTTCCGACACGACGGTGCATGGCCAGCATTGCCTCAGGGTGGCGATCAACAACCACCGCACCCGGCGCGACGATCTGGACCTGCTGATCCGGGAAACGGTGCGGCTCGGGCAGGAGATTTCAGGGACGGGCGTGGCTCTTCCTTCTCCCCTTGTGGGAGAAGGTGGACGCGAAGCGGCCGGATGAGGGGTGTTCCAGCTTGGTACCGACGACGATCCTTCCAACACCCCTCAACCGTCTTGGCGCTGCGCGCCAATCCACCTTCTGCCACAAGCAAGGGGAGAAGGAAGAAGGAGCGGCGCTGGCCCCGACAATTGGTCGTCTGCAAGGCTACGTCTCGAGCCAGACCTTCTCGAAATGCTGCTCGAGCGACTGGTGTTGCTCGCAGCCATGCACGCCCTTGCGATAGGTGCGATAGACCGAGCGCCAGTAGGGCTGGATGATGACGCCGGAATCGCGCAAATTCTGTTCGATCTTGGCCATGAGCTCTTTGCGGGCGCCGGGATCGGGCATTGCCAGCGCCTTGTCGAGCAGAGTATCGAATTCCGGATTGGCATAGGCGCTCTCGTTCCAGGCGGCGCCAGACTTATAAGCGAGCGCCAGCACCTGGACGCCGAGCGGCCGGCCGAGCCATTCCGTGCAGGAGAAAGGATATTTGCTCCAGTCGTTCCAGAAGGTGGCGGCCGGCAGCACTGTGCGCTTGATCTTCAGCCCTGCCTCGCGCATCTGCGCGGCGATGGCGTCGCCGGTGCTCTTCTGCCAGTCGACATCGACCGAGATGAGTTCGTATTCGTGTTCGGCCTTGCCGGCCTCGGCGAGCAGGGCCTTGGCTTGATCGATGTTGCGGACGGCCGGGCCGATATCGGCATATTCGGGATGCATCGGCCCGACATGATGGTTCTCGGCAGGCTTGCCGCGGTTGTCCATGCCGATCTTCAGCACGGCGGCGTTGTCGACGGCCAGTTGTGCGGCGCGCCGAACCTTGATGTCGTCATAGGGCGGATTGCCGATATTGAAACGCGCGACGATCGTCGAGCCGGTGGCGATCTCGGAATTGCTCAGGCCCATGGAGTCCGTCTGCGCAACCGTGTCGGAGGCGGTTTCATGGTCGGTGTCGACCTCGCCCGATTCGAAGGCAGACAGCATGGCGTTGGGATCGGAGCCGTAGTCGACCCATTTGATGCCGTTGAGATAGAACTCGCCCTTCCACCATGGCTTGTCCTTGCGGCGGACTTCGGCGCCGACCTCGGCATCCCATGCGACGAGTTCGCAAGGCCCGGTGGTGATCGCCAAGGCCTTCAGCGGATCGCCGTCTCCGTCATAGCTGCGATGCATGATCAGCGCCGGATAATCGGCCATGCCGGCAATCAGCGAGATGTCGGGCTTAGGCAAATTGAGCCGGACGGTGAAATCGTCGACGCGCTCGATGCCGCCGTCGACGACCTTCTTGGTATCGGCGTTGACCAGTGCGCCCATGCGCGCGGCGACCGAATTGCCGGCGACGGACGCATCGCACCAGCGCGTCAGATTGTGGATCACATCGTCGGCGTTGAAGGTGTCGCCGTTCGACCAGGTGACGCCCTTGCGGACATGCAGGGTCAGCAGGCGGGCGTCGTCGCTGGTCTCCCAGCTTTCGAGCAGCCATGGCTCGAAGGTGAAGTCGCGGTTCCAGCGCACCAGATATTCGTTGCACTGACGGGCGACGTTGGACATCTCGACGCCGTCGAAAGTGCGCGGATCCTTCCAGCCCTTGACGTTCATGGCGACGCGCAGAACGCCGCCGCGCTTCGGCTCCTCGGCCCTGGCCGGCGACGGCGCAAGCCCGCCCAGCGCCAGCGCGCCGGCAGTGCTGACGCCGAGCGCAGCCATGGTGGCGAGATATTCGCGCCGGTTCATCTGGCCTTTCCTGAAGCCATCGGCGACGGGCTCGGCCTGCGGATGCAATTTCCGGTCGGTCGGCATGAACTTCATCGTAAATCCTCCCTGTCGGGTCGGCGCATCGCGGATGCGAGCCCTTACGTGGCGTGATGATAGGGCCGGCCTGACCGCAGCAGTGTTCGGGTTTCCGCAGTTGTTGTGCGCTGTTCCGCGACAGTGGAGCTTGGAGGGACGGTCCGCGTCACTCCGGACAGTCACCCCCGCCCAGCGCGGCTATTGCCGCCACGATGCGATCAAAGGCCTCGCCGGCGCGCGGCACGGTCTTGCGGGCGCGCAGGAAGCTGTGCACCAGCCGCGGCTCTTCGCGCCACCATGCCTTGCCGCCGGCGGCAAGGATGCGGTCGCAATAGGCTTGGCCATCCGCCGACAGTGGGTCGCATTCGGCGGTGACGATGACCGTCGGCGGCAGGCCGGAGAAGTCGGTATCGCTAAGCGGCGAAAATGTCGGGTCGTCCGGCGACTGCCCCTTCCCTGCCCGGATATGCCGATAAAATTCGACATCGCGCAATGTCAGCAGCGGCGCCTCGGCGTGCTCGACATAGGAGCCCGCGCGCGCTTTGCCGTCCAGCTCTGGGCCATCTAGCTCGTCACCGCCGAGCTCGGGATAGATCAGCACCTGGCCGATCGCATGGTGAGGATGGCGGCGTGTCGCCTGTGCCACCGCAGCGGCCAGATTGCCGCCGGCGCTCTCTCCGCAGAGTACGAGCGGCAGGCCGGTGGTCGCCGCAGCCCATTCGAATACGGCCAGCGCATCCTCGAAGGCCGCCGGATGCAGATGCTCGGGCGCCAGCCGGTAGTCGGCGGACAGTACGGCAAAGCCGGTGCCGGCGCAGATCTCGGCGCAGATGTCGTCATGGCTGTCGAGCCCGCCAAGCACGAAGCCGCCGCCGTGATAATAGACAACGATCGCTTGTGGCGCCGTGCCCGCCATTTGGTAATGCCGGACTGGGATCGCATGGTCGCCGACGCTGCTGTCGCTGGCCTTGACACCGGGTGGATAGGGCTCGCGAAATGCCCGGCACATGGCGTCATAGACCGCCCGTTGCCGCTCGATCGGCATGTAGACGATTTCGGGCGGATACCACTCGTTGACCCTGTCGATATAGGCCCACAGTTCCGGATCGAGCAGCGTTTGGTACTTTCCGCGCTCTGTCGTTTCGGGTCGCTCGGCCTCGGTGATCATCGCTTCGCGATCCCGCTCAGAGCTCGGCGTAGAGCCGGGCAGCATTTTCATAGCTGAAGCGCAGCGGCACCGAGCCCTCGACCTGCCAGGCTTCGACCGTCTCGCCGGCCAGCAGCCGGCAGGCGCCGTCGGTGCTGGTGACGGCGCCGCCATAGAGCCGGTTGGCGAGATTGAGAATGGCCGTCTGGTGCATCGCCGTGCTGCCGCTGCCGCAGGCATCCTTGACCAGCAGCACGCGAAATCCGAGCGCCACCGCATCCTTGACGGTGGCATCGATGCACGCCTCGGTCCAGACGCCGGCAACGACCAGCCACTCGATGCCGTCGACCTTCAGCCGTTCGGCGGCAGGCCCCGCGCGGAAGGCGCTGGCGTCGGTCTTGATCAGCATCGTCTCGCCTGGCAACGGGCCGACCTCTGGACAGATCGCCGTCAGCGGATCGTCCTTGTCGGAAAACGCCGACTTGCCGTTGGCCTCGACCGGGTGGAACGGCCGTGCCGTGGCGAGATCGACGATATAGGCCCAATGGTAGAGCGGAACATCATTGGCGCGTGCCGCCGCCTGCAGCCGCTGGACGTTGGCGAGGATGTCGCCATAGCCTTCGACCAGATAGCGCTTGTCCCGCCGATGCTCCTCCTGGAGATCGATGAACACCGCCGCCGCCGTACCGCGCTTGATCGAGATCGGGCTTTTCATGCGGATATGCCTGTCAGCACTCAAACGTGCCCGTCAAGGAAATCATCCTCGTACGGGAAGCGCGACAGAAGTTCGGTGCCGGTCTCGGTGATCAGGATCTCGTCCTCCAGCTTGACGCCCTCGCGGCCGCCTTTCTCGCCGATATAGCTCTCGACGCTGACCACCATGCCGGGCACGATGACCCCGTCGCGGCCATAGGTTTCGTAATCCATGGCGTGCGCGATGAACGGCGTCTCGCCATGCATGCCGACGCCGTGCATGACCGAGGTATAGCGCTGGTCGACGAAGCGGTCCGGGATCTTCCAGGCCTTTTCGGCAATCTCGCGAAACGCCATGCCGGGGCTTACGATCGAGATATTGTGCTGAACCTGGTCGTGCGCCATGCGGTAGAGCGATTTCTGGTAATCCGTCGGCTTGCCCGGGCCGCAGCGGAAGGTGCGGGAAAAGTCCGAATAATAGCCGTAGCAGCCGATCGTATCGGTATCGAGTGCCAAAAGTTCGCCTGGCCTGATCTTGCGGCCGCTCGCCTCGTTGAACCATGGATTGGTGCGCTGGCCCGAGGTCAGCAGCCGGGTTTCGATGAACTCGCCGCCCTGCCGGATCACCTCACCATACATGATGGCGAACAGCTCGTTTTCGGAAACGCCGGGCTTGATCGCTTCGCGCACCGCATAGACCGCGGCCTCGGCACCAGCCATCGACACCTGCAGGCATTTTACTTCCTCGGGCGTCTTGACCGCTCGCACCGCCAAAATCTCGCCCTGGCAATCGCGGACCTCGCAGCCGCGCTTTTCCAGCGCCAGTGCCTGCAGATGGCTGCAGCGGTCGAGCCCGAGCTTCATCGAACCGCCGCCATGCGCCTTGAGCAATTCGGCGATCTCGTCGGCGAACGGGCCGGCGGTTTCGTCGTCACGGCCCGACACCGATGACCAGACCAGCTTCGACGGCCGCGCCTCGTCGATCGTGTCGAGCACCATCGAGACATGGTAGCTCTGCGGATATTCGAACAGCACGATTGGCCCTTCTGTCGGGATGAAGAAGTAGCGGGTCGAGTTGCGCAGGAAATAGCCGAACATGTTGCGCGAGCCGGTGGCGTAGCGCTGGTTGTAGGGATCGAACAGAACGACGCCGCCATAGCCGGCCTCGCGCATCCAGGCGCGCAGCCTGGCCAGCCGGCCTTTGCGCAGCGCGTCGGCGTCGATGAAGGACGGCTCGGTATCCGACAGCCACATGCCGCCGGCCGGATCCGCCGCCGCCGGATGGCGCATGCGATCCCCAAAGTCGACATCCTCGGTGCTGTCGGGGTCAAAAACGACGATGCTCATGGGTGCCTCCTGGAAGCTGGGAAGATGGGCCACACGTCGCGCGGAGGCTGTGCGGAATCCCGCAAGCGTTGTGCGTGATGCCGCAGGACCTTGTCGGCAGCCTCGGTGATTAGCGTAAGCCACCACACTTTCGTCATCCCAGGGCGGAGCAGGAGCGAAGCGACGTCGCGGAGACCCTGGGATCCATGCCGTTACATCAGCCGAGGAATGCAGCGGCTCAGAAGGGGCGCTTGTATCCGCAACGGCGCCAGCTACCCTTCCATCATGGACCGGCTATGCCTACATGACTGCAAGCCAGAAGCGAGGCCCGATCTGCATCGGTGCCACTAATGATTTTGGCCTCCGCATCATCCCACGCTCGGCCCGTCGGTGCGAAGAAGAACTCGGTTCTGGTCCGCTGGAGCACTGCCGCGAGGTAACGGCATGGATCCCGGGGTCTGCGCCGCGTCGCTTCGCTCCTTGCTCCGCCCTGGGATGACGAAGTGGAGGGGTGGTTCGGCTAATTTCCGAGGTTTGCGCCTTGCAGACGCCCCTAATGCCGCCGCAACACCTTCGGCGCGTGGCCGTGCTCCTCCCGGAACGCCCGGGCAAAGCTCGACATCGAAGCAAAGCCACAGGCCAGCGCCACGTCGCGCACCATCAGCGTCGAATGCGCCAACAGGTCGGCGGCGCGCTTCAGGCGCAGACGGCGGTAATAGCCGTTGGGCGAGATGCTGAGTTCGGAGCGGAAATTGCGTTCGAGCTTGTCGGAGGAGACACCAAGCCGCCCCGCCAGTTCCGCCATGCCGAGCCGCTCCTCCACCGCATCCTCCATGATGGCGATGGCCGACAGCACCAGCTCGTTCTGGACGCCGGTGCGCAGGCGCAGCGGCATCAGCTTGCGGTCGACGCTGGAGCGCAGCGGGCTGTGCACGAACCATTCGGCGACGCCGGCCGCCAGCTCGGCGCCATAGTCGTTGGTGATGATTTCCAGCATCATGTCGAGACTGCCGACGCCGCCGGCCGAAGTGAAGCGCTTGCGATCGATGACATAGAGATCGCGCCTCAGCTCGATATCCGGAAACGCTTCGGTGAAGGCCGCCTGGCTGGTCCAGTGCAAGGTGCAGGCATGGCCGTCGAGCAGGCCGGCCCGAGCCAGGAAGAAGGCGGCATCCGCCACCGCACCGATATGGGCGCCGCCGCGCAGGCTCTTGCGGATCCAGCTCACGGCATCGTGCGCGACGAGATGATCGGCATCGCCGCCCGAGCAGACGACGATGCGATCGACTTTCGGTGCGTCATGGGCGGCAAAGCCGGGCTGGATGACGACGCCGTTCGAAGCCTCCACCGGACCTTCCGTGGCGCCGACGATGATCCAGCGATAGCAGTCCCGCTTGGCCAGCACGTTGGCCGCGCGGAGCGGTTCAATGACCGAGCTGAATGCCATCATCGGAAAGCCGGGGAAGACCAGCACCGCGAAGGTAGCGGGGCCGTCGCTTGCCGTCGGTTGGTTGCGTTGTCGGTTGTTCATAGGGAGACTACCATTTCGCCGGATGGTGCCAAGGTCAACGGAGCAGCGTGTAAACGCCGATCTTTGGTGATCCTTCACGCCCCCCTCTGTCCTGCCGGACATCTCCCCCACAAGGGGGGAGATCGGCAGCGTCGCCGTCCCGCCCGTGTTTCAGCGTTGGAGGTTGGCGAAAGCGCAAGATGACGGCCAATCTCCCCACTTGAGGGGGAGATGCCCGGTAGGGCAGAGGGGGCGCTGTCCCGCCGACGTCTCGCTATCGGGCTCAGCTCGCCAGCGCCTGATCCAAATCCGCGATCAGATCGTCACCGTCTTCGATTCCCGCCGACAACCGCACCAGCGAATCGGAAATCCCGATCTCGGCGCGTTTCTTCGCCGGGATCGAGCCGTGCGTCATCAGCGCCGGGTGCTCGATCAGGCTTTCGACGCCGCCGAGGCTTTCGGCCAGCGTGAACAGCTGCGTGTGTTCGAGGAAGCGTTTGGTGCCGGCGAGGTCGCGGTCGAGCTCGACCGTGATCATACCGCCGAAGGCATGCATCTGCCGCCTGGCGATGGCGTGCTGCGGGTGGCTGGGCAGGCCGGGATAGATGACACGGCGGATGTCGGGGCGGCTCTCCAGCCAGTGCGCGATCTTCTGGCCGTTCGACGAATGACGCTCCATCCTCAGCGCCAGCGTCTTCAGTCCGCGCAGCGCGAGGAAACTGTCGAACGGCCCGGAAATGGCGCCGATGGCGTTCTGCAGGAATTTCAGCCGCTCAGTGAGATCCTTGTTGTCGCCGACCACGGCGACGCCGCCGACCATGTCGGAATGGCCGTTGAGGTATTTCGTCGTCGAATGGACCACGATATCGATGCCGAGCTCCAGCGGCCGCTGCAGATAGGGGCTGCAGAAGGTGTTGTCGGCCACCGACAGCACGCCCTTGCGCCTGGCCAGCGCCGCGACGCCTTCGAGATCAACAACGCGCAGCAGCGGATTGGTCGGCGTCTCGACCCAGAGCAGCTTGGTGTCCGGGCGGATCGCCGCCTCGACCGCGGCAAGATCCGTGAAGTCGACGAAGTCGACCTGCAAATTGGCCGAGCGCTTGCGCACCCGTTCCAGCAGCCGGAACGTGCCGCCATAGATGTCGTCGGTGGCGACGATATGCGCGCCTGAATCGAGCAGTTCGAAAATGGTTGCGATCGCCGCCAGCCCCGAAGCGAAGGCGAAGGCGGCTGCGCCGCTTTCGAGGTCGGCCACCGCGCGCTCGAAGGCGAAGCGGGTCGGGTTCTGGCTGCGTGCATATTCAAAACCCTTGTGCACGCCCGGGCTCTGCTGGCCATAGGTCGAGGTGGCATAGATCGGTACCATCACCGCGCCCGTAGTCGGGTCGTGGCTCTGGCCGCCATGGATGGTGCGCGTCGAGAAGGCGAGGCGGTTTTTGCCCGATACGGTGGCTTTGACGGTCATCGGGCGCGCCTCAGATGGTTGATCAGGTCGATGCGGGTTATCAGGCCAATGAATTCGTCGCCGTCGAAGACGATGGCGACCTCGTTGCGGTCGAACACCGGCAGCAGCGCATCCAGCGTCTGGCTGGCCTGCAGCGTGTGTAGATTGGTGGTCATCGCAGTGCGGACCGGGGCCTTGAAGCGGTCCCAGCGGCTGTCATAAGGGCCTTCGACCTTGGCGAGGATATCGCTTTCGTCGATGATGCCGACGAGC
This sequence comes from Mesorhizobium sp. WSM4828, assembly GCF_055811175.1. Lineage (NCBI taxonomy): Bacteria > Pseudomonadati > Pseudomonadota > Alphaproteobacteria > Hyphomicrobiales > Phyllobacteriaceae > Mesorhizobium > Mesorhizobium sp. WSM4828. The sequence continues at coordinate 131,919 of NZ_JBVVQK010000014.1, read as the reverse complement.
TTGCCCTCGTCCAGCACCGGTAGTTGCGAGACATCCGAGCGGCGCATGCGGCCATAGGCGTTGAGCAGGCTTTCGTCGGGGCCGACGGACACGACATCGCCGGTGCGGAGCGTGCGCATGACCAGGTCGCGCAGATCGCCATGCTGCTCCTGCTCGGCAAGGCCCTGCTCGACCAGCCAGAAATCGTCGAAGACTTTCGACAGGTACTTGTTGCCGCTGTCGCAGACGAAGGTGACGACGCGCTTCGGCACGGTCTGCTCGCGGCAATAGCGAAGCGCTGCCGAAAGCAGCGTACCGGACGACGAGCCGGCGAGAATGCCTTCCTTCGAAAGCAGGTCCCGCACCGCAAGCATGCTCTGCTTGTCGGGGATGGAATAGGCCTTCCTGACCAGCGACAGATCGGCGTTGGGCGGCACGAAATCCTCGCCGATGCCTTCAACGGTCCAGCTTCCGGCCTCTACCATCTTGCCGGTCTTGATCAACGGTGCCAGCACCGAGCCGACCGGATCGGCCAAAATCATCTCGGTCTTCGGCGAGACTTTCGCAAAGTAGCGGCCAAGCCCGGTTAGCGTCCCGCCGGAGCCGACGCCGACGACCACCGCATCGACATCGCCTCCGAGCTGCTGAAAGATTTCCGGCCCAGTCGTGGTCTCGTGGGCGAGCGGATTGGCCGGGTTGGCAAACTGGTTGGCGTAGAAGGCGCCGGGCAGCTCGGCGGCGATCTTTTCGGCCATGTCCTGATAATATTCGGCATGTCCCTTACCGACGTCGGAACGCGTCATGCGCACTTCAGCGCCGAGCGCCCGCAGATGCTGGATCTTTTCGCGCGACATCTTGTCGGGCACGACCAGGATGATGCGGTAGCCCTTGGGGATGCCGACCTGGGCGAGACCAAGACCGGTATTGCCGGCGGTCGCCTCCACGATCGTCCCGCCGCGTTTCAGTTTGCCCTGTTTTTCGGCGGCGGCAATCATCGACAGCGCGATGCGGTCCTTGATCGAGCCGCCGGGATTCTGGCTTTCGAGCTTGATGAACAGCCGGCACTTGCCGATGTCGAATTTGGTCAGCTCGACGACCGGCGTCTGCCCGATCAGGTCGAGAACCGAGGCATAGGGCGGGCGCAGGCGGGACGATGCATCGTCCGGTGCCACGATCTTGTGCTTGCTCATGTCAGATGCTCCGTTGCCAGAATGAGCAACCGCCCTGGAAGACGGCAACCTACCGTCTTTTCCAGCCGTTTGCAGTTGGAAAGAAGATAGATCGTGCCAATCCGGCCGCCAGCAGGGGAATGGAATTTCGCGAAAGCTTCGCCGGCCTCCAGGCAGGGCAAAAGATTTGCAGAACCTGCTTGGGGTTCAGGCGATCGCCGCCTGGGCTTCGATCTCGATCAGAAAATCCGGATTACCGAGGCCGGCGACGCGCAGCACCTTGATGATCGGCGGCGCGCCACGGTTTGCCCAGAAGGCCATCCAGGCGCCGAAGGCCGGCCCTATATCCAGGTCGCCGGCGATATAGACCGAGAGGCTGACGAGGTCTTCCGGCTTTGCCCCACCGGCTTCGAGCACCTTTGCCAGGTTCGAAAGCGCCTGAGCGGTCTGCGCAGCGAGATCGTCCCTGGCGACGATCCGCCCTTGCGCGTCGACACCATTCTGGCCGCCGACCAGCACGACGCGCGCGGACGCCGGCAACGACACGCCTTGCGAATAGGCCGGGTTGCTATGCATGCCCTCGGGGTTCAGCCTTTCGATGGTCACCGCACTTTTCCTCCTCCACGAAAACTATTCCGCGCCGCCCGGCCGCCCACAGGGATCGCGCGGCACAGGACGGCAATCGTGCGGCCGTTTCAACGCACCATGTCGTTCGTTGCCGCCGCCGATTCCGCCATGCTACCCGGCGCTGGGTGAACAGCAATGCAAGGAACGACCGATGAAGATTCTTGCCTATGACAATTTCAGGCCCGGCGTCACGCTCGACGACCTACGGCCTTATCTGCGCGACGAAGTGTCGAACGTCTGGCGGCTCTGGAAGGCGGGGATTGTGCGCGAGAATTATGCGCGCGGCGACATTGGTGGCGTCATCATCGTCTTCGAGCTCGACAGCGTCGAGGAAGCGCGGCGCTACACCGAGGACTTCCCGCTGTCCAAGGCCGGGCTGCTGGAATGGCACTTCATCGCCTTCGACGCACCATTGCCGCTGGAATTCCTGTTCGACCCGACCGTCGATATCGCCAAGCCATGGGACCGGACGGCGGCATGATCCGGTCGAGCGACGGGATCGAAATCCCGGCCAGCCTGACTGAGTGGTGCGATCCGCGCCGCACGGCGCTGGTGGTCTACGACATGCAGGTCGGCATCTGCCGCCAGGTGGCCGGCGGCGCCACCATCGTCGAGCGCACCGGCACGGCACTGGAAGCGGCGCGCGTAGCCGGAATGCGGGTGGCGTTCACGCGCCATCTATCGCTGCCACGCAAGTGGATGGGCGCGACGCAGCTGCGCACCGCCATGGCCTGGCAGCGGCGCGACAGCCCCGACACCGTTGAGCCGTGGTTCCTGCGCGACGCCGAAGCGACGCGGATCGTGCCCGAGCTGGAGCCCCGCGATGACGAAGCGGTGTTCGACAAGCTCACGATGTCGGCCTTCGATTCCACCGCGCTCGGCTTTGCCTTGCGCGATTGCGGCATGCGCACGATAGCGCTCGCCGGCATCGCCATGGAGATCGGCATCGAGCCGACCGTTCGCCAGGCGACCGACAATGGCTTTGTCGCCGTAGTAATCGAGGATGCCTGTGGCTTCGGCAACCGCGAAGCGCGCGACCGCTCGATGGCGACGCTACGCTTCCTCGGCGAAGCCGTCGTCACCGATGTCGCAAGCTTCTGCGGCGCGCTTGCCGATGCAGGTTGACGGCAATCGGCTTGCTAGTGCGACCCACCTTTTCACGCAAACGCCGAACCGCTCCGTCGCTTTGTCTTCACGCATTACGGACGGAAACCGCTCCGCGCTTTTCCCGGAATTGATCTAGGTGGTGGCTGCGCTGTCGGTGCGAAAACGCACACCCTCGGCGCGGCCATGCATGCTGCCCCAGTCGTAGAGCGCCTGGAGCGCGGCGGCGAGATCTTCACCGCGCCCGGTCAAGGCATAGCGCCCCTTGCCGTCGGGCGACGTCTCGAGCGTGACGAAGCCGATCTCGACAAGCTCGGCCAGCCTCTGGGTCAGCATCTTGTCGGAGAGCGAGGGGATCAGCCGGCGCAGGTCGGAATAGCGCATCGGCTGTTCCTTGATGCGCGCCAGGATCACCGTCTTCCATTTGCCGCCGAGCGCGTCGAGAGCGAACTCGACCGGGCAGCCGTAGAGTCTTCCGCGTTGCGTCATGCGCCCATCGTAGGCAACGCACGGTGGCGACGGAAGCAGAATTTGCCCGGTCATCTGGCCAGGGTCGCGGCTCGCTTCCTGGCGCGGTCGAGGTCTTTCCCCCCCGACGGCGGCGATCCTGCATCCGAAATTGCGTCGAGACAAAGGGGCCTTATCCGAGCAACCGCTTGCTCAGCCGCGCGCACTGCACGCGAATATCGGGAATGGCGTCGATTTCGAAGAAGGTGCCGCGCGTCAGCGGCCCGACGGCGAGGATCTTGGCCGATACCGTGCCATCGCCGGCGATGACCTCGCAGTTCGCGGTCACGTCGAGGCCGAGGCGCAGCGGATCCGGCCGTGCCAGTCCACGGTCGACCAGCGACCGTACCACGCTGTTCGAGGTCGTCGAGATGTCCCTGGCGATGCCTGTGCAATCATAGATGCGGGTGACGTCGAACCTTTCGAGGCGCTGCGTGTGGCGCGACTGGACCTGTACCCTGAAGCCGTCGCCGCCGGCGATCTCGACGACGCGCCCGGCGACAAGGCGGATGCGGCCCGCTTGCACCGCCTCGGCAACGCGGGCGTAGACTTCCGGCGCCATGCGATGGCGATGGATGTCCCACCAGGCCTTGGTGTGCTCGACAAAGCGGCGCTTGGCCGAGGACGGCCAGTTCTGCCAGATCTTCTGGTTGAAGGGTCTCAGACCGTCGACGACGTCGCGCCAGTCGATGCCGGCCCTCTGGTTTTCCCGGATCAGGTCGCGGAACCAGCCGACGAAATAGGAAAGCTGGGTGCCGAGCGGAATATCGGCAACGTCGAGCTTGATCGGATTGCCCTTGCGATGCGGCGAAGGCAGCAGGCCGCGCCGCGACACCGCGACGATCTCGCCGCGGTGGCCGCGCTGCTCGAGCGACAGGAAGGCATCGACCATGCTCAAGCCGGTGCCCAGCACCAGGACTCGGGCTTCGGGGTCGAGCGCAGTGTCCGCCTCGGAGCCCATCCTGATCGCGTGGCCCTGACCGGCGCCCGGCTCCTCGTCGTGGCCTGTCGCCAGCACGGCAAGATGCGCAACCACGCTGGTGCCGTTGGCCAGCGCCACCTCGACGCCGGAAGCGGTCGGCGAGATCGACAGGCTCTCCTCGCGGATCAGGCGTAGCCGGCCCGTCTGCTGCTCACGCGCCTCGAGCTCGTCGAGCAGCTCCTTGAGATAGCGGGCATAGACGCTGCGCGGCGCGTAGACCGGCGCCTGCTCCGGCGTAGCCAGGCCGCGTCCAAGCAGCCAGCGCGAGAAATTGCCGGGATCGTCGGCATAGGCGCTCATGCCCGCCGCGCTGACATTCAGCACATGCGCCGACAGCAGCGTTGAATAGGCCATGCCTTGCCCAAAATGCGGGCGTTTTTCGACCAGGCTGACGCGGAGATCGGGATTGGGCGACTTCAGCAGATGCGCGGCAAGCACGACGCCGCTGGCGCCGCCACCGACAATGATGATCGAACTTGGCGTAGCGCGCCCGGTCATGCGCACACCAGCTGTCCTGGCGATCGTCGCCGGCTCAGGGGAGAGTGGTTCAGGCCTGCACTTTCAACGCCGCCGAAAGGTCCTCGTCGCCGGCGATATCGCGCATTTCGGCGAGGCTGCGCTGGTCCAGCACCTCGGCGATGGCCTGCCGGACCTCCAGCATCAGATGTCGGACTTGGCATGTCGCCTCGTTGCAATCTTCGCAGCGCTGATACTGGGTGCGGCTGGCGCAGGGAATGGGGGCAAGTGGCCCGTCGAGCACGCGCACGACGTGGCCGACCTTGATCTCGTCCGCCGGGCGTGCCAGCCGGTAGCCGCCCTCCTTGCCCTTGCGGCTCTGGACGAACCCGGCATTGCGCAATTCGCCAAGAATGGCATCGAGGAACTTCTTCGGAATATTGTTTCCTGTGGCGATGTCGTTGACGAAGGCGAGCTGTCCAACCGGCAGGCGCGCCAGATGGACGAGCGCCTTGAGGCCGTATTTACCTTTTTTCGTGAGCATAACCCGAACGTTTCTCTGTCATGCGATGGCGCAAGGCCACCGGTTGCGAAACGCCTGGCGTGCCTCCCCGCCGCGTCCAAGCTGTCACTACAGATAAATTCTAGTGACATGATATACAAGCCGAGAAACGTTGATTTTGCTTCGTTTTCAAGCCGCAATGGCCATTTTGGCAGGGGCTTGTGACGCGGGGGACACAAAAGCCGGGCCTGCGGGCACGAAGGCCGCCGACTGGGACCTCGTGCCGCCAGCGATCGCCGCGATATGATGAGTATGGCCTCTCATGACCGCTCCAGCTGTCTATGTCGATAAGATTACTATACTTAACCGCGAGTACGCGGAATGTATTTTTAAATCCTCCGCTGTTTGAGACAAGAATTTGCCTGATGATACGAAGAGGCAGGAATTATCGTTCGTGGGTGACGGGGTACTGACGGCTGGCGGGTTGCCCGAGCTCCCGACTTCGTCATCCACGGGCGGAGCAGGAGCGAAGCTCCGTCGCGAAGACCCGAGGATCCATTCCGTGATATCCGCCGAAGAATGCAGCGGCGGGAATGAAATCTTGTCCCGTCGCCATCCTTCCGGCCCGCTATCCTTCAGCACCGTCGAGACGCTCATGCGTCGCGGCATGGATCCTAGGGTCTGCGCCGCGTCGCCTTGCTCCTTGCTTCGCCCTAGGATGACGAAGCTGGAGGCTCGCCGAGCGCGCCATTCCTTCGGTTTGTCATCGGCGGTAACGGCGGTTGCAGCGGCACTTTCCGCCTCGGCGCCTTTCGTCGGCACGTTTTTCCAACAAACGTCGTGCTGTTGGAAGGATTTAACTCTACAAGGACGATAGAGTTAAGTGACTATGAAACGCAACCCGGTTTTTTCTCGTTTCCAAGGAGCCTTTCATGTCCACCATTTCGCGACGTATCGTTCTCTTGTCCTCGGCGGCCTTGGCTGGTGCCGCCTTTCTCGGCCCAGCCGATGCGCAGGACTTCAAGATCACTATCGGCTACCAGACGGTCGTCGAACCCTCGAAGGTGCCGCAGGCCGACGGCGCCTATGAGAGCGCGACCAAGGCGGCAATCGACTGGCGGAAATTCGATTCCGGCGCCGACGTAATCGCCGCCATCGCTTCCGGTTCGGTCGACATCGGTTATGTCGGCTCGAGCCCGCTGGCGGCGGCGGCGAGCCGCGAGCTTCCAATCCAGACAATCTTCATTGTCGGGCTGATCGGCGAATCCGAGGCCCTTGTCGCCCGCAACGGCGCCGGCATCGAGAAAACTGCCGACCTTGCCGGCAAGAAGGTGGCGGTGCCCTTCGTTTCGACGACGCATTACAGCCTGCTTGCCGCGCTGAAGCATGAGGGTGTCGACCCGAAGTCGGTCGACATTCTCAATCTGCGGCCACCGGAGATCGCGGCGGCATGGGCGCGCGGCGACATCGACGCCGCCTATGTCTGGGATCCGGCACTCGGCCAGATCAAGACGACGGGCAAGGTCGTGCTGGATTCCTCGCAGGTCGCCGCCTGGGGCGCGCCGACCTTCGACGCCTGGATCGTGCGCACCGACTTCGCCGAAAGGAACCCGGAAGCGGTGCGCGACTTCGTCAAAGTAACGGGCGCTGCCTATGCCGACTTCCTGGCCAAGCCGGATCAATGGTCGGTGTCCTCGCCGCAAGCGGCCAAGATCGCCAGGATCACCGGGGCCAAGCTCGAAGACGTGCCGCAACTGCTGAGGGGCTATGTCTTCCCGACGCTCGAGGAGCAAGCCTCGGACAAGTTCCTCGGTGGCGGCACTGTCAAGGCGGTCGAGGCGACATCGGCCTTCCTCAAGGAGCAGGGCAAGATTGACGCCGTGTTGCCGGATTATTCGAAATACGTGTCGTCGAAATATGTCGGCGAGGCGCTGGCCTCGAATTAGCGGCGGCTCAATACGCGCGTCCTCCCTTCCCTGACACGCGCGTTGCCTGCCCCGGAGCCGCTGACGAGGAACGGCTTCGGGGCAGGCAAATTCACAATATCGGCGACCCCACATGACGCATCTCGTGCTCGACCAAGTCTCGGTTCATTATGACGGCCAGCCGGCGCCGGCCGTCGAACGCGTGTCGATTGACATCGCCAAGGACGACTTCGTTGTCCTGGTCGGCCGCTCCGGCTGCGGCAAGACCTCGTTGCTCAACGTCGCCGCGGGCCTGGTCGAGCCTGTGCGCGGACGCGCCACGATTGGTGGCAGGCCGATCACGGCGCCAGGCTCGGACCGCGCCGTCGTGTTCCAGAACGACGCGCTGTTTCCGTGGCTGACCGCGCGGGAAAATGTCGCCTTTGCTCTCAGGCTGCGCGGTGTCAGGGCAGCCGAACGGGCGCGGACTGCCGACGACCTTCTGGCGCGGGTGAAGCTCGACGGTGCCGGCGACAAACGCATCTGGGAGCTTTCCGGCGGCATGCGCCAGCGGGTTGGCCTGGCCCGGGCGCTGGCAGCTGAGCCGCAATTCCTGCTGCTCGACGAACCGCTGGGCGCACTCGATGCGCTGACACGCGAACGCATGCAGACAACGCTGCTCGATCTGTGGACGGCAAGCCAGGTCGGCGTGCTGATGGTCACGCACGGCATCGACGAAGCGCTGGTGCTCGCCACCCGCATCATTGTGCTCGCTCCCGGCCCTGGCCGGGTGGTGCGGAGTTTCGAGGCCGGTTTCAGCCGGCGCTATGCAGCCGGCGAGGCCATTCGCAGCATCAAGGCCGATCCCGCCTTCGCCGCGGCGCGCGGCGAGCTGACCGACGCGATCTTCGAAGGGGAGGCAGCATGACCGTTACCTCCTATACCGAGCGGCCGCGGCGCTCCAAGGTCGACGACGGAGCCGACGCGCTGTCAGTGCCACGGTCGCGGCCGCGGCCGAGACGCAGCCGCGTTTCGGCCCGCGTGGTTAGCGCGATCACCATTCTGATGGTGCTGGCAGTGTGGACAGTATCGGCCCGCCTGCAATTGGTGTCGCCGGCTTTCCTGCCGTCGCCTGTGGCAGTCTGGAACAAATTTGTCGTCGTCGCCGGTGACGGCTTTGTCGACGCGACGCTGCTCCAGCATATCGCCGCCAGCCTGTGGCGGGTGTTTGCAGCGCTGATCGCGGCCGTTTTCGTCGGCGTTCCCATCGGGCTGGCTATCGGCATCAGCACTACAGGGCGCGGCATCTTCGATCCGCTGCTCGAATTCCTGCGGCCGATCCCGCCGCTCGCCTATCTGCCGCTGATCATTATCTGGTTCGGCATTGGCGAGCCGTCCAAGATCCTGGTGATTGCCATTGCCATGCTGGCACCGGTTGCGCTGTCGACGGCATCGGGTGTTCGCGGCGTCTCGCAGGAACGCATCAATGCAGCGCGCTCGCTTGGCGCCACGCAGCGCCAAGTGATCGGGCACGTTATCCTGCCCAGCGCGCTGCCCTCGATCCTGACCGGTCTGCGTATCGCGCTTGGCGCCGGCTGGTCGACGCTGGTTGCCGCCGAGCTGGTGGCGGCGACGCGCGGGCTCGGATTCATGATCCAGTCCGCTGCCCAGTTCCTCGTCACCGACGTGGTGGTGATGGGCATACTGGTGATCGCGGCCATTGCCTTCGTGCTCGAATTCATCATCCGCAGGATCGAGCGGGTGCTCGTCCCGTGGGCGGGGCGAGAGTGACCGACAATGCGCCATTCCATCACTGTATTGTTTGTGCATTTCGGCCATTGGCTCCGCCTGATCAAGGACGGGGACAAACAGCCGCCTGACGGCGAACGCAAAACGCCGACGCCCGTGCAGCTGGACGCGGAGCGCAACCGCCTGCCGCCGCGCGACGAAAGTTTCTACTGGGGCTGGCAATACTGGTCGCGGTGACCGACCGCCACGGGTCCGCTGTGCGCTGCTCTGGCGGGAGCCTGAGCATGGACGCCCGTTCAAATGCGCGAGCGGTTTGCCCAGGCCAGGCCGCCCAAGCCGACCAGCACCGTCACGATGCCGACATAGAGCCATTGCGACTGGCCGGTCATGAAGCTGCCGCGGATGAAGCCGATGCCTTGCAACGTCCACAGCATGCCGATGGCGAGCACAATCAAGGCCAGCAGATTTTTGATCAATCTCATTGCCGAAACTCCTTTCCAAGTCGATCATCAGCCCGGCTCCGGCCGGAATGGAACAGCGAAAAGAAGCCGCTCGACTACACCAACTTCTACTTAGATGCTAACCTCCGATCTTGCGCAAGACACGCGGAGATCGGTGCAAAGACCATCAAGGAAGCTGTGCCGCTCTGCGGAAAGTCTCTGACAAATTGTTTCGCGCCGACTCCAAACGTGTAACATTGCCATGGAACCGACAGATCATTGCCGCATTTGCTGCCTCATTCGTCCCTAACCGCTGCGGGTCTGTCAACGGAGCCAGTCCCCAACACATGAACAAAAGCAACCAGACCGCGCTTGTCGCGGCCACGATCGCGGCTGGCCTGATGGTCGGCGCGTCCAGTGCCAGCGCCGCCGCCCAATGCGGCCGTGCCTCCTGGTACTCATTGCACTCCAGAACCGCTTCCGGCGAGCGCATGAACCCGTCGGCGCTGACCGCAGCGCATCGCAGCCTGCCGTTCGGCACCAAGCTGAAGGTGACCAACCGCAACAATGGCCGCAGCGTCGTCGTGCGCATCAACGACCGCGGCCCGTTTATCAGGGGCCGGATGCTCGATCTGTCAAAGGGCGCAGCCAGTCAGCTCGGCTTCATCAGCTCGGGCCATACCGCTGTCTGCATGGCACGCGTCTAACGGTCGCGACGGCGGACGCCGCCTCCGACGGTTGTACCGATGACCGTGCCCTCTGCTACTCCTTCGCAGGTGCACATTGAGCCGGCTGTTGCCGTTCCAGGCGGATTCTCAACGCCTTGGACGAAAGAACGAGCATAAATCACGCAAGTTGACGTATTGCATCGCAGCAGATTGTTGCTAACTTCCCTCCAAGGCATTCAAGGCTCGGCGCTGCTCGTCGGCCCTTCCATCGCAGTCGGCAGCGGGGTTCTCGATGTTCTACCAGCTCTACGAACTGAACCACGCCGCCTTGCAGCCGGCGCGCCTCTATGCCGATGCGGTGCGCCTGTTCTACTCCAATCCGCTCAATCCGGTCTCACACACCTCCTGGGGCCGCTCGGTTGCGGCAACGGCCGAACTGTTCGAGCGCACGACGCGCCGCTACGGCAAGCCGCAATTCGGCCTGACCAAGACCGTCGTCGACTGGAAAAACGTTGAGGTCAGCGAACGCACCGTCTGGTCGCGGCCATTCTGCAACCTGGTTCGTTTCGAGCGCGCAGTTCCGGCCGGGCGCCGGCCGGATCCGAAGCTGTTGATCGTCGCGCCGATGTCGGGCCACTACGCGACGCTGCTGCGCGGCACGGTGGAGGCGATGCTGCCCTATGCCGACGTGCATATCACCGACTGGGTCGACGCCCGCATGGTGCCGCTGGCCGACGGCAGCTTCGATCTTGACGACTATATCGACTACATCGTCGACATGCTGCATGCGCTGGGCCCCGACACCCATGTGATGGCGGTGTGCCAGCCTTCGGTTCCGGTGCTGGCGGCGGTGGCACTGATGGAAGCCAAGGGTGATCCGTTCGTGCCCTCGACGATGACGCTGATGGGCGGCCCGATCGACACCCGCCGCAGCCCGACGGCGGTCAATCTCCTGGCCCAGGAAAAGGGCATCGACTGGTTCCGCGACAACGTCATCATGCGCGCGCCCTGGCCGGTGCCGGGCTTCGGCCGCGAGGTCTATCCCGGCTTCCTGCAGCTTTCGGGGTTCATGAGCATGAACCTCGACCGCCACATCATCGCCCACAAGGACTTCTTCATGCATCTGGTGAAGCATGACGGCGACAATGCCGAGAAGCACCGCGAGTTCTACGACGAATATCTGGCGGTGATGGATCTGACGGCGGAATTCTACCTGCAGACCGTCGACACCGTGTTTGTCCGCCAGGCCTTGCCGAAGGGCACGATGACGCATCGCGGCGTGGTGGTCGACCCCTCGGCGATCCGCAATGTCGCCCTGTTTACGGTCGAGGGCGAGAACGACGACATCTCCGGCCTCGGCCAGACCAAGGCCGCGCACGATCTTTGCATCAACATCCCGACCGACAGGCACGCCCATTACATGCAGCCGGCGGTCGGCCATTATGGTGTGTTCAACGGCTCGCGCTTCCGCTCCGAAATCGTACCGCGCATCGTCGATTTCATTACCAGCTACGGCCGTCAGAACCGTGTTGCGGTGAAACCCAAGCTGGTCAGGACCGGCAAGAAATAGGCGACCAGTGATGATGCCCGTCAATCCGCATCAGGTCGGTCAATGCCAAAATCGTCGCTTGGCGGGGCCGCCGGGCTGGTCGACCTGTTGCACAATAGTCGCGTTGGCGCCACGCGGGTAACCATGCCGCAAAAATCAATCCATCCTCATAATTGACACGGACTGTAAATACCCCTTAACGTTTCGTTAACAACAAGGGACAAGCGGGGACAATGATTTCCTCACCAATGGCGAGAACGCTGCGCCTGTGCGCGCTGGCTGGACTTACTGTGGCGGCAGGTTGGGCCGGTTCGGCCTCGGCAGCCAGCCCGATGATAACAGGCGGCCCGACCTCGCAGCCGATCGGCCATTACGATTTCTGCAAGAGCTACGCGTCCGAATGCTCGATCCGCCCGAAGGATCTGTCGCCCGCCAGCCTGACCGGCTCGCTGTGGCGCAAGCTGCTCAGCGTCACGACAAAGGTCAACGCCGCCGTCAAGCCGGAGAGCGACTTCGACATCTACGGCAAGGACGAGGTCTGGGCCTATCCCGACAAGGGCGTTGGCGATTGCGAGGACTATGTCCTGGAAAAGCGCCGTGAGCTGAACCGGCTGGGCGTCTCGTTTGCAGATCTGCTGATGACAGTCGTGCGCAAGCCGGATGGCGAGGGCCACGCCGTGCTGACGGTGCGCACCGACAAGGGCGACTACATCCTCGACAATCTGACCGACCAGGTCCGTTCCTGGGACCAGACCGGCTATCGTTTCCTCAAGCGGCAGGCGATCGACAATACCGGCCGCTGGGTCTCCATCCGCGGCGGCCAGCAGGTGCTGGTCGGCTCGGTCCAGTAACAAAGCAGCTCATTTCGGCCGTGCCAGTGCGGCGCGGAGCGACGCAATGATGCGGCGAAGCTCGGCTTCGTCGAGCTTTTCGATGTTGTCGGCCAGGAGATTGGCAAGCTCGGTCGCCGCCGGGCTAAGGCCCGACGTGTCGAGCTTGACACGCGGATGTGAGGTTTCGGCCAATCGCGCCAGTTCCTCGGCGTCGTCCCAAATGATGTTGAAATAGCCGATGATCTTCTGGATCAGCGTCCAGCTCGGCGCACCGCGGCGGCCGTGTTCCAGCGCCGAGAGATAGGCTGCGCTGACGCCGATCGCCTTGGCCATGTCCTTCTGGCTGACGCCGCGCTCGTTTCGCAGCACGCGAAGCTTTTCGCCGAACGGGGTCACAAGCGCACCTTCATGGATGCATCCTCATGGGCGTGTCCTCATGAGCGCGCCCGCCGCAAGCGGACATAGAGCGCACCCGAGCCGCCATGGTTGCGGGCTGCATGGTCGTGGCTGGAGACGAGGGGCCGGAAGGCGGGTGTCGACAGCCATGACGGCACGGCGCGCCGCAAGACGCCATCACCGCCCGACGAAGAGCCCTTGCCGGTGATCACCAGGACGTAGCGGATGCCGCCGGCATGCGCCCGGCGCAGAAAGGAAAACAGCAGCGAATAGGCTTCATCCTGGGTCAGGCCATGCAGGTCGACGCGGCCCTCGATCGGCAGCCGGCCCTTCGATAGCTTGTCCAGTGTCGGTTCGTCGAGTGCGTGGGACACATGCTGCGCCTTCGGCTTGGCGGCCGTCGCAGCATTGCCCGCGAGCTGTGCCGGCGGCGGCGTCTGCCTGGTCTCGTCGATCTCCGGCCCGACGTCTGGAATTTCGACGGCGATTTTGCCCTTCAGCGGCTTTGCCGTGCGCGCCACCAGGTTCCACAGCACCCGGTCGTCCTCGCTCAGCCTGTCGATGCGGCGGGTCATCGGCCTGCTCCTGCAACCAGCGACCGGGGGATCAGCGCATAAAAATCTGCGGCGTTGCGGATAACGCCGGCGATCTCGCCGGCCGCATCGCCCGACCCGGCAAACAGATCGCCGCGGGCCGGCCCGGTGATCGCCGAGCCGGTGTCCTGCGCGATCATCAGCCGCCGGAACGGTTTCCCGTCGAAGGCGGTCAGCGACGGCGCGTCGATATGGAAGGGCGTGCCGAACGTGTGCAGCAGCCGGTCGACGGCGATCGAGCGGCCGGGTGTCAGCGGCACCTTGGCGGCAGCGATAGGGCCGAGCTCCCGGTCGTCGACGCCCATCTCGCGGAAGAAGATATAGGAGCGGTTGCGCCAAAGGATCTCGTCGACGCGTTCCGGATGCGCCTTGAACCAGGCACGGATCGACTGCATCGTCACCTTCTCCAGCGGGATCTCGCCTTCCTCGCTCAGGATCTTGCCCGGCCCGGTAAAGCGCTGGCCGGATTTGGCGGCATAGGTGATGCGGCGAAGCCTGCCGTCGGTCATGTTGAGCCGTGCCGCGCCCTGCACGTGAATGAAGAAGGCGTCGAGCTTGTCGGCGAGCCAGGCGATTTCCAGCCCTTTTCCGGCAAGCGCGCCGCGTTCGATCTCGCCGCGGTCGAAATATTCGACCGGGCCGTTCGGCGCGGCACGAGCGAAGGCGAGATAAGGATCCAGGCCGGAAGGACGATTGCCGTCATCGATGTCGACAAGGTCGGCCGGGCGCGACAGCAACGGCACCGAAAACCGTTGCGTGCGCACCGGCGAGGCTTCGACCGCCGGTTCATAAAAGCCGGTTACCAGGCCGGGACCACCATCTTCGGCATCGATACGAGCCGGAACGAAATGGCGTTCGAAAAAGCTTCTGGCCTGCAACCGATTCGCCGGCGAAACGGTGCGCGCTTCGGCATAGGCGTCGGCAAAGCCGTTGTAATCGACGCCGAGCGCGCCGGAGCGGTAGGGTTTGGTCAGGATATGAAAGGCCGAGCGGCGAAAGGCGTCAAAGGCAGGGAGATGGTCGTCCTCGCCCCAGCCCGGCAATTCGCCAAAGGATTTTTCGCTGAAGGCTCTAGAAAGCGACACGACAGCCCCCGCCGCCGTCCAGTTCAGTCTTCTTCTTCGGTGGCGACGAGCTTCCAGTTCGGATCGCGCGAGCGCGCGTCGCGGGCGAAGGTCCAGACGTCCTTGACCTCGGCGACGGTCTCGGGATCGCCGTCGATGACGGCGCCAGCCTTGTCGCGGGTCGCCGAAATCAGCTCGCTGACGATGCGCAGCGTGATGTGCGCCTCGCTGCCCTTCATCTCGGCCGAAACAATGTCGGCCTTGTCGATGCCGACGAAGGAGGACTGGATCTTTTCGGCTTTCGCCTCACGGTCGCCGATGGCCGCGACGAAGCCGTCATAGACCTCGCGCGACAAAAGGTTCTTCAAGGTTTTGCGGTCGCCATCGGCGTAGGCCATGACGATCATCTCATAGGCCATCTTGGCGCCGTCGACGAAGGTCTTCGGATCGAAGGTCGGATCATTGTCCTTGATCGCCCGCAGGCCCCGGTTGAGATCGGTGTCGGGCTTGGCAAAGGCATCGATCGCCACATAGGCGTCGGCCGCCGCCTCTCCCGCCAGCCGCTTGCGCGGTAGCGAAACCACGTTCTCGGGTTTCTGGGCGGCATCCTTGTCGTTTTTGCGCGCTGCCGTATATGGATCGAAGGGTGGGCGCTCGTTGCCCGTGCGTCGGCCAAGCACGTTGCGCAGCTGGAAGAAGATCACCACCGCCGCAATCAGAAAGAAAATCGTGCCGAAGTCGAAGAAGCCCATATCTTGCGCCAATCAATCCCTGCTTTGGCCGGACCAGCGGCCAAGCAAGGGCCGCGATCACATAGCGTTCAGTATCCAAAGCATATAGAACGCATGGCGCAATCATTCAAATCAAAGGCAGCCATACCTATCTAACAGCTCTGGTGCCAGCGGCGATTGCTCGCCGGCCGGCAAAACATCGAAAACGATCGGTCAAGATTTGCGTATCCCGCTGCTTCCCCTGTTCATTCTCGCGCTTCCGCTGCTGGAGATAGCCGGTTTCGTCATTGTCGGCCGCCAGATCGGCGCGCTGGCGACGGTCGGGCTGGTGCTGGCCTCGAGCGTCGCCGGCGCCTTGCTCCTTCGACACCAGGGTTTTGGCGTCATGGCCAGGGTGCGTGCCGAAATGGATGCCGGGCGTGATCCGAGCGGCCAGCTTGCGCATGGCGCCATGATCGTGCTGGCCGCGATCCTTTTGATCATCCCGGGCTTCATCTCGGATATTTTCGGCATTCTGCTGTTCCTGCCGCCAGTGCGCGATCTTGCCTGGCGGATGCTGAAAGGCCGCATCGTGCTGGCAACCGATTTCGGCGGTGGTTTGCGGGCAAGGCAACGCGGCAAGACCATCGATCTCGACGACGGCGACTATTCGCGCGCCGACGATCATACGCGCGGACCGGATTCTCCCTGGCGCCGCCTCAAGGACGAGTAGCCGCGAGGTAACCGGCGTCTTTTGCAAACTTGTCTTGTCGTGCCGGCCATGATAGCGAACGCCCGAATTTCAATCCGGTCAGCAACGCTGCCCAGGCAAAAGGACCACAGCTTATGGCCAGCAACGACGACGCGCCGACCGGCGCAGCCAACGGTAATGGGAATGCGGCGCAGCCTTCGCTCAACGTGCTTGCGCAATATGTGAAGGACCTGTCCTTCGAAAGCCCCGGCGCACCGAACTCGTTGCGCGGCCGCGACAAGGCTCCCGGCATCGCCATCAACGTCAACGTCAACGCCAACCCGCTTTCGGACAAGCAGTTCGATGTCAATTTGACGCTGAACGCAAAAGCGTCGTTCGACCAGGAAGTGCTGTTCAACGTCGAGCTGGTCTATGGCGGCGTCTTCGCCATCAGCGGCTTCCCGCAGGAGCACATGCTGCCGATCCTGTTCATCGAATGCCCGCGGCTGCTGTTCCCGTTCGCCCGGCAGATCATCGCCGAGGCAACACGCAATGGCGGCTTCCCGCCGCTGATGCTAGATCCGATCGATTTCGCGCAGATGTTCCAGCAGAAGCTGGCCGAGGACCAGGCTGCCGCCGCCAAGGTCAAGGTGAGCTGAAGGCGGCGTCACTCGGTCGTTGAAAAGCCCGGCCTCGCGCCGGGTTTTTTGTTTGAGACGCCGGCGGGACAGGCTGTGCTCTCATCGGGACGGAACGCCGGTAACTCCTCTTCAGTGGCAAATCTCGAAGCTTGGCGACTTCCGCCGAACGGGACTATCGACGTTAGCTGCCGATCGGCAATAACTATGCCGCGGAACTCGCTTCCGGGGCGACGCGTAGCCAGAGCGCCTTTTCGCCCAATGTGCCAACCATGCCCGCGTGCGCTGCGCGCTCGGCGTCGGTCACGCGCGACGGCAAGGCGATCGGCCGCACACCGATCGAAATATCGATATCGTCGACATTCTGTCTGCCTCCCGCCGGCGTCATGATGCTGTCGAGGATGAGGCTGGCCTGCTTGCCGCCGATAAGCTCGATATAGACCTCGGCCAGCAATTCCGAATCGAGCAGCGCGCCGTGTTTGGTGCGGCGGCCGTTGTCGATGCCATAGCGGCGGCAGAGCGCGTCGAGCGAATTGGGGCCCATCGGATGCTTGCGGCGCGCCAGCGCCAGCGTGTCGACGATCCGTCCCGGATCGATGGCCGGATGGCCAAGCCGGCCGAATTCGAGATTGAGGAAGCCGATGTCGAAGCCGGCATTGTGCGCGACAAGCTTGGCGCCGTCGATGAAGGCGAGGAACTCCTCGGCGATCTCCATGAAAGTCGGCTTGCCCTGAAGATCGGCGGCGCTGATGCCGTGCACGGCCTGCGCCTCGTGATGGATCTGGCGGCCTTGCGGGTTGATATATTTGTGGAAGGTTCGGCCGGTCGGGAAGCGGTTGACCAACTCGACGCCGCCAAGCTCGATGACGCGGTCCTCGCGCGTGTCGAGGCCGGTGGTTTCCGTATCGAAGATGATCTCACGCATCGAATCAGTCCACTGGTTCCGGCATAATTCTAGCCGAATCACACCCGGAACAAAATGGCAACAAGTAATGTGGGCTGCAAGCCTATTAACCAGGCCTGGCTGCCTTATCCACGACTAGTTCGGCAATGATGGCCTTGACGGCCGCGCGAGCGGCGTCAAAGCCTTGACCGGTGTCGATGACGAAGTCGGCGCGACGGCGCTTTTCGGCGTCAGGAACCTGCCTGGCCAGGATCGACGCCAGTTTCTCCTCGTTCATGCCCGGCCGCGCCAGCACGCGGGCCTGCTGGATCTCGGGCGGCGCGGTGACGACCACGACCTTGTCGACGCGGTTCCGGCCGCCGGTCTCGAACAGCAGCGGTATATCGAGCACGGCAAGCGGCGCGCCGGCGGCACGATTTTCAGCCAGGAACGCATCGGCATCGGCACGGACCAGCGGATGGATGATAGCTTCCAGCCGTTTCAGGGCGGCGCCGTCGCCGAGCACCCGCTCCGCCAGCTTTGTGCGATCGACCGCACCGGATCGGGTAGTCCCGGGAAAGGCCGCCTCGATCAAGGGCGCGGCCTTGCCGGCATAAAGCCGATGCACCGCCTCGTCGGAATCATGGACCGGCACGCCGGCTTCGGCAAACATCTTGGCCGTGGCCGACTTGCCCATGCCGATCGATCCGGTGAGGCCGAGCACGATCATTTTATCGCGCCGATATCGGCAATGATCATTTGCCGCAGTTCGGCTGTGACTTCTGGCCTGATGCCGAACCAGCGCTCGAAGCCGGGCACCGCCTGGTGCAGCAGCATGCCTAGCCCGTCGACGGTTCTCAGGCCGCGCGCTATGGCCGAGGCAAGCAGCGGCGTCTCCAGCGGCACGTAGACGATGTCAGTGACGATGGCGCGGTCCGGCAGTCTGTCCGGATCGGCGGACAGGCCATCATTGCCATGCATACCGAGGGCTGTCGTGTTGACCAGCAGGCCGGCATCCTCGAGCAATTCGCCGGTCGCCGCGATGTTGTGTGCGGAGACGCCTGCACCGAAGCGGTCGCGCAGCTCCTGCGCCCTCGCAAGCGTTCGGTTGACGATGCGGATGTCGCTGACGCCGCGTTGCCTCAGCGCATGAATAACCGCGCGAGCGGCGCCGCCGGCGCCGAGCACCACGGCGGGGCCGTTGGCCGCCCAGCCCGGTGCATACTCGTCCAGATTGGCGGCAAAGCCATGCGCATCGGTATTGCCGCCGCACAATTCGCCATCCTCGAACCAGAGTGTATTGACCGCACCGATCTGTTCGGCCGCGTCGTCGCGGCGCGCCACCAGTGCGAAGGCGGCTTCCTTGTGCGGGATGGTAACGTTGCCGCCGCGATAGCCTTGTGCCTGCAGCGTCTGCAGGAATTCGGCAAACGCTTCCGGTGCAACGTCAATGGCCTCGTAGACGCCGTCGATGCCGTATTTCGCCAGCCAGTAGCCGTGGATCTTCGGGGATCTGGAATGCGCGATCGGGTGGCCGGTGACGAAGGCTTTTTTCGAGGCCTCAGCCATCGATCGCCCCGAGCTCGCGCAGCTTGGCCAGCACCGGCAAAAGCGGCAGGCCGACAATGGTAAAATAGTCGCCTTCGATTTTTTCGAACAACTGGATGCCTTCGCCTTCGATCTGGTAGGCGCCGACGCTGGACAACGCCTTGGCGCCGACGCGCGCCAGATGGCGGCCGATGAAGGCCGGATCGAGCTTGCGCATGGTCAGGCTGGCGATGCCGACATGCCGCCACAGGACCTGGCCGTCACGGGCGAGCACGACGGCGCTGTTGAGGTGATGCGTCTTGCCGGACAGCGCCAGCAGATGACGGCGCGCCCCTTCCATGTCGGCCGGCTTGTGGAACAGCTCGTCGCCGAGCGACAGCGTCTGGTCGCAGCCGAGCACCAGGGCGCCGGGCTTGCGCTCACTGACGTCGGTGGCCTTGGCTTCGGCGAGCACCAGGGCGACGTCCTCCGGCGACACCCCGCTATTCTGCAGCGGCGCCTCGAGCGCGCGCTCATCGACAGAAGCCGGAACCGCTTCGACAGTGACGCCGGCATTGACGAGCAGCGCCTTGCGGAACGGGCTGCCCGAGGCAAGGATAATTTTTTCGGCCATTCTTTTCGCCTGCTCTTGCCTTCTCCCCTTGTGGGAGAAGGTGGATTGGCGCGCAGCGCCAAGACGGTTGAGGGGTGTTGGAAGGATCGCCGTCGGTGCCAAGCTGGAACACCCCTCATCCGACCGAGCTTCGCTCGGCCACCTTCTCCCACAAGGGGAGAAGGAAGGACCACCCACAGCGCAAGCGCCCAAACCCTAGCGCGTCTTGCCGCGCAGGGCAACGATCGCCGCCGCCGTCTCCTCGATCGAACGGCGGCTGACGTCGATCATCGGCCAGCCATGCCGCGTGCATATCTGGCGGGCATAGGTGAGCTCTTCGGCGATCGCGGCGCGGTCGACATAATCGGTCGGCTCATAGGCGCTCGTGCCGAGAATGCGGTTCTGCCGGACCTGCGAGATGCGTTCGGCGGTGGCGACCAGGCCGACGATCAGCGGCCTCCTGGCATTGACCAGGCTTTCGGGCACCGGCACGCCGAGCACGATCGGAATGTTGGCGGTCTTGATGCCGCGATTGGCGAGATAGATGCTGGTCGGCGTCTTCGAAGTGCGGGAGATGCCGACAAGCACGATATCGGCATCGTCCATATTGGCCGGCAGCTGGCCGTCATCATGCTCCATCGTGAAATTGAGCGCGTCGATACGGCGAAAATATTCAGCGTCCAGCACATGCTGGGCGCCGACGCGGCGGCCGGCCGGCGTGCCGAGATAGGACTGGAACACCGTCAGCACCGGCTCCAGCACCGAGACGCAAGGCAGGCCCATCGCCGCGCAGCGTTCGTCGATGCCACGCGCAAGCTTCTGGTCGACCACCGTGTAGAGGATGATGCCCGGCTCCTCCTCGATGTCCTCGAACACCTTCGTCACCTGCTTTTCGGTGCGGATGAGCGGGTAGATATGTTCGATGGCGCGCGCGTCCTTGTATTGCGCGGAAGCCGCGCGGCCGGCTGCCAGCAGCGTTTCGCCGGTGGCGTCGGAAATCAGGTGAAGGTGAAAGAAGCTCTGCGGTTTGTTCACAGGATACATTCCAGGCTGTGGGCCGATGTGGATAAGCCGGGCGGAAAACTCGGCCACCGCGAAGCGACTGTATCAGATGCCGGTTTGTCCACAATTCGATGTGCTGTCGGCTTCTCCGGGCGGTTGGGGACAAGTCCGGGGACGGAGCTTTTTGCCTTCGCGTCATCCACAGGGGCAATTTCCATGGCCTGGCGGCAACGCATTGACTCCAGTCGTAAATTCCCGACTTTCCACAAAGTCCTGCAATCCCATTGGAGAAGCGCGCGACAATATGCTGGCTGGTCTTTTCCAAGGCAAAGCGGGACAGGAGACAACCACCACAACCAACAGACTCTTAGAATCATAAGATTCCTAAAAATAGAATATTTAATTATAGGGAAGCCTGGAAAGGCGAGCGCTCAATGCCTCAAGACCGGATCGTGCTGGACGTGTTGAGAGGCAAGGCGGCGTTTCCGCCACCGGTCTGGATGATGCGCCAGGCCGGCCGCTACCTGCCGGAATACCGGGAGACAAGGAGACGGGCCGGATCCTTCCTCGATCTTTGCTACGACCCGGATCTCGCCGTCGAAGTGACGCTGCAGCCGATCGAACGCTTCGGCTTCGATGCATCGATCCTGTTTTCCGACATCCTTGTCGTGCCGCATGCGCTTGGCCGCGACGTGCGCTTCGAGGAAGGACGCGGCCCGCTGCTGACGCCGATCACGGCTACGGAAATTGCGGCTCTCGACGGCGAAGCGTTTCACGTGAATCTCGAGCCGGTCTACGAGACGGTGCGGCGGTTGCGCGCCAGACTGCCTGATGAAACGACGCTGATCGGCTTCTGCGGTGCGCCCTGGACGGTGGCGACCTATATGATCGCCGGCCATGGCACGCCCGACCAGTCACCGGCCAGGCTGTTCGCCTATCGCGAGCCGGCGGCCTTTCTTCGGCTGCTGAAGGTGCTCGCCGATCATTCGTCTGCCTATCTGATCCGGCAGATCGAAGCCGGCGCCGAGGTGGTGCAGATCTTCGATTCGTGGTCAGGCGTGCTCGACGAAGCGTCTTTCGAATTGTTCTGCGTCGAGCCGGTGGCCGAGATCGTCCGGCAAGTGAAGGCTGCCCATCCCAATGTTCCGATCATCGGCTTTCCCAAGGGCGCCGGAGATCACTATCGAAGCTATCGCCAGAAGACCGGCGTGACCGGGCTAGGCCTCGACTGGACCGTGCCCTTGTCGACGGCGAAGGAATTGCAGCGTGACGGCGCCGTGCAGGGCAATCTCGATCCGCTGAGGCTTGTAGCCGGCGGCAAGGCGCTTGCCGACGGCGTAGCGGCGATCCTGGAGGCGCTGGGCGACGGGCCGCTGATCTTCAACCTCGGCCACGGCATCACGCCGGAGACGCCGCTGGCGCATGTCGAGCAGATGGTCAAACTGGTGCGGGGCGCATCGTGACGATGATGGGCGCAGACAATGCGAACAGCACCAACAGCGGTCGAGGGGCGATGCGCCGCGCGGCAATTGCGATCGCCGTCTTCCTGGTGCTGGCCGGGCTGCTGTTTCTCTTCGGGCCCGATGATTTCTATCCCTGGGCGAAGGCGATCCATGTGATTGCCGTCATCTCCTGGATGGCGGGCATGCTCTATCTGCCGCGCTTGCTGGTCTATCATGCCGATGCCGAAAAAGGCTCCGTCCAGTCGGAGACTTTCAAGGTGATGGAGCGCCGCCTGCTGCGCGGCATCATCAATCCGGCAATGGTGATCACCTGGGCATTCGGCCTGTGGCTTGCCTGGAAAGGCTTTGGTTTTCAAGGCGGCTGGCTGCATGCCAAGATCGCCGCGGTGGTTGGCCTGTCGGCCGTGCATGGCTATCTCGCCGGCGCCGTCCGGAAATTTGCCGAAGACCGCAATGAAAAATCGGCAAGGCACTGGCGGATCGTCAATGAGATCCCTACATTGCTGATGATCGTCATCGTCGTCCTGGTTATCGTGAAACCGTTCTGACGTCTTCGGTTGCCCGCAAAAGGCGGCTTGCTCTTTCAACCGACCGACGATAAAAGACGGGTCTTCCTTCCCGTCATGCGCCGCCCATTTATCGCTTCGGCCGCGCCCGGCATTTGTCGCATCCCGCCGATATTTTTCCCAAAGCTTACTCAGAGTCCGTCTAATGATGCAAGAAATGAAACTCACAGAGTTCAAGAACAAGAAACCACCAGAGCTGATCGCTTATGCGGAATCGCTCGAGGTCGAGAACGCCAGCGTCATGCGCAAGCAGGAGCTGATGTTCGCGATCCTGAAGAGACTGGCGACCCAGGATATCGAGATCATCGGCGACGGCGTCGTCGAAGTGCTGCAGGACGGTTTTGGTTTCCTGCGCTCCGCCAATGCCAACTATTTGCCAGGCCCCGACGACATCTATATTTCACCGTCGCAGATCCGACGGTTCTCGCTGAAGACCGGCGATACGGTCGAAGGGCCGATCCGCAGCCCGAAAGAGGGCGAGCGCTATTTTGCGCTGCTCAAGGTCAACACGATCAATTTCGACGACCCGGAAAAAATCCGCCACAAGATCCATTTCGACAATCTGACGCCGCTTTATCCGACCTCACGGCTGAAGATGGAAATGGAGGTTCCGACCTCCAAGGACATTTCGGCACGCGTCATCGACCTGGTGGCGCCGCTCGGCAAGGGCCAGCGCGCGCTTATCGTGGCGCAGCCGCGCACCGGCAAGACGGTGCTGCTGCAGAACATCGCCCATTCGATCACCACCAACCATCCGGAATGCTACCTGATCGTGCTTCTGATCGACGAGCGGCCGGAGGAAGTCACCGACATGCAGCGCTCGGTGAAGGGCGAGGTCGTCTCCTCGACCTTCGACGAGCCGGCGGTGCGCCACGTCCAGGTTGCCGAAATGGTCATCGAGAAGGCCAAGCGCCTGGTCGAGCACGGCCGCGACGTCGTCATCCTGCTGGATTCGATCACCCGCCTCGGCCGCGCCTACAACACCGTCGTGCCGTCGTCCGGCAAGGTGCTGACCGGTGGTGTCGACGCCAACGCGCTGCAGCGGCCGAAGCGCTTCTTCGGTGCTGCCCGCAATATCGAGGAAGGCGGCTCGCTGACCATCATCGCCACGGCGCTGATCGACACCGGCAGCCGCATGGACGAGGTCATCTTCGAAGAGTTCAAGGGCACCGGCAATTCGGAAATCGTGCTCGACCGCAAGGTGGCGGACAAGCGCATCTATCCGGCCATGGACATCCTCAAATCCGGCACCCGCAAGGAGGACCTTCTGGTTCCGCGCCAGGACCTGCAGAAGATCTTCGTGCTGCGCCGCATCCTGGCGCCTATGGGAACGACCGACGCCATCGAGTTCCTCATCGACAAGCTCAAGCAGACCAAGACGAACGCGGATTTCTTCGATTCGATGAATACGTAGGGTTGCGGGTCTTCCCTTCTCCCACAAGGGGAGAAGAGAAAGGGCGCCAGGTCCATCACCGCCGCAATAACCCTTCCAGCTCATCAGCTTCAGTCACCACAGGCAGGCAGACCTGCCCGGTGCACAGCCAGGCGCCTGGCTCGGCCGTTGGCGGCAGGACGCCGCCTGGCAAGGCCGGCAGATTCGTCGCCGCGCCAACAGGCACGACGATGTCCACCCGACGAGGGTCTGGATTTCGATTCGCAACCGGAACAAGCCTTGGATTCTCCAGTCTATCCACGATCACCAGTTTCAGCGGCTCCAGCGCCAGGGCACAGGCATTGACTATTCCCGCCTGGCCGTAGCCCTGGTGCTCCGCCCGCCCACCCGCGTGCTCTGCGACCGTCCAGGCTTTCTCCCAGAGTTCGAGATCGCCCGAAAGCGACGACAATCGGACCAGGGCTTCGATGATCTGGCCGGTAGCGGAAGGAATGGCTTCGTCGACATCGCCACGGATGCGGATCGGCACATCCGCGCTGTCCGACCCGGTCAGATAGTAGCCGGTCTTGTCGCTGTCCCGGTGCCAGAGATCGAGTTGCCCAATGAATTTCCTGGCATGGGCGATGTAATCCGGACTGCCGGTCGCCTCGAACAGCGAGATGGCGGCGTTGGCCATGGCGGCATAGTCGCTCGACAGAGCCGGAAACAGCTTCTTTGCGCCGAGCATCGAATGCGGCAGGCGATTGTCACGTCCGGCGCCCGCAATGACGGCAAAGGCCGCTGCTGCCCCTTCGATCCAGTCGGATCGGCCGAGCGACCGCCCGGCCTCGGCAAGGGCTGCGATCATCAGGCCATTCCAGTCGGTCAGGGCCTTGCCGTCACGCCCTGGCCGAACGCGCTGTGCCCTCGCTGCGAGCAATTTTTCTTTCAGCGGGACGAGCTGTTGGCGGTCGATCACATTTTGCGTCTGATGGGCTTCTGTCTGGCGGATGATCGGCTTGCCTTCCCAGCCATGCGGGTCGGCAAGCGTGAAGTATTTGAAAAACAAGGCTGAATCGTCGCCGAGGGCTGCTTCGAGCTCATCCCTGCTCCAGGTGTAGAACAACCCCTCCTCGCCCCCGCTATCGGCATCGAGGCTGGCGGCAAAGGCACCGCCCTCGACCCGCATTTCGCGCAACAGCCAGGCAATCGTCTCTTCGATTCGCAGCCGGAACAATTCCTTGCCGGTTGACGCATAGGCCCAATTGCACAAGCGGATGAGCTGGGCATTGTCGTAGAGCATTTTTTCGAAATGCGGGACCAGCCATTCGGCGTCGGTCGAGTAGCGGCTGAGGCCGCCGCCAATATGGTCGTAGATGCCGCCGGCCAGCATCTTTTCGAGGCTGAGGAGAACGGCGTCGCGGTGGGAAGCGGCGCCGTCGTGCAGCCAGGAGAGCCAAAGGCTCTGCATGAACGGCGCGTTAGGGAATTTCGGCGCGCCGCGCAGGCCGCCCAAATCGCGGTCGATCATGCCGTCAATGCCGTTGGCGAGCTTTGCCAGCATGCCGCGGTCGAGCACGGCCTTGCCGTGGCTGCCCGCCAGCCGCGTCTCGACATGCGTAGTCAACCCGTCGGCACTTTGGTTAACGCTTTCTTTCTTCTCCCGCCAAGCCTTGTCTACCGCCTCCAGCACCTGGAGAAAGCCCGGCCGGCCGTAGCGGGCCTCGCGCGGAAAGTAAGTGCCGCCCCAGAACGGCTTGCCGTCCGGGGTCAGGAACATGGTCAGCGGCCAGCCGCCCTGCTCGCCCATCGAGGACAGCGCCGCCATGTAGATCTGGTCGATGTCGGGGCGCTCCTCGCGGTCGACCTTGATATTGACGAAGAGACGGTTCATGACGGCGGCGACGTCGTCGTTCTCGAAGCTCTCATGCGCCATGACGTGGCACCAATGGCACGCGGCGTAGCCGACAGAGAGCAGGATCGGGCGCTGCAGCGCCTTTGCTTCGGCCAGAGCGGCGGGCGACCATGGCCGCCAGTGCACCGGATTGCCGCTGTGCTGCTGCAGATAGGGGCTGGCCTCTTCGGCAAGCAGGTTTTGTGCAGGCAATGTCACGGCGCTACTCGATGGCGGATTGAACAGGCATAGCTAGGGCGCTTCGGCAGAGCGGGCAAATGATTTCAAAAGACTCCATCGTGGCGCTGTCGAGCGGGCGCCTGCCGGCCGGCATTGCCGTGATCCGGATTTCAGGGCCGCAGAGTCGATTCGCCATCGAAACGATCGCCGGATCAGCGGTGCCGAACCGCGTTGCCACCTATCGCAAGTTCCGGGCGCCCGACGGATCGGTGCTGGACAGCGGCCTGGTCGTCTTCTTTGCCGGTCCCGACAGTTTTACCGGCGAGGACGTTGCAGAGTTCCATGTGCATGGCGGGCGCGCGGTCGTGGCGAAGATGCTGGAAACCATCGCCTCCTTCGACGGCGTCAGGCATGCGGAGCCTGGCGAATTCACCCGCCGCGCCTTTCTCAACGGCAAGCTCGACCTGGTCGAGACCGAGGCGCTGGCCGATCTCATCAACGCCGAGACAGAGGCGCAGCGGCGCTTTGCCGTGCACAACGCCGAAGGCGTGCAGAGCGACCTCTATCTAGGCTGGCGCCGACGGCTGATCCACGCCCGCGCGATGATCGAGGCCGAGATCGACTTTGCCGACGAGGATGACGTGCCGGGCTCGGTCGCCGATACGGTCTGGTCCGATGTCCGGGCCATGATCGAGGAAATAGAGCGCCATGTCGCCGGGTTCCGCGCTGCCGAAATCATTCGCGATGGGTTCGAAGTCGTGATCCTCGGCGCACCGAATGCCGGCAAATCCAGCCTGTTCAACGCCTTGGCGCGGCGCGAAGCGGCCATCGTCACCGACGAGCCCGGCACGACACGCGACCTGCTCGAGGTGGTACTGGACCTGGAAGGGGTGCGGGTCAGGGTAACCGACACCGCCGGCCTGCGCGAGGCGCCTGGCATGATCGAGGCAATCGGCATCGAGAAGGCCAGGACCAAGGCGCACAGCGCGGATCTGCTGTTGGTGCTGGAGGACCTGGCGGATCCAATCGCGATCGGTGCGCTGCCGGGCGACATGCCGGCGCTGAGGGTCGGAACAAAAATTGACCTGTTGGGCGGCAAGTCACCGTCGCCCGCGGCGCACTATGATTTCGCTATCTCGACGCGGGACGGCACGGGTTTGGCCGAACTGCTGGACGAGATCGGTCGCCGCGCCGCAGCGCAGATCGGCCAGGCGGGCGATATCCTGCCGTCGCGGCTGCGGCACGTAGAGCTGCTCAATGAGACGAAGCGGTTCCTGGTTGCGGCAGGCATGAGGGACGAGCGCGGCCAAGAGCTGCGGGCCGAGGAACTGCGCCTGGCGGCGGATCGGCTCGGACGAATCGTCGGGGCGGTCGATGTCGAGGACATGCTCGATGTGATTTTTTCGCAGTTCTGTATTGGGAAATGACTCACGTGAAACATTTGGGAAGCAGCACACCGGCGGTGATTCACGTGAAACACGGCGCAGGAGTAGGGGTGGGTACTGTTTCACGTGAAACGATCCCGCTCGTGCGTCTCCCCTTCTGTGGGAGAAGGTGGCCGAGCGAGGCTCGGTTGGATGAGGGGCGCTCCAGCTTGGCACTCACGGCACTCCGTCCAACACCCCTCAACCGTCTTGGCGCTGCGCGCCAATCCACCTTCTCCCACAAGGGGAGAAGGAGAAGACAGCGACCTCTGTCCTTGACAGCGCGTGTCTCCGGGGACATGTGTCGGTCCACTTGAATTCGGGATTCTGAAATGACCAATCACTATGATGTGGTTGTAGTGGGCGGCGGTCATGCTGGGTGCGAGGCAGCCAGTGCCGCTGCGCGGGCTGGCGCCAGGACGGCGTTGGTGACGCTGCGCTTCGACACGATCGGCGTGATGTCCTGCAATCCGGCGATCGGCGGCCTCGGCAAGGGCCATCTGGTTCGCGAGATCGACGCCATGGACGGGCTGATGGGACGCGTCGCCGATGCGGCCGGCATCCAGTTCCGCCTGCTCAACCGCCGCAAGGGGCCGGCGGTGCGTGGTCCCCGCACGCAAGCGGACAGAAAGCTCTATCGGCTCGCCATGCAGGCGGCAATCCGCCAACAGGCCGGCCTCGATGTCATCGAAGGCGAGGTGCTGGACTTCGAAATCGATGCCGGGGAAATCGGACCCATCGCGGCGGTGCTGCTGGCGGACGGTCGCAGGCTCGCCTGCGGCGCCGTGGTGCTGACGACCGGCACTTTCTTGCGCGGGCTGATCCATATTGGCGAGAAGAAGATCGTCGCCGGCCGCATGAACGAACAGGCGAGCATCGGCCTGTCGGCGACGATGAGCCGCGCCGGCTTCAAACTTGGGCGGCTGAAGACCGGAACGCCGCCGCGGCTGGATGGCAGGACAATCGATTGGGCGTCACTGGAGAGCCAGGCGGCGGACGAAGATCCCGTGCCGTTCTCGCTGCTCACCGAGCGCATCGAAAACCCGCAGATCCATTGCGGCATTACCCGCACGACTAATGCCACGCATGAGCTGATTCGCGCCAATCTCGGCCGCTCGGCCATGTATTCGGGGTCAATCGAAGGCGTCGGGCCGCGTTACTGCCCGTCGATCGAAGACAAGATCGTCAAGTTCGGCGACCGCGAAGGCCACCAGATCTTTCTGGAGCCGGAAGGGCTGGACGACGACACGGTATACCCGAACGGCATCTCGACCTCGCTGCCGGAAGATGTGCAGCTCGACATCCTGAAGACCATTCCGGGGCTGGAGCGGGCAACCATGCTGCAGCCGGGCTATGCCATCGAGTATGACCATGTCGACCCGCGCGAGCTCAAGCCAACGCTGGAGACCAGGCGGATCGCCGGGCTTTTCCTCGCCGGCCAGATCAACGGCACCACCGGCTACGAGGAAGCCGGCGCGCAAGGGCTGCTTGCCGGCTTGAATGCAGCGCGCAAGGCGTCGGCGAGCGAGGAAATCGTGCTGAGCCGCACCGAAGCCTATATCGGCGTGATGGTCGACGATCTGACCAGCCGCGGCATCGCCGAACCGTACCGCATGTTCACCTCGCGGGCCGAGTTCCGGCTGTCGCTGCGAGCCGACAACGCCGATGAGCGGCTGACGCCGCTGGCGATAAGGCTGGGGATCGCCTCGCCGGAGCGGATGCAGCGGTTCAACAATGTTGTGCAAGGCCTTGAGAAGGCGCGACAGCTCGCCCTCGGCACCACCATGACACCCAATGAGGCGGCGCGCCATGGGCTCGAGATCAACCGGGACGGCGTCCGTCGCTCGGCCTATGAGTTGCTGGCCTATCCCGGCGTCGACATCGCCTGGCTGGCGCGCATCGAGCCGGCTTTCGCGGCGATCGACAGCAAAACGGCCGAACGTCTTGAAACGGAAGCCAAATATTCTGTCTATCTCGACCGCCAGCAGGCCGATGTTTCGCAGATCAGGCATGAGGAGAGCCGGCTTATTCCGGAGTCGCTCGACTTTGCTTCTGTTCCCGGCCTGTCGAACGAGTTGAAGCAGAAGATGCTGGCACGCCAGCCGCGCTCCATTGCCGATGCGCAACGCATGGAAGGCATGACGCCGGCGGCGCTGGCGATTATTGTCGCGCATGTGCGCAATGCCGAGGCGGCCGCGCGAAAGCAGGTCGCGTGAGCGCTGCGTCCTGGGCCAGCCTGCAAGCGGCAGCGGGCCCGGTTTCACGTGAAACATTCGATCGTCTGGTCGAGTTCGAGGCCGTCTTCCAGAAATGGAACCGCCGGATCAATCTCGCCGCGCAATCGACGCAGGACGATGTCTGGCGCCGCCACATCCTCGACAGCGCGCAGCTGGCGCGAATCAAACCAGAGGCGAAGCGCTGGGTCGATCTCGGCTCGGGCGGCGGGTTTCCCGGCCTCGTGCTGGCGTTTTTGCTTGCCGAGCGGGAAGGCGCCGGTATCGACCTGGTTGAAAGCAACCGCAAAAAAGCATCGTTCCTGCAAGCAGTCGTCGGACAGTTCAGCCTGCCCGCCAAGGTCATCGCGCGCCGCATCGACGACAGCTATCTCCTTGTTCCTGCACCGCAAATCGTCACAGCCAGGGCACTCGCCTCGCTGTCCGACTTGCTCGACCTGGCGGCACCGTGGCTGACCAAGGGGGCGCGCGGCCTGTTTCACAAAGGCCGGGATTACCGCGCCGAAGTGGCAGAAAGCGCTCAACGATGGTCTTTCGATCTGGTAGAACATGCCAGTGCAACCGATGCGCAGGGCGTCATTCTCGAAGTATCCGACTTGCGACAGCACCCTGGCTTGTGACCGGCGACCCCAATGAATTTCTGGCATAGACCCATGATGAAGAACGGCCCCCGAATCATCACCGTCGCCAACCAGAAGGGCGGCGTCGGCAAGACGACAACGGCAATCAATCTGGCCACCGCGCTGGCGGCCATAGGCGAACAGGTGCTGATCGTCGACCTCGACCCGCAGGGCAATGCCAGCACCGGGCTCGGCATCGACCGGCGCGACCGCACCGTCTCGTCCTATGATGTGCTGACCGGCGAACTCGATCTCGAAGCGGCGGCGATCCCGACGGCGGTGCCAGGCCTGTCGATCGTACCGTCGACGCTCGACTTGCTCGGTATCGAGATGGAAATCGCCTCGGCGCCGGATCGGGTTCTGCGGCTGCGCAACGCGCTGCGGGCCTCGGCCGAGCGCTCGGCCAATTTCGGCTATGTGCTGATCGATTGCCCGCCCTCGCTCAATCTGCTGACACTGAATTCGATGGCCGCGGCCGATTCGGTGCTAGTGCCGCTGCAGTGCGAGTTTTTCGCGCTGGAGGGTCTGAGCCAGCTTTTGGAGACGGTCGAGCAGGTGCGCCGCTCCATCAATCCCGACCTGACGATCCAGGGCATCGTGCTGACCATGTTCGACGGGCGCAACAATCTCGCCAACCAGGTGGTGCAGGATGTACGGGCGCATATGGGCGACAAGGTCTATGAAACCGTCATCCCGCGCAATGTCCGCGTTTCCGAGGCGCCGTCCTATGGCAAGCCGGCGATTCTCTACGACCTCAAATGCTCGGGCAGCCAGGCCTATCTGCAGCTTGCTTCGGAAGTGATCCGTCGCGAGCGCAAATTGCGGGCCGCCTGAACGATAAGCCGATTCGATACCGAAACGATCTGGACGGACGATGAACGAAGACTCTTCGAGAAAAAGACTGGGACGGGGACTAGCGGCGCTGATCGGCGAAATCGATCGCCCGGCGGCTCCGGAAAAGCCCGGGCTGGCGGCCGACGGCAAGGTGCCGATCGAGTTCCTCAGCCCCAATCCGAAAAACCCGCGCCGGCATTTTGGTGACGCCGACCTGACCGACCTCGCCCAGTCGATCCGCGAGCACGGCGTGGTGCAGCCGGTGGTGGCGCGGCCGTCGAAAACGCAGTCGGGCCGTTACGAGATCATCGCCGGCGAGCGTCGTTGGCGCGCGGCGCAACGCGCCGGGCTGACCGAAATCCCGATCATCGTACGCGACGTCAACGACCGCACGGCGCTAGAGCTGGCGATCATCGAAAACGTCCAGCGCACCGACCTCAACCCGGTCGAGGAAGCGCTGGGCTACCAGCAGCTGATCGACGACCACGGTTATACCCAGGCCGATCTCGGTCAGGTGATCGGCAAGAGCCGCAGCCATGTCGCCAATACGCTGAGACTGCTCAAGCTGCCCGACGTCATTCGCGACATGCTGGTCGACGGCGCGCTCTCGGCCGGCCACGCCCGTACCCTGGTGACGGCCGACGACCCGGCCGGGCTCGCCAAGCGGATCATCGACGAGGGGCTTTCGGTGCGCCAGGCCGAAGCTTTGGCGCAGATGCCGGTCGGCGCGCCGGCGGCAAAGCGTCAGCCTGCGCCCGCGCCGCAAAAGGATGCCGACACGCTGGCGCTGGAAAAGCTGATGACCAATACGATCGGCATGATCGTCACGATCGAGCACAACCAGCGCGGCGGCGTGATCAGCGTCGCCTATCGGACGCTGGAGCAGCTGGATGAATTGTGCCGAAGGCTAAAGCGGGAGTAGGCGGGCCGGTACCTTAGCCGGCAAACTACTCGTGAATCGGCCGCTGTCCGGGGTGTCGGCGCCGCCCTCCCCTGCCTGCCGGCATCCTCTCCCGTATAGTGACGGGGAGAGGGGCCGCTGTCATCGACGCTTCGCCAACCTCCAGCGTTGCAAGAAGGGTGCCGCGGCCGAAACTGCTAATCTCCCCCCCTCGTGGGGGAGATGCCCGGCAGGGCAGAGGGGGGCGCGAAGGAACTCCAACTTCTGCGATTTCTAGCCGAACAGAACCGGAGCACCATCTGAGAGTTTGACAACGAACCGATAGACAGGTCGGCGGGACAGCGCCCCCCTCTGTCCTGCCGGACATCTCCCCCACAAGGGGGGAGATCACGCTCTCCTACCGCTGCGCCAGCCTTGCGCTCTCCACGGCAATGCCGAGCAGCGCCTGGCGTGCCAGCGCGACCGACAGGTCCGGCCGCCGGCGTGTCTGCAGGACCGCCGTCTGCAGGCGGTTCAGTGCGCGGCCGAGCGCTTCGCTGCTCCACCGTTCGAGCGCTTTCTCCACCAGCTTGCGCCGCGAGAAAAAAACCGGCGGGCGCGCCGCGGCAACGACCGAAGCGGCATTGCGGCCGCCGGCGTCCATCTGGCCACGCATCGCCTGAATCGCCTGCAACTGCCGCATCGCCGACGACAGCACCAGGAAGGGCTGGCCGCCAGACTGGCAATGGCGGGTGAAAGCGGTGTCGAAGTCGGCGATCCTGCCTTCGAGCAGGGCGTCGACCGCCGCGTCGAAGGAGAGGCCGGAGACATCGCCAGACGTCGCCTTGACGTCGTCGAGGCCGATTTCGGGCTGGCCATGCGCATAAAGGACAAGCTTTTCGATCTCGCCGCGCGAGGCCAGCCGGTCGCCGCCGAGATTGCGGCGCAGCGCCTGGCGGGCCTCTAGTGTCATCGACATGCCGGCCTTGCGCAATTCGTCGTCGATGACCGTATCGATATCCCTGGCTTCATCGGCATAGCAAGGCAATGCCATGGCATTGTCCGCCGCCTCCACCACGGCGCGCAGGCCGACGCCCTTCTTCAGGTCGCCGGCCTCGATGAGTATGATGGCGTCCCGCGCGGGCTCGGCGGTCAGCGCCTTGACGTCGTCGGCAAGCGCCTTCTGGGCGCCGGCATTGCGCACCCAAAGCAGGCGCCGCTCGGAAAACATCGGCACGGTGCGGGCCTCGTCGAGCAGGCGGCCCTCGTCGCGATCGACCTCCGAACCGTCCAGCCTGACCACTGAGAACGGATCGTCAAGCGGCAGGCCGGTCTTGCCGGCAAAGGCCTTTGCCCGCTCGGCAACCAGCCCGCGATCGGGACCGTAAAGCAGCACGATCGAGACGCGCGGATCCGGCTTCGCGAGCCATGCATCGACCTCGTATGCCTTCTTCTGTGCCATGGGCGCTGATTAGCATGACGCGGGCGCGGGGTGAACGGAGGGATGGCGTATTGTTTCGAGACGCCAGCGGGGCAGCGCCCCCCTCTGTCCTGCCGGACATCTCCCCCTCTAGTGGGGAGATTGGCAGCTTCGCCGCCGGCCCTCTTCCTACTGCATTGGCGATTTGCGAAAGCCGAGATGAGAGCGCAATCTCCCCCCTCGAGGGGGAGATGTCCGGCAGGACAGAGGGGGGCGTGAAGGAACTCGACCGAGCGATCTTTTCCAACAGGAATTCTTCGCTCTTGCGCCAGATCGGCCCCGACCATTCGCCAAATTGCGCGCCGGCGCGGAAGATCGACAAGAAATTTCGCCGACATATCTCCATCTTGTCTGCCGCGGGCAGTAGCCAGCGGCAGACAAGCCTCGCCCGACGAATTGGCACTGGTCTGGCGGTGTGCAAATATCTTGGCCGGGCAACAGTGGAGGACCGAGATCATGGCCGATGCCGGAATGCTGCGCTTCCATGTTCCGGAACCGGAAGTGCGGCCGGGCGGGACGCCGGATTTCTCCAATGTGAGCATTCCAAAAGCTGGCTCGGTGCCGCGCCCGAAGATCGACGTCGACCCGCGCGACATCCGCGATCTGGCCTTCTCGATCATCCGCGTGCTCAACCGCGCCGGCGAGGCGGTCGGGCCGTGGGCAGGGCTGCTTTCGGACGACGAGTTGCTGGAGGGGCTGCGCCACATGGTGACGCTGCGCAGCTTCGATGCACGCATGCAGATGGCGCAGCGCCAGGGCAAGACCTCTTTCTACATGCAGCATCTCGGCGAAGAGGCGGTGAGCTGCGCCTTCCGCAAGGCGCTGTCGCGGGGCGACATGAACTTTCCGACCTATCGGCAGGCCGGCCTGCTCATCGCCGACGGCTACCCCATGGTCACGATGATGAACCAGATCTATTCGAACGAGGCCGATCCGCTGAAAGGGCGGCAATTGCCGATCATGTATTCGTCAAAGGAGCACGGCTTCTTCTCGATCTCCGGCAATCTGGCGACGCAGTATATCCAGGCGGTCGGCTGGGCGATGGCCTCGGCGATAAGCAACGATTCAAAGATCGCCGCCGCATGGATCGGCGACGGCTCGACCGCCGAATCCGATTTCCATTCGGCGCTGGTCTTCGCCTCGACCTACAAGGCCCCGGTCGTGCTCAACGTCGTCAACAACCAGTGGGCGATCTCGACCTTCCAGGGCATCGCCCGCGGCGGCTCCGGCACTTTTGCCGCCCGCGGCCTCGGTTTCGGCATCCCGTCGTTGCGAGTCGACGGCAACGACTATCTCGCCGTCCATGCGGTGGCCAAATGGGCGGCGGAACGGGCGCGCAGCAATCTCGGGCCGACGCTGGTCGAATACGTCACCTACCGCGTCGGCGCCCATTCGAGCTCCGACGACCCGTCGGCTTACCGGCCGAAGGCAGAGTCCGATGCCTGGCCGCTCGGCGACCCGATCGTCAGGCTGAAGAACCATCTCATCCAGCGCGGCGTCTGGTCGGACGAACGCCACGCCCAGGCCGAGGCGGAAATCCTCGACACGGTGATTTCGGCGCAGCGGGAGGCCGAGCGCCACGGCACGCTGCATGCCGGCGGCAAGCCCTCGGCACGCGACATGTTCGAGGGCGTCTATGCCGAGATGCCGCCGCATCTCAGGCGCCAGCGCCAACAGGCAGGGGTCTGACCATGCCGCGGCGGACCATGATCGAGGCGATCCGCGACGCCATGGACGTGTCGATGGCGCGCGACGAACGCGTCATCGTATTTGGCGAGGATGTCGGCTTCTTCGGCGGCGTCTTCCGCTGCACCCAGGGCCTGCAGGCGAAATACGGCAAGAGCCGCTGCTTCGATGCGCCGATCAGCGAATCCGGCATTGTCGGCGCGGCCATCGGCATGGCCGCCTACGGGCTGAAGCCTTGCGTCGAGGTGCAGTTTGCCGACTATGTTTATCCGGCCTATGACCAGATCGTCTCGGAAGCGGCGCGGCTGCGCTACCGGTCGAACGGTGATTTCACCTGCCCGATCGTCGTGAGAATGCCGACCGGCGGCGGTATCTTCGGCGGCCAGACCCACAGCCAGAGCCCGGAGGCGCTGTTCACCCACGTCTCCGGCCTGAAGGTCGTGGTTCCGTCCAATCCGCACGACGCCAAGGGCCTGCTGATCGCGGCGATCGAGGATCCCGACCCGGTGATCTTCCTGGAGCCGAAGCGGCTCTACAATGGCCCCTTCGACGGTCATCACGAGCGGCCGGTAACGCCATGGTCGAAACATGAGCTCGGCGAAGTCGCCGATGGCCATTACACGGTGCCGCTCGGCAAGGCGGTGATCCGGCGGCCTGGTGCTGCGGTCACCGTGCTTGCCTATGGCACGATGGTCTATGTCGCCCAGGCGGCGGTCGAGGAGACCGGCATCGATGCCGAGATCATCGATCTGAGGACGCTGCTGCCGCTGGATCTCGAGACGATCGTCGCCTCAGTCAACAAGACCGGGCGCTGCGTGATCGTGCATGAGGCGACGCTGACATCCGGCTTCGGCGCCGAACTTTCGGCGCTGGTTCAGGAGAACTGCTTCTACCATCTCGAAGCGCCGGTGGCGCGGGTCACCGGCTGGGACACGCCCTATCCGCATGCGCAGGAGTGGGACTATTTTCCCGGTCCTGCCCGGCTAGGCCGCGCGCTCGTCGAAACGATGGAAGCCTGAAGGGGGAACGATGGGCGAATATGTCATCAAGCTGCCCGATGTCGGCGAAGGCGTCGCCGAGGCCGAGCTCGTCGAATGGCAGGTCAAGGTCGGCGATCTGGTGCGCGAGGATGCCGTGCTTGCCGCTGTCATGACCGACAAGGCGACGGTCGAGATTCCTTCACCCGTCGATGGCGAGATCCTTTGGCTGGGTGCCGAGATCGGCGACACGGTGGCGATCGGCTCGCCGATCGTCAGGCTGAAGGTGGCGGGCGAAGGTAACGTGAAGGATGCGGCGGCGCAGGCCGCTGAGGCCGGCGCCAAGAGTACCCCCACCCCGAACCCCTCCCCACAAGGGGGAGGGGGACGTGCCTCGGCTCCCAAGGTCGAAGCCAATCCCACCGCACCATCACCCAGAAAAGTTTCAACGCATGAGGGTGGAAGCACGGCGTCGGAATCCCCCTCCCTCCTGTGGGGAGGGGTTAGAGGTGGGGGTACTGCCGCCGTTGGGGGTGCTGCGCCGACCTTCGGCGCGCCGCGCCCCGAGGGCGAAAAGCCGCTGGCCTCGCCGGCCGTACGCCTCAGGGCGAAAGAGGCCGGCGTCGACCTTCGGCAGGTTCCGGGAACCGGCCCGGCCGGCCGCATCCGGCACGAGGACATCGACGCCTTCCTGGCACGCGGCCCGCAGCTTGCGAAGGTCCCTGGCCTCGCCCGCAACGAGACGATCGAGGACATCAAGATAGTCGGGCTCAGGCGAAAGATCGCCGAGAAGATGACGCTGGCCAAGTCGCGCATCCCGCATATCACCTATGTCGAGGAGATCGACGTCACCGCGCTCGAGGATCTGCGCGCCGCGCTCAACAAGGAGAAGCGGCCGGGCGCGGACCGGCCGAAGCTGACGCTGCTGCCGTTCCTGATGCGGGCGATGGTCAAGGCAATTGCCGACCAGCCCAATGTCAACGCGCTGTTCGACGACGAAGCCGGTATCGTCCACCAGCATGGCGGCATCCATATCGGCATCGCCGCGCAGACGCCTTCGGGGCTGATGGTGCCGGTGGTAAGACACGCCGAGGCGCGTGATATCTGGGACTGTGCAGCCGAGGTTGTCAGGCTGGCCGAGGCGGCAAAATCCGGCACGGCGACGCGCGACGAGCTCTCGGGATCGACCATCACCATCACCTCGCTCGGCGCCATGGGCGGCGTGGCGACGACGCCGGTGATCAATCATCCGGAAGTGGCGATCGTCGGCGTCAACAAGATGATGGTGCGGCCGGTATGGGACGGCAACCAGTTCATCCCGCGCAAGATGATGAACCTGTCCTCCAGCTTCGACCACCGCGTCGTCGACGGCTGGGACGCGGCGGTGTTTATTCAGCGGATCAAGGCGCTGCTGGAGACGCCGGCGCTGATTTTTGTGGACTGAGGAGATGCGGTTGATCGCGAAGCACGAGGAGAGTCGTCGGAAGATGCCGGCGTTGGGATGCGGCCTTCCCCTTCTCCCCTTGTGGGAGAAGGTGGATCGGCGCGATAGCGCCGAGACGGATGAGGGGTGTTCCAGGGAACGCCAACGTCTCACTCCGCTGGAACACCCCTCATCCGTCGCCTTCGGCGACACCTTCTCCCACAAGGGGAGAAGGGGGAGCCGCGCTGCGGCCATCGCCCAAAGGATGCAGCTGACATGAAGGAAATCTCCTGCAAGCTGCTGGTCATCGGTGCCGGTCCGGGCGGCTATGTCTGCGCCATCCGCGCCGGGCAGCTTGGCATCGACACGGTGATCGTCGAGGCCGGCAAGCCCGGCGGCACGTGCCTCAATGTCGGCTGCATCCCGTCCAAGGCGCTGATCCATGCGGCCGAAGAGTTCGAGAAGCTCTCGCACATGGCCGGCGGCAAAAGCCCGCTCGGCATTGCGATCGCCGCACCGTCGCTTGATCTCGCGGCGACCATTGCATGGAAAGACGGCATCGTTAGCCGGCTGAACAACGGTGTCGCCGGCCTGCTGAAGAAAGCGGGCGTGAAGACAGTGCATGGCTGGGCGACATTTCGCGATGGCAAGACCGTTGCCGTCGAGACCGAGATCGGCATGCAGGTGATCCGCGCCGAAACAGTGGTGATCGCAACCGGCTCGGCGCCGGTCGAGCTGCCATTGCTGCCGTTCGGCGGGCCGGTGATCTCTTCGACAGAAGCATTGGCACTGAGCGAAGTGCCGAAAAAGCTGGCGGTGGTCGGCGGCGGCTATATCGGGCTGGAACTCGGCATCGCCTTTGCCAAGCTGGGCGCCAAGGTGACCGTGGTCGAGGCGTTGCCGCGCTTGCTGGCGCAATATGATGCGGAACTGACCCGGCCGGTGGTGAAGCGGCTGGGCGAACTCGGCATCGAGGTGCTCGTGAACGCCAAGGCCAAGGGGCTGTCCACCAAGCGCGACGTGCTGCTGGTCGAGACGAATGGCGGCAAGAACGGCAAGATCGCTGCCGACAAGGTCCTGGTCACGGTCGGTCGCAAGCCGGTGACCGAAGGCTGGGGGTTGGAGCAGATCGACCTCGACATGGCGGGCAAAGATGGGGCCGGACCCTTCATCCGCATCGACGACCAGTGCCGCAGCTCGATGCGCGGTATCTTTGCCATTGGCGACGTCACCGGCGAGCCGATGCTGGCGCACCGGGCGATGGCGCAGGGTGAAATGGTCGCCGAGATCGTCGCCGGCCACAAGCGCAGCTGGGACAGACGAGCGATCCCGGCTGTCTGTTTCACCGATCCGGAGCTGGTCACCGCGGGCCTGTCGCCGGAGGAGGCCAAGGCCCGTGGCGAAATCAAGGTCGGACTGTTTCCCTTCACCGCCAATGGCCGGGCGATGACGAAGTTGGGCGAGGACGGATTCGTCCGGGTCGTTGCCCGCGCCGACAACCATCTGGTGCTCGGCATCCAGGCCGTCGGCCAGGGCGTGTCGGAACTGTCGACGGCCTTTGGGCTGGCGCTGGAGATGGGCGCAACTTTGGAGGATATCGCGGGAACGATCCATGCCCATCCGACACAGGGCGAGGGTTTTCAGGAAGCGGCGCTGAAGGCGCTGGGGCATCCGCTGCATGTCTGAGGGCAGGTGATCTCCCCCCTTGAGGGGGAGATGGCCGGCAGGCCAGAGGGGGTCGGTTCGACTGGATGCGACGTCCCTTGCGACAGATGAGGTGCTCTACGCGAGGCGACCCCCTCTGTCGCCTTCGGCGACATCTCCCTCTCAAGGGGGGGATTACGCAGCTCACCCCGCAAGCCGGCTAACCATCTCGTGCTGCGCATAGGCGCGGCCGAAGCGGTTGGCCAGAAACGCGTCGAGCGCGATGTCCTCCTGCTTGATGAAACCTCTTGCCGGCAAGGTGCCGTCGGCGAGCATGTCGAGCACGGCGCAGATGGCGGACGCTGTGGTGACCTGGATGGCGCTGCGCACCGTTTCGCCGTCGCGCCTGGCGTAGATCTTGTTGGCGTAGGTCTCCTGCAGCAGGCGGCCGTTCTTGCGGCCGCTGACGGTGACGAAGACGATAACCACGTCCTGCAGCGTTGCCGGCAGGGCGCTTTCAAAAATATCCTTCAGCACGTCGCGGCGGTGGCGCAGGCCGAGGTCGTTGAGCAGCGCCTTCATGATCGCGGCGTGGCCGGGGTAGCGGATGGTGCGGTAGTTCAGCGTGCGCACTCTACCCTTCAGCGTTTCGGCCAGCGTGCCCAGCCCGCCCGACGTGTTGAACGCCTCATAGGTGACGCCGTCGAGCGAGAACTCCTCGCGCTCCTCGAGCGGCGGCACCTCGATCAGCTCGCCTTCGACAATCGCCTCGCAAGGCTCGCAATATTCGTTGATGACGCCGTCGGTGCTCCAGGTCAGATTGTAGTTCAGCGCGTTCGACGGGTATTGCGGCAGCGCGCCGACCCGCATGCGCACGCTTTCCAGCGTGTCGAAGCGGCTGGCGAGATCGTTAGCGACGATCGAGATGAAGCCCGGCGCCAGGCCGCATTGCGGGATGAAGGCGCTGTTGCCGGAGCGCGCCAGTTCCTTGACCCGCCTGGTGCTGACGACGTCCTCGGTCAGATCGAGATAATGCACGCCCGCACTCGCCGCCGCCTCGGCGATGCGCGTGGTCAAATGGAAGGGCGCAGCGCTGAGCACCGCGAACTTGCCGGCCAAGGCGGCTTCGAGGGTACCGGCGGCTTCGATGTCGAGTTCCAGCGTCTGGACTGTTTCAGGCAGTTCGGCCGCGCCGAGCTGCGCCGCCGAGCGGTCGACGAGCGTGACACGGTAGTCGCCCGTGAAAGCCAGCATCTCGGCAATGGTCGAGCCGATCTTGCCGGCGCCGACGACAATGATTTCCTTCATGACCGGTCCCTCGCACCAACGTTAAATTTGATGGCTAGAATCGCAGCTTGCCTGTCGAAAAGAAGCGTGAGATTGTACGAAACGCAGCGTCTCTTTGCGCAATGTGCCGCTAAGGTTCGTCGAAATGCTCAGCGATGCCGACCAGGCTCTGCTTTCCCTGCTGCGCACCAATGCGCGCGCCTCGACGGCCGAACTGGCGCGGCGGCTCGGCGTCTCGCGAACGACGGTGCAGAGCCGGATCGAGCGGCTGGAACAGCGCGGCATCATCACCGGCTACGGCGTCAGGCTGTCGCCGGATTACGAACAGGGGCTGGTCAGGGCGCATGTCTTGCTCACCGTCACCCCCAAGCTTGCCGACAAGGTGGTGCGCAGCCTGCAGGCGCTGGCACCGGTTCGCACGCTGCACTCGGTCAGCGGCAATTTCGACATGATCGTCATCGTCGAGGCGCCGTCGATAAGGGATCTCGACACGCTTCTCGACCAGATCGGCGCCATGGACGGGGTCGAGCGCACGTCGTCGTCGATCATCCTGTCGACGCGGATCGACCGCTGAGCCGGCTGGTGTCGCGGGTCCGGACGCTGGCAGGGCAGAAGGGGGCGCGAAGGATCACCAAGGGCGGTGATCGTTCTGGCGTTACCGCAGCAAAGCGATATAGGCTTTCAAAACGTGGATCGATGGCGTGCAGCCGCCCCCTATCTCTCGCAGCATCGCGCGTTCACCCAAAGAACCTAGACAGGAGGCCTTCTTGCCAAAGCAGTGTTTTGGAAAATCCCATGTACCGTTGTCTCCGGCGGTCAGAGCCGGCGATTTCGTCTATGTCTCAGGCCAGGTGCCGGTCGGCAGCGACGGGCTGGTGGTCAAGGGCGGCATCGCCGAACAGACCGAGCAGGTGCTGTCGAACGTCAAGGGGGCACTGGCGCTGGCCGGCTGTACGCTCGACGACGTGGTCAAGACGACGGTCTGGCTGGAGGACGCGCGCGATTTCGGCATTTTCAACACCGTCTATGCCCGGCATTTCCCGAAAGACCCGCCGGCGCGCACGACAGTGGAGTCGCGGCTGATGATCGACATCAAGATCGAGGTCGAGGCAGTTGCCTACAGGCCGGCCTGACGGGCAAGCGGAGACAGGCGCGATGCAATTCGATCTGCTGATAAAAGGCGGCCGCCTCATCGATCCGGCGTCCGGCCTCGACGCACAACGCGATCTGGCGATTGCCGACAGTCGTATCGCCGCGATCGACGCCGAAATCCCCTTCGAACGTGCCGCCCGCGTCATCGACGCCACGGGCTCCATCGTCGCGCCGGGCCTGATCGACCTGCACAGCCATGTCTATTGGGGCGGCACCTCGCTCGGCGTCGATGCCGACCGGCTCGCCGCAAAGAGTGGCACCACCACCTTCATCGATGCCGGAAGTGCCGGCGCCGGCAATTTCCTCGGCTTTCGCCGCCACGTCATCGAGCGCTCGAAGGTCCGCATCCTGGCCTATGTGAACATTTCCTTTGCCGGCATTTTCGGCTTCTCGCAGACCGTGGCGGTTGGCGAGTGCAGCGACCTGAGGCTCTGCGAACCGCGCGAAACGATGGCGGCGGCGCGCGAGCACGCGGACGTGGTTGTCGGCGTCAAGGTCCGCTCCGGTCGTCACGCCGGCGGCAGCAGCGGCATCGCGCCGGTCGATCTCGCGCTCGAAGCCGCCGACAAGGCCGGCCTGCCGCTGATGGCGCATATAGACGAGCCGCCGCCCGGCCGCTCGGAAGTGCTGCCGCGGCTACGCAAGGGCGACATCCTCACCCACTGCTTCCGGCCGTTTCCCAACGCGCCGGTCTTCGCCTCGGGGGCGGTGCGGCCGGACATGCGGCTGGCGCGCGAGCGCGGCGTCATCTTCGATATCGGCCACGGCATGGGCTCGTTCGATTTCGAAGTGGCCAAGGCGATGCTGAGCGAAGGGCTGGCGCCGGACGTGATCAGCAGCGACGTGCATCTCTACTGCGTCGACGGGCCGGCCTTCGACATCCTGGTCTGCATGTCGAAACTGCTGGCGCTCGGCATGCCGCTGGTCGAGGTGCTGCGCGCCGCGACACAGCGGCCGGCCGAAGCGATCGCCAGGCCCGATCTCGGCAGGCTTGCGGTTGGTGCGGTTGGCGACATCGCGGTGCTGCGGCTGCGTCCGGGGCGCTTCACCTTTGTCGATTCGGTCGGCGCCTCGCTGATCGCCGAGCAAAGGCTGGTCTCGGACGGCATCGTGGTCGGCGGCAGTTGGTGGCCGAACGAGGCGGTGGACGATCTCGGCGAAACCGAGCGCTTCGAAGCGCATGCGCACGCCACGCATGTCGATGTTGTGGCCAGGCATTTCGGGCATCGGCACGATTGAGGTCAATGTGGCTCCCCCTTCTCCCCTTGTGGGAGAAGGTGTCGCCGAAGGCGACGGATGAGGGGTGTTCCAGCTTGGCACCGACGGCACTCCGGCCAGCACCCCTCATCCGTCTTGGCGCTGCGCGCCAATCCACCTTCTCCCACAAGGGGAGAAGGGAAGAAGGCGCCGCTACCGCACCGGCGCTCCATAGACCGGCGTCGGAATGCCTTCCATCCTCGCCTTGATCTGCAGAGCCACGAATTTCGAATAGAAGCGCGACAGCGCCAGATTGCCGCCGTGGAACCACAGCGCCTGCTGCGCCGTCGGCTTCCACATGTTGCGCAATTCGCCTTGCCATGGCCCGGGATCGCCTTTCACGCCCGAGCCAATCCCCCAGCACGGCCCGACCTTGTCGGCGACTTCGCGCGAGACGATCGCCGCCACCGTTTCGTTCATCGAGAGATAGCCGGTGCAGGCGATGATTGCGTCGGCCGCCAGTTCGGTGCCGTCGTCGAAGAGGATGCCTGTCGGCGTCAGCGACTTGATCCCGACGCCGCTGCGGATGCCGATCTCGCCGTCGATGATCAGGTCGCAGGCGCCGACGTCGATGTAAAAGCCGGAGCCGGTGCGGTAGGCCTTCATCAGGAGCCCGGTCTCGTCGTCGCCGAAATCGATGGCGAAGCCGGCGCTGCGCAAGCGATCGTAGAAGGCCGCGTCGCGCGCCTTGATGATGTCGTAAAGCGCCCGCTGGCCCTGTGGCAGCAGCGCGAACGGCGTCGAGGCGACGATCATGTCGGCCTTCTCCGTGGTAATGCCGCGGGCCAGCGCCTTTTCCGAAAAGATCTCGAAACCGATCTCCATCAGCGTGTCCGACTTGACCACCGTCGTCGGCGAGCGCTGAACCATGGTCACCTCGGCGCCGCTCTCCCAGAGATCGACGCTGACGTCATGGCCGGAACTTGCCGCGCCGATGACGGCGACCTTTTTGCCGCGGAATTTGTCGCCGCTGGAATACTGGCTGGAATGCAGGATCTCGCCGTTGAAGACCTCGGCACCCGGCAGGTCGATCGGCCTGGGCGGGCCATAGGCGCCGGTCGCGAAGACGATGTGCTTCGGCTTCAGCGTGATGCGCTCGCCGGCGCGGTCGAGCTCGACCGTCCAGACCTTTTCGGTCTCCTCATACGACGCGCTGACGCATGTCGTGGAGGTCCAGTAGTTGAGCTCCATGACGCGCGTATACATCTCCAGCCAGTCGCCCATCTTGTCCTTGGGCGTGAACACCGGCCAGTTCTCGGGAAACGGGATATAGGGCAGGTGGTCGTACCAGACCGGGTCGTGCAGCACGAGCGAGCGGTAGCGATTGCGCCAGGAATCGCCGGCCTGGGCGTTCTTCTCGATGACGATGGCCGGCACGCCCAATTGCCTGAGCCGTGCCCCCAGCATGATGCCGCCCTGGCCGCCGCCGATGACCAGGCAATAGGGCTGCCGGCCAACGCCGAGGTCACGCGCCTCGCGGCGCCTCGCCTCCAGCCAGGTCTCGCGCTCCGGATCGGCCTTGTGGCGGACGCCCAGCGGCCGCGCCGGGCCCTTGCGCTCTTCATAGCTCTTCAGATCGCGCATCGCCGTAAACAGCGTCCGGCATTTGCCGTCCTTGAGGCGCATGATGCCTTGGCCCCACGCCGATGACGTCTCGAAAGAAAACCAGGCTTCGATGGTGCCTTCGTCCGAAGTCGCTTCGCCGCTGAGCTGCCACTGGGCAGGCTTTATCGCTGCCAGCGTCGCCGCCAGCATGTCGCGGATCGCGGCCGCCCCCTCCATCGTCTTGATGTTCCAGGTGAAGGTCAAAAGATCGCGCCAGTAGCAGTCCTCGACGAACAGGCTGGTTGCGGCCTCGACATCGCCCGCTTCGAGCGCCCGGGCAAAGGAACCGAGCCAAGTGGCAGCCTGTTTCGATGGTGCGATGTCGAGCATCTGTCTTCCCTAACTTCCAGAGACGGTGGCGCTGCCCTCATTCTTAGCCTTTCCCGGTTCTTTGTGGGAGAGGGTGAGGGCAGCGCAAACAGTCCGCAAGCCT
Source organism: Mesorhizobium sp. WSM4828 (assembly GCF_055811175.1). Lineage (NCBI taxonomy): Bacteria > Pseudomonadati > Pseudomonadota > Alphaproteobacteria > Hyphomicrobiales > Phyllobacteriaceae > Mesorhizobium > Mesorhizobium sp. WSM4828. The sequence continues at coordinate 86,922 of NZ_JBVVQK010000014.1, read as the reverse complement.
AGGGGCGCAGCGTAAGGCTGAAGCGACTGCCGCTGCGATCAGGCCCGCGCGCGGGCCTGATCCGGACCGCTATCCAGCCATGCAAGATCGTCCGGCGAAAGTGAAATGTCGAGCGCCTGGAGGCTGTCTTCCAGTTCATCGAGCGTGCGCGGTCCGATCAGCGGGACGGACGGGAAGGGCTGGGCCAGGACATAGGCGAGCGCGACGTGGATCGGGCTCTTGCCCAGCCGCTTGGCGAGCTCGATGGCACGGTCGCGACGGCCGAAATTTCTCTCCGAATACCAGACCCGGACCAGCTCCTCATTGTCGCGCCGGTCGCGGCCGGCGCGGTCGGTGAAGAAGCCGCGGCCCTGGCTCGACCAGGCGAAGTTCGGCATCTGCCGGGCGGTGAGCCAGGTCTTCCACGCGTCGCTGGAGGAGGTGACGCAGCCTGCCCAGATCGGCTCCAGCATCTCGGCCAACGAGAAATTGTTGGAAAGCGCGCCGGGCTTCTGCTTGCCGGTGCGCTCGGCATAGGCAATCGCCTCGTCCATGCGTTCCATCGTCCAGTTCGAGCCGCCGAACGGACCGCGAATGCGGCCGGCCTTGACCTCGCGGTCCATCGCATCGACGAACTCGTCGACCGGCACGTCCGGATTGTCGCGGTGCATGAAATAGACGTCGATATGGTCGGTCTGCAGCCGCTCGAGCGACTGGGTGAGCTGCTTGCCAATGACGTCGGGATAGCAGAGCGGCGAGTGCGCACCCTTGCCGATGACCACCGACTGCTCGCGCACGCCGCGGTTTTTCAGCCATTGGCCGAGCAGCGTCTCGGTATAGCCGGAACCGTAGACGAAGGCGGTGTCGAACAGATTGCCGCCGGCCTCGAAATAGGCATCGAGCAGGATGGCGCCGGACGAAAAGGTGCGGAAATCCTCGAAGCCGAGCGCCAGGCACGAGGCGGGCCGCGGCAGGCCCGGAATGCTGCGCTTGGGGATGGCGGACCCGCCGGCGCGCAGCTTCCGCCCGGAGATCGTGTTGACGCGCTTTGCCGGTTTCTCGATGTCATATTCGAGCCCGATTGCGGCTCGCCATTTATCGAGCACGCGCAGATTGCCGAGACTGTCGGCCCAGCCCATGCCGGGCCAGGCGAACTCCTGCTTCCCGCCGAGAATGGCCTCGCCGGCGGCGTCGACCTCGAATGCGTAAAGCCAGCCGTCCTCCTTGACCTCGACTACCTCGGTGTCACCCGGACGGATGATGCGGATTTCGCCGGTACCGCCTTGCTTGCCGCCGGCAAACCAGAAATCCGCCACCTCGATGCGGCCCTTGCTGCCGAGAACGCGCAAGACATTGTCCTGCGCGAGCGAGATGCTGCAGGAGACTTCCGCGACGATGCCGCCCGGAAAATGCAACAGCGCCGACGCCCATTCGTCGACGCCGGATTGGCCGAGATGCGCAGCGCCGACCACTTTGTCCGGCTCGGCGAAGGGCTTTCCCGCCGCGGCGCCGGCAATCAGCCGCGCCATCGAGACGGGATAGCCGCCGACATCGAGAATGCCGCCGCCGGCGAGATCCTTGGCGTAAAGCCGGTGCTCCGGCATGAAGCCCGGCATGGCGAAGCCGAAACTGGATTTGATCATCTTGATGTCGCCGATCGCGCCGGCCCTGACCAACTCGACCAGCTTGGCCGTCTGCGGATGCAGCCGGTACATGAAGGCTTCGCCGAGAAAGGTGCCGGCCTTGCGCGCGGCATGGATCATGGCGTCGGCTTCGAAGGCGGTCAGGCCAAGCGGCTTTTCGCAAAGCACATGCTTTCCGGCCTCGGCTGCCTTGATCGCCCATTCGGCATGGCTCGGATGCGGCGTCGAAATATAGATCGCATCGACGTCCGGATCGCCAAGCAAAGCCTCGTAGCCGTCGAGGATGCGGGCGCCGGGGAAAGCCTCGGTGAGCCCTGCCTTGCCGGGATTGCGCGCCCCTAAGGCGACCAAAGTGCCGGTGCGCGAATGGGCGACGCCGCCGGCAAAGGCCTTGGCGATGTTGCCGGGCCCGAGAATGCCCCAGCGAACTTTTTCTGGTTTGGACGTCATGTCAAATCTCCGTGGGGTGGCCGCGAGCAATCGCGATCGGACATAAGAAAGATGGGTTAGCGAATGCGTGCGCCGGCGGCGTCGAAGAGAAGCGAGCGGTCGGCCTTGATCGACACCACCAGGTCGTCGCCATTGGCGCGATGCCGCGAGGCCTCGCGCTCGATGATCAGTTCCTCGCGCCCGCCCCCGGTTCCGGAATTGGCATAGACATAGCTCACCGATCCCAAGTGCTCGGCGACGTCGGCCTTGAGGGTAAGGTCGCAATCGCCCTGGCCGGCGTCGAAGAAATGCTCCGGCCGCACGCCAAGCACGACATCGCCGCCTATCGCAGGCGGCGCATCCGAAAGCGGCTTCCGCAGTCGCGCGCCGCGATGATTGACGAGTTCGACGACCGCAGCGCCATTGTCGGCGCCGACCATTTTCGCCGCCAGGAAATTCATCTTCGGCGAACCGACGAAGCCGGCAACGAAGCGGTTGGCGGGGTCGTCGTAGAGATCGAGCGGCGCGCCGATCTGTTCGATATTGCCGGCGTTGAGCACGACGATCCTGTCGGCCAGCGTCATCGCCTCGGTCTGGTCGTGCGTCACATAGACCATGGTAACGCCAAGCTCCTTATGAAGGCGCGATATCTCGACGCGCATCTGCACCCTGAGCTCGGCGTCGAGATTGCTGAGCGGTTCGTCGAACAGGAACACTTGCGGCTCGCGCACGATGGCACGGCCGATGGCGACGCGCTGGCGCTGGCCGCCCGACAATTGCCGCGGCCGCCGCTTCATCAGCTCGGCGATGCGCAGGATTTCGGAGGCCCGCTTCACCCGCCGCTCGGTATCTGCCTTGGGGTTGCCGGTCATTCTCAGGCCGAAGCTCAGATTTTGCTCGACCGTCATGTGCGGATAGAGCGCGTAGGACTGGAACACCATGGCGATGCCGCGATCGGCCGCCTCGACGTCGTTCACCACTTTGCCGCCAATGGCGATCTCGCCGTCGCTGATGTCCTCGAGCCCGGCGATCATCCGGAGCAGCGTGGACTTGCCGCAGCCGGAAGGGCCGACGAAGACGACGAATTCGCCGTCATCAATATCGATATTGGCACCGTGGACGATCTCGAAGACGCCGAAGCGCTTGATGACGTTTTTGAGTGTGACTGCCGCCATGCTGATCCTTACTTGATGGCGCCGGCGGCGATGCCGGCAACGAAATGGCGCTGCAGAAGCACGAACACGACGAGCATTGGCGCTGTCAGCATCACCGCGCCCGCCATGATGCCGCCCCAGGACACCTTGGTGAGACCGATCAGCGTGCCGAGCGCCACGGGCGCGGTCATTGCGCCCGGCTTGGAATTGATCAGCAGCGGCCAGAGATAATTGTTCCAGGAGGCAAGGAAGAGGATGATGGCGAGCGCCGCCAGCATCGGCCGCGCCAGAGGCAGTGCGACAAACAGGAATATCCGCCATTCCTTGACGCCCTCGACCTTGGCGGCGTCGAACAGCTCGTGCGGCATCATCGAAAAACTCTGCCGCATGAACAGCACGCCCAGCGAGTTGAACAGCGGCGGCACGATCAGCGCCACCCAGGTGTTGGCGAGCTTGAAGTCGCGCGCCACCATGATGAATTGCGGGATCAGCACGACCGCATAGGGCAGCGTGATGGTGCCGAAGATGATGGCGACGACCATGCCTTTGCCGAAGAAGTTGTAACGCGCCAGCGCCCAACCGGCCATCGAGGTCAGCATCACCGACAGGAAGGTATAGGTCACCGCCACCGAGACGGAGATGCCGATGGCGCCGATGAAATTGGTGCCGCGCTGCAGATTGCCGACATTGTCGAGGAAATTGCCGTGCGGCAAAAGCTCGATGTCGGGGCTGAAGATGCCGTTGTCGGGCATCGTGGAAAAGACCACCATCATCCACAGCGGAAACAGCCAGACCAGCGCCAGCGGCGTCAGGAACAGATGCAGTGCGATGCTGCGGCCCAATCTGGCCTGGGAACGGCTGACCCGTGAATGGCCGATTCGGGAGCGCGAGGTCATTTCGGTTCCCTCGTCAACCATATCTGCACCAGCGAAATGGCGATCGCCAGTCCGGCCATGGTGTAGGCGATGGCCGAAGCGTAGCCGAAATTGAGCGACCGGAAGCCTTGGCGGTAAAGCAGCAGCCCGAGCGTTTCGGTGCCGCCGCCCGGCCCGCCGCGCTCGGTGATCAGGAAGGGCTCGGTGAACAGCTGCATGGTGCCGATGATCGACAGCACGGCGCAGAACACGATGATCGGCTTGAGCAGCGGCAGCGTGATGTAGAAGAACTGTTTGACCTTGCTGACCCGGTCCAGGGTCGCCGCCTCGTAGACATCCTCGGGAATCGACTGCAGGCCGGCGAGCAGGATGATGGCGTTGTAGCCGGCCCAGCGCCACGTCACCGCCATCATGATCACCGCCATCGCCGGGGTGACGTTGGTAAACCAGTCGACACTGGGCAGGCCGATGCTGTTTAGCAATTTGTTGATGATGCCGTAGTCGAGATTGAACATCAGCCGGAAAACCGCCGAATAGGCGACTTCGCCGACCACGACCGGCGCGAAGAAGGCAAAGCGGAACAGGCCACGGGCCTTGAGCAGCGGCGAATTCAAAAGCACTGCCATCACAATCGCCAGCGAAATCATCACCGGCACCTGGATGACAAGGATCAGCAATGTGTTCTTCAAGGCATTGAAGAAGGCCGGATCGCCGATCAGCCGGCCCCAGTTGAAGGTCGGCGCGAACCGCCACGGCACGGTGCGCGTTGCCTGGAACGAGATCAGGAAGGAATCGATGATCGGCCACAGCCAGAAGATCGAAAAGATCAGCAGATAGGGCGCGAGGAAGCGATACGCCGTGGCGTTCTGGTAGCGCATCGTTTTCCTCCTTTCTGCTTTTCAAGTCTCTTGCCTTCTCCCCTTGTGGGAGAAGGTGGATCGGCGCGTAGCGCCGAGACGGTTGAGGGGTGATGGCCGGAGTGCCGCCGGCGCCAAGCTGGAGCACCCCTCATCCGTCGCCTTCGGCGACACCTTCTCCCACAAGGGGAGAAGGGGAGCCGCGCACCGGAGCCGTCTCGTCTAGATCACGACTTGACCGGCAGGCCGGTCGCCGCGGCGATCTGGCTTGCGGCATCGTCGAGCGCTGCCTTGGCGTCGGGATAGCCGCCGGCCAGATATTTGGTCTGCACCGCGCGGATGATGATCTCGGCGTCGCTCTGGAATGGCGTGCCGCGGCTGGGTACGACCTTGGGCAAGGTGCCGAGGATCTCCTTCCACACGGCCTGGCCACCCCAATAGGGCAGGCCTTCGGAGACATAGGGGTCGTTGAGGGCCGAGATCAGTGACGGCACCAGGCCGAAGCCTTTCAGCATGGTGATCTGGCCTTCATTCGTCGCAAGCGTGTATTTCAGATAGGCGTAGGCGGCTTCCTTGTTTTTCGACACCGAGGTGATGGCGAGCGAGGAGCCGCCGAGATTGGCGGCGCGCGGACCGTCGGCGGTCAGGCTCGGCATCAAATAGACGCCCCATTTGCCTGCCCCATCGGGCGATTCGGTGCGCACGGTGCCTTCATACCAGCCGCCATACATCTGCGTGGCGACCTTGCCTGCGGTGTTGTTGGTGATCTTGGTGCTCCAGTCGGCAGAGGAAATGATGCCGGCGTCCTTCATTTCCTTGATCTTGGTCATGGCATCGACGCATTTGGGCTGGTTGACGGTGATCGATTGACCGTCGGCGGAGAAGTAGGCGCAGCCCTGCTCGTTGGAAATCATGCGGAAAAATTCGGAATCGCCGTTGAAATCGGCGTTGGTCATCGTCACGCCGGGATTGGCGGCCTGGATCTTCTTGGCGGCGGCGATGAAATCGTCCCAGGTCTTGATCGAGGACGGATCGACGCCGGCCTTCTCGTAGAAGTCGCGGCGGTAGAACATCGCCACCGGGCCGGAATCCCAGGGCATCGCATAGGCCTTGTCGTCAACCTCGAGCTCGGTGCGCTTGAAGTCGGGGAATTTTGCCTGGTCTTCCGCGGTGTAGCCGAGCGTGTGCAGGTCGACGAAGCAATCCGGGAACTGGCTCCAGTAGTTTTCGGCTTCGCCGTTCTCGATCGTCACGATGTCCGGCAGACCCTCGCCGCCGGCGGCGCAGCCGGCGATCGACTTGTCGTAGGTCGGCTGGTTGCCGAGGTCCTCGACGGTCACCTTGATGTCGGGATACTGCTTGTTGAAGCCCGCTATGGTGGCCTTCAGCGACGAAGCGGCGATATTCCAGCTCCAGATCGTGATTTCACCGGACTGCGCAAAGGCCGGGCTGGAGCCCAAGGCAAGCGCGAGCGCGGCGCAGGTCAATTTTATGCGCATTGAAATCCTCCCATTTCAGTTGCTCTCTGTTTGCGAGCGTGGCTAGACTAGGCCTCGGGGACGTCTTGTCCGCGACAAAGGGAATAAGAAATGAGCGGAAAGTAAGATGCCGGAAAGGCCGTTTTACCAGCCCGGCGCCAGCAGCGTGGAGGGCCTGCCGCTGCTGCTGCAGATGTTCCACACCCAGCCCCTGGTGATGCTCAAGCCGCATTGGCACGCCCAGGTCGAGGTGAATTTCATCGTGCGCGGCGCCGTGCATTACCGCATGGACGGACACGGGCTTTCGCTCTCTGCGGGCGACATGTGCCTGTTCTGGGGCGGCCTGCCGCACCAGATGGACGAAGCCTCCGACGATGCCATCTACGCCGGCGCGCATCTGCCGCTGGTGCATTTCTTCCGGCTGCATTTGCCCGCCGACGTCCGCAACAGGCTGATGACTGGCGCGACGCTGGTGACCGACGCCACCGACCGGTCGGACGACCACAATTTCGAGCGCTGGAACCGCTATGCCCGCTCCGGCGACCCGGTCAAGGCCGAGCATGCCGTCAGCGAGCTTTTGCTGCGGCTGGAGCGGGTGCGCTTCGAGCCTTACCGGCTGGTGCCCGAAACCCCGGTCGAACAGGAGATAGGCAGTCCGTTCGATCAGCAATCGCTGCGCAATGTAGGACGCATGTGCGACTTCATCGCCGAGAATTTCCTCTACGAGATCGATTGCGTCGACATTGCCGTGGCGGCCGACATCCATCCCAAATACGCCATGAGCATCTTCAAAAAATCGACCGGCATGACGCTCAACGAATATGTGAATCTGCTGCGCCTCAGCTACGCGCAGGCGCTGCTGATGCATCAGGATGCCAATGTGCTGCGCGTCGCCATGGAATCGGGCTTCGGTTCGCTCAGCGCCTTCAACAAGTCATTCCGCAAGCTTGCCGGCATGTCGCCGTCGGATTTTCGCAAGGGCGTGCCGGGAGTGAGGTGACGGTCAGCCGATGGTCCCTAAACCCCTCGGCAAGCGGTTCATCGGCGATGGCCCGTTGGCGGTGATCAGGAACTGGTCCTCGAGATTGAAGCTGGCGAGACCGTCGATGTAGAGCGGGATCTCGAATGCCAGCACCATGCCGGCTTCGATCACGACATCGCTGTCGGCCGAGATGAACGGCCATTGCTCCGAAAATACGGAATGGCCGACGCTGTGGCCGAAATGGCCGCGGCGATAGGAACGCAGGCCCTGGCGCGCCAGGCTTTCGCTGGCGGCGCGATGCACGGCGGCGAGCGGCTTTCCGGGCATAAGCGCGGCAAGCCCCTCGGCGAAGGCGCGTTCGGCTATCGCATGTAATTCGGCCTGTTCGGGCGACGGTGGCCCGAAGGTGAAATTCCGCGACATGTCCGAGGCATAGCCGTTCACGCTGCAGACCATGTCGGCCTTCAGCGGATCGCCTGCGGCGGCGACCGCATCGGCGCTTTTGGGGCGAGCGCCCAGCGTGACGTATTCGGCTGTCGAGATTTGCTGCGGTGACCAGGCGGCTGCATCGGCGACGCCTTGCCGGTAGAGCGCGACCAGCTCCGACTGACGCATGCCGGTCGTCGCATGGCGCTGCAGCCGCGAAAGGCCAGCTTCCGACAGGACGATGCCCTGCCGCAGAAGGTCGATCTCGCTCTGCGATTTGATTGCCCGCAGCCTGTCGAGAACCGGCGAGCCGTTGACCAGGGCAGTGCCCGGCAACATCGCCTGCATCGCGGCAAAATCGCTGGCCGAGACAAAATCCAGTTCGATGCCGAGCGTCGCACGCTCCAGCCCGAATTCTGCGAGGATCGTTTTCAGCTCGCGGACGGAGCGAGCAAGCTCGAAGGTCGCCGGACGTGAAAAACCGGGCTCGCGGCCAACCAGGCCGGCCTCGATGCGCTGCGCCACGGGCCGATCGGCCGTCGCCGGCTCGAGCGACGCCGATTCGATCCAGATCGGATGCGTGCGCACCACGGCGCCGGCCATCGCCGCCCGGAGCTGGGCAGCCTGGAAATCCGCCACCACGACGCCGATCGGCAGGTCGCCTCGCTTCGGGATAACGACGAAACCGGCGCCGGCGCGGCGGAATAGGCCGGCCGGGCCGATCCAGGCACCGGTGGCATATTGGAACGCCTCGGGCTCGCAAAGCACCAGCGCCTCGATGCCGGCGCGCTGCATCAGGTCAGTTGCGCGCTCGCGGTCGACAAAGCCGGTCATGGGATCTCCTCGCATGCAATCGAATCCGACGCCGATGCGGCGGCGTTTGGCCTAAGCGTAGCTTCAGTGCCGCTGTGGAGCAGCTTTTTTCTGGAGGTGCTGTTCACCTGCCGACTTAAATCAAAAGCCCTAGAGAGTTCGAACGCCAGGAGAGGAAACGAAAAAAGCCGCGGCGAACCACGGCTTTCAACGCAACAAGTTGTCTGTTTCGAACCCCTATTCGGTTTCGTCAGAAGTGTCGTCTGCAGTGTCTGCCGCGTCTTTCGCTGCCTGTCTTGCCAGCGCTGCCTGCAAGGCCAGCGTAGCCCGCGGTGAGGCTGGTGTTGTCGCAACGACCGCTATTGCGTGAGCGACTCCGTGCGTCGACTTGTCCTTGGCCGCGGCCGAGGTGGCGGCTCCGTGTCCCTGCGAGCCGGCCCCGGCCGAGTTTCCGCCTTTGCCGTTGCTGCCGCCATTGCCGTTGCCATTGCCATTGCCGCCGGGAGCAGCGAGGACCGGAGACGCGACAAGGGCAAGAGCGGCTACAGTCGCGAATAGACAGGTGCGCGTTTTCATAATTCCTCCTTCGAGTCGCCCTCCCGCCAGGATGGGTTCCAGATGAAAAACGTCAGGACTTTCGAGTCCGAAAGTCGGCTTACCTAGCTTTGTTCAAATACAGTATTCTACAAGACGGACCTTGGTCCGAAATCGACACGCAAAAGTCCTGAATTTTATCGACAGCGTACTTCGCACGACCGCAGCGGCGGGATTTTTGCTGCCGGCAGATTATCCGGCGCCGCTACAGCGCAGTGTGCGATCTTGGCGCCAGGAACCGCCGACCATTCAACACCGGCCGAAAAATCGGCTGAATTCCGAAAATTAAACCGGCACCACGTCGCACATGGCGTCCAAAAAGCTAGTGAGTTCAATTGGATGAATGGCTTGCCCGAAAAGATTCGAACTCCTGACCCCCAGATTCTGGTCTGAGAGTCGAGATCCAGGTGGTTCGAACGTGTCCCCTACTCCGTCAACGCTCCGGCTTCCCACGCCAAGGCACATCATGGTTAGGAGCTTGGCTGAGATGCTCGAAATGAAGTACCAACCTATACCCTATTCCATTCTGGAGCTTCCACGTTGATCGTAGCGGTCAAGGCCGCCGAGAATCCGAGATGGTCAATACCAGCGAAATGGTGCAGGTTCTTCTGGACCTACGTGGCAAGCAAGCCGCTGAGCAGACGTAGCTTCCTGATTTCAGCATATGGACCCTCTTTGTAATACGAATTGAAAATTGCGCCCTCATGTTTCAGAACAGGTCGGTAGACCCGCGAGGATGGTTTCGAATCCCGCGGGTCGCTCACGGTCCTCAAGGCGAGAATTCTAAGAGACGTTCAACAATGACCCAGCACGCAGAAAACGCTCGAATTCTCATGTACAGCCACGACACGTTCGGGCTCGGCCATTTGCAGCGCTGCCGGACTATCGCGCATTCGCTGGTCGAGGATTTCCGCGGACTTCAGGTGCTTATCATTTCGGGTGCGACTATCGCTGGCGCCTTCGACTACCGCGCCCGAGTCGACTTCGTGAAGATCCCCAGCGTCATCAAGCTGCGCAACGGCGAATACACCTCGCTGGAAAAGGACATCGATCTGCATGAGACGCTAAGGATGCGCCAGTCGATCATCCGCCATACAGCTGAGACCTTCCGGCCGGATATCTTCATCGTCGACAAGGAACCGCTCGGCCTGCGCGGTGAGATTGAGGACACGCTGTCCTACCTCAAGACGCGGGGCACCACGCTGGTGCTTGGCCTGCGCGAGGTGATGGATGCGCCGCATCTGCTCGAAGCAGAGTGGGCACGCAAAGACGTGATGCGCAAGATAGGCGTCTTCTACGACAAGGTCTGGGCCTATGGTCCGCCGGATTTCTACGATCCGTTGACCGGCTTGGATGTGCCACCGGCTGTCAGGGCAAAGATGAGGTTCGTCGGTTTCCTGCAACGGAGCCTGCAGCGGAACGAGTTGCCCGGCCACCGGCCCGAGGGCGACTATATCCTCGTTACTACCGGTGGCGGCGGTGACGGCGCCGATCTGATCCACGACGTCATCGATGCCTATCAGCAGGATCCGCAATTGCAGCATAGAGCCCTGATCGTGCTTGGGCCTTACATGCCGGCGCGCAAGCGCAACAAGCTGCTCAAGAAGGGGTCCAAGATCCCCTACATCAAGATCATCGAGTTCGACAACCGCATGGAAGACCTGATTGCCGGTGCCAAGGCGGTAGTGGCGATGGGCGGCTACAACACCTATTGCGAGATACTGTCTTTCGACAAGCCGGCGCTGATCGTGCCGCGCGTCGAGCCCCGCCGGGAACAACTGATCCGCGCACGGCGCGCAGCCGAACTCGGCCTCATCGAGATGCTTTTGCCGGAAGAAGCCGAGGATTCCCGGCGGTTTGCCGATGCACTGAAGGTGCTGCCGGACCGGCCCCGCCCATCGCAGAGCAATCCGCATCTGACGCTGGAGGGGCTGCCTCATATTTCCGAAATCGTCGCGGAACTGCTCGACCGGCGGGCCGGCCATCACCTTTCGGTCATTGAAGGAATGACCTGAGTTGCAACATCGCAAGATCGTCGTGGTTCTGAAGGGTTATCCGCGGCTGTCCGAAACCTTCATCGCGCAGGAACTGCTCGGTCTTGAGCGTGCGGGGTTCGACCTGATACTCGTCGCGCTCAGGCGGCCGACCGACGAAAAACGCCACCCCGTGCATGACGAGATCAAAGCGCCCGTCCATTATCTACCGGAATATCTGCATGAAGAGCCGCTGCGCGTGCTTCGCTCGCTGTTTGCCTATCTGCTGCGTCCGGGCTTCTGGCGCGCGCTCGGATCGCTGGCTGCCGATATGCCCCGCGACTTTACGCGCAATCGCGCGCGCCGCTTCGGGCAAGCGCTCGTGCTGGCGGCCGAATGGCCGGAAGACGCGGCCTGGCTGCATGCACATTTCGCGCACACACCGGCATCGGTGACGCGCTATGCCAGCCAGCTTCGTGGCCTGCCCTGGACCTGCTCGGCCCATGCCAAGGACATCTGGACTTCGGCGGACTGGGATCTGGCCGGCAAGCTTTCCTCGGCGCGCTGGACGGTCACTTGCACGAAAACCGGCTTCGACCGTCTGAAAAAACTCGCTAACGGCAACTCGTCTGTGCATCTGAGCTATCATGGGCTCGACCTTGATCGCTTCGGCAGTTTCGGCGAGGCGCGAAAGCAGCATGACGGCTCGGCGCCGGACGAACCGGTTGTCGTTCTGAGTGTCGGGCGCGCCGTTGAAAAGAAAGGTTACGATACGTTGCTGCAGGCCCTTGCCCTGTTGCCCGGCGATCTAGCGTGGCGTTTCGAGCATATCGGCGGCGGCGAGGAACTGGAACGGTTCAAGGCGCTGGCGCAAAAGCTCGGCCTGGATGGTCGAGTCTCTTGGAAAGGCGCGCTTGCGCAGGAGGAGGTGCTTGAGCACTACCGCCGCGCCGACATCTTCGCCCTGGCTTGCAGGATCACCGCAAATGGCGACCGGGACGGTCTGCCGAACGTTCTGGTGGAGGCGGCTAGCCAGCGGCTTGCCTGCGTGTCGACCGATATTTCCGGCGTGCCGGAGCTTTTATCGCCGGATGAAACCGGGTTGCTGGTTCCGACGGAAAACCCGATTGCCCTGGCACAGGCGCTGGAGCGCCTGATCCGTGATCCCGTGCTCCGCGACCGCCTCGGCGAGGCCGCGGAGCGGCGCGTGCGCGGCAATTTCGATCATATGGCAAGCATTGGACAGCTCAAGGAACTGTTCGAGCGGGAGTGGCGGGCCGCCGAATGAAGCGGCTGCGCGCTTTCTTCTATGTCCAGCACCTGCTCGGCATCGGCCATCTCGCGCGCGCCAGCCGCATTGCAGCGGCTCTGGTCGATGACGGGTTTGACGTAACCGTCGTGACCGGCGGAGCGCCGATCGCCGGGTTTCCGGGATTGGGAGTAAAATCTGTAACCCTGCCACCTGTCACCTCCGGTGATGAAGGATTTTCGGGACTTGTCGACCTGCAAGGCAACCCGATCGACGATGATTTCAAGAAATGGCGTTCAGAGATGCTGCTGCAGGCATTCCGGCATTGCAGGCCTGATATCGTCATTGTCGAGGCGTTTCCATTTGGACGCCGGCAGATGCGTTTCGAACTCTTGCCGCTGATCGAGGCCATCGACGCGACGTCGCCCAGACCGCTGCTGGCGACGTCCGTCCGTGATATCCTCCAGGAGCGCGTCAAGCCGGGCCGAAACGAGGAAACGGTCGATCTCATCAACAGGCATTTCGATCTTGTTATGGTCCACGGCGATCCGGCTTTCGCAACCATCGACAGGACATTTCCACTGGCTGGGGCGATCAGGGCCGAGGTCACCTACACGGGGCTCGTTGCCGCGCCGCCATCGCCCGCGGCCTCCGAGCGCTTCGACGTTCTGGTGTCGGTTGGCGGCGGGGCTGCCGGAAAGAGCCTTGTCAGCTCTACCGTCGCAGCTGCGCGGAAGGCCAACAACGCTTGGAAATGGTGTTTGATCACCGGCCCAAACCTGCCGAAAGACGAGTTTGACGCGATCGCACGCGATGCCACGCCAGGCCTGTCCATCTTCCGGTTCCGCGAGGATTTCGCCAGCCTGCTGACCGGCGCCCGCCTGTCGGTCTCGCAGGCGGGTTACAACACGGTCTGCGATGTCCTGCGCGCGGGTTGTCGCTCCCTGCTCGTTCCATTCGCGGCCGGCGGGGAAACCGAACAGACGGTTCGCGCCCTGATGCTCGAAGAACTCGGTCTTGCAATGGTGCTGATGGAAAAGGACCTAACGCCTGAAGGTTTGGCGCAAGCGATCGAACAGGCGCTTGGGGGACCGACGCCATCCGCGCATCGTCTCGATCTCGAAGGCGCGCGTCGCTCCGCGCAAATCCTGCGCGAGCGGTATCGAACGTGGTCCCTAAATGTGGGGCCCGGTTTCAGAAAAGTTCATGATCAAACAGACGAAAGAACCTAGAGCGGTTCATCGGTTCACGAAAACGCCGAACCGCTCTATCTCTTTGTTTTGACGCAATTCCCAAGGGAAAGCGCTACGCGCTTTTTCCCGGGAAAACCGTTTCACACTGTTCCTGGAATTGCTCTAACGCGTCGCGTCTGGTGAGATTCGTGCGACGCGCTTCAAGTCCTGTCTTTATGCGGGTCGTTGTCCCAAAACCGCTACGCGCTTTTGGGCGAAATGCATCAAACAGTTCCAATCAGCATGAAGCGCGTATAATTTTTTGTCGGCAGTTCGCCGGAGAACCGCACCTCCCGTAGCGCCGCCATTTCCTCGAAGGCTGCAAGCGAAGCCACGCAGTTGATGTGCGTCGGCTCGCTGAAATAATCGTTCGATTGCAGCAGTACATTCGTGCCCGGCGGAAGCAGAGCAAGCCAGGCGCGCAGATCGGCTATGTGTTCGCAGCTCGTATTGACCATCAGGTCGGGCCGCCCGGCCGCATAGTCGAGTGCGTACATATCTGCCGTCAGCGCCCGGAACCGGTCGCCGGCTTCCCGGTTGAGGGTCCGGGCGACCGGCGCGACTTCGGGATCGATGTCGATGCTATCGACCGCCGCGATGTCGAAGCGGGCGTCGTTGAAAAGCATTGCCGGCAATACGCCGTACCACCCACCCAGAACCCATATGCGCCCGAACCGGCCGCCGCAGCTTTCGAACAGCCTGTCGAGCGCCCACATCTTGCAGGCGACCTGCTTGTGGTTGAAGGCGTTGGCGATATCGGCCTTCGGATGCTTGGCGACGACGCGCGCCAGCCCTGCCACGAGAGGGCAGTTGACATAGGCAGCAATTCCCCGCGTGAGGTCCAAGGCTTGCTCGTGCCAGTCCATGGCATTGCGTGGTTGCGTGACATCCATCATAATTCGTCTTGTATGTTGGGATTTTGGGCGACACAACGCAATCTTGCCTCCCGCAAGACTGTTTGATTCCGCGGACGTGATCATGCTGCAAGCCGCTTGGCTATTGCCCGGTGCCGGAGAGAGCCTGTTGCATCTGTCCGGATCATCGGCGTCCATTCGCCGGCACCAGCCGCGCAGCTGCGGCCTCTTGCTGTTCGGCTGTTCGCCAAAGCCTTGCGAAAGCCGCGGACCGCTTGGCCATCTGCTTTCTTCGCCGATCAACAATGCCCATGTCGTTGCCATCGACCATGCGCCGGAACTGGATCGCGCCGCCTCGCAGGTTCCCTGCATCGTTGAGCGCAGGACAAAGTCCGTGCACAGCAGCTTCGAGCTCATCGTTGGCGACGAAGAAATTGCCGATACGCCATTCGCCTGCAGGTGCTTTTACATCCTGCATCCTTCCAACTGAAGGGTCCACAGTCGCATATGGAAGCCAGCCTAGCCCGCTATATCTGGACGCACACCAAGAAGCAGCAGCTCTGGATATTGATGATCGTCGTGCTTTCGATGATCCCGTATTTCATGTCCTTCGACCTGCCGAAGCTGATCGTCAACGGACCGATCCAAGGTCGCGGCTTCGAGCAACCGGGCGCGACCCAGCCATTCATGAGGCTACACTATAACCTGCCGTTCATTGGAGAGTTCCAGTTCTTCTCCGGTTTTCAGCTCGACCGCAAGGAGACCTTGTTTGCCCTGAGCCTTGTGTTCCTCTTGCTAGTCGTCATCAACGGCCTGTTCAAATTCTACATCAACACCTACAAGGGCCGCCTCGGCGAACGCATGCTGCGGCGTATCCGCTTCGATCTGGTCGATCGTGTGCTGCGTTTTCCGCCGGTTTACTTCAAGCGGGTCAAATCCGCCGAAGTGGCGACCATGGTGAAGGACGAGGTGGAGCCGCTGGGCGGCTTCATCGGCGACGCCTTCCTGCAGCCGGTACTGCTCGGCGGCCAGGCGCTGACGGCCATGCTGTTCATCATGATCCAGAACGTCTGGCTCGGAATGATAGCGGTCGTGATCGTGGCGATCCAGATCGTGCTCATCCCGCGAATGCGGCGGCGGCTGATCGTGCTCGGGCGCCAACGGCAGTTGACGGCGCGCGCGCTTTCGGGCCGGGTTGGCGAAATCGTCGACGGCATCGGCGCGGTTCACGTCCACGATACATCAAACTACGAGCGCGCCGACATAGCTGCCCGGCTCGGGCTCATCTTCAAGATCCGCTTCGATCTTTACCAATGGAAATTCATGGTGAAGTTCCTCAACAATTTTCTCGCGCAGCTCACGCCCTTTCTGTTCTACATGATCGGCGGGTATCTGGTCATCCTGGGGCGGCTGGACGTCGGCCAGCTCGTGGCCGTGATCGGCGCCTACAAGGACCTGCCCGGACCGATGAAGGAACTGATCGACTGGGATCAGGATCGGCAGGATGTCCAGGTCAAATATCAACAGGTCGTTGAACAGTTCACCGTCGAAGGTCTCATCGCGCCGAAAATCGGGGCATTGACGATCGACGATCCCGATCCGATGACCAAGCCGCTCGCGGCGATCAATCTGTCCATAGCAGACGATGGCGGTGCAATGCTCCTCAACCGTATCTCCCTCCAGGTCAAGCTGGGTGAGACGGTGGCGCTGGTCAGTACCGGAACAGGTGGAGCGGAGGCGCTTGCAGAAGCCTTCGCGCGGCTGATCTGGCCGGACAGTGGAAGGATCGCTTCGGGCAGCGACGACCTGCTTGAACTCCCCGAAGCAGTAACCGGCCGGCGCATGTCGTATGCCTCGTCGGATGTTTTCCTGTTCCAGGCAAGCCTCCGCGACAACCTGCTCTACGGGTTGAAGCATGCGCCGCTGACATCGGTGCCTTATGACGGTGCTGCGGCAGACCAGCACCGCTGGAACATTCACGAGGCGCGCCGGTCGGGCAATCCGGATCTTGATATCCACAGCGACTGGATCAACTATGCTTCGGCTGGCGCTACCGGCCCGCACGACCTCTTTGAAGCTGTGCGCCGGGTGCTCGACGCGGTTGTTCTGTCGCGCGACATTCTGGATCTTGGCTTGCGCTCATCGGCCGACCTCACGCGTCACACGGAGCTTGCCAGGCGGATCGTCGAGCTGCGTGCGGCGCTGCGGACCCGGCTGGAACAAGAGGGGCTGAGCGGACTGGTGGTTCCTTTCGAACCGGGCGCCTACAATAAGGAAGCAACGATCGGCCAAAACCTGCTCTTCGGCGCTGCCGCCGGCCCCGAACTGGCCGACAGGGCCCTGGCGGCCAATCCCTATTTTGCTTCCGTGCTGAGGCAAGCCGGCCTCGACCGCACGCTCTACGAAATGGGCCTGGAGATCGCCAAACAGGCGATCGAGCTGTTTGCCGACCTGCCGCCCGATCACCAGTTCTTCCAGCAGCTCGCCTTCATGAGCGCGGAGGAGATACCCGCCTACGAAACCTTGCTGCAACGGCTCAAGAACCGTCCCTACGAGGCGGTTTCGGAGAACGATCGCGCCATGATCGTCACCTTGAGCTTTGCCTATATCGAGCCCCGGCACCGCTTCGGCCTGCTGAGCGACGAGCTGATGAGCAAGATCGTCGCTGCACGCAACCGGTTCTATGAAGACCTGCCGCCCGAGCTGCACAATGCGGTCGAACGGTATGATCCTGCCAAATACATTGCCGCGGCCACCGTCATGGATAATGTCCTGTTCGGGCGTGTGGGCAACAATCATCCCGACGCGCCGGACCGCATACGCTCCATCGTCTATGACATTCTTGACGAACTGGGGCTTTATGGCGAACTTCTGGATGTCGGCCTGGACTTCAACGTCGGCTCCGGCGGCAGGCGGCTCACCGGTGGACAGCGACAGAAGCTCGATGTTGCCCGGGCCTTGCTCAAGCGTCCCGATTTTCTCATTCTCAACCGGCCGCTGTCGGCGCTCGACCAGCGCATGCAGGATAAGGTGCTGCGAAATGTGCTCGAGGAAGCCAGGCGCGACGGCCATTCGCCGGCAATTGTGTGGGTCGTGACGAATCCGGCAATGGCGATGATGTTCGATCGCGTTATCGTCTTCGACTCGGGTCAATTGGCGGAAGACGGAACACACGAGACACTTTTGGCAGGGAACGGTATCTTCAAGGAACT
Source organism: Mesorhizobium sp. WSM4828 (assembly GCF_055811175.1). NCBI lineage: Bacteria > Pseudomonadati > Pseudomonadota > Alphaproteobacteria > Hyphomicrobiales > Phyllobacteriaceae > Mesorhizobium > Mesorhizobium sp. WSM4828. Next base: position 69,172 of record NZ_JBVVQK010000014.1, on the reverse strand, counting down.
GTTGTCATAGAGCAACGGACATGCAGATGGGATCATTCTGCCGGTGCACGACATCGGGCTCGCGGCCTTTCGCGTGGTTTGTCTCGCCATCCCGGAAAGAGAATTGATTCCATCTGGGCGTCCGTTGCTCTATTCTGGCAAACGCGAATTTTGGAAGGTTTGCGACAATGCTGCTCAAGGATGAAGTTGGAATGCTGCAACGCGTTCCCTTGTTCTCTGCCATCGAGCCGACAAAGCTCAAGCTGCTTGCGTTCACATCCGATCGTGTCAGCTACAGCGCCGGCCAGATCCTTTTCCGGCAGGGCGACGAGGGAGACGCCGCCTATGTCATCCTTTCAGGCAGGGCGGATATTCTTGTCGATTCCGACAGCGGGCCGATAAAAGTTGCCGAACTGGAGCCAAATTCGATCGTCGGCGAGATCGCCATATTGTGCAACAGCTCCCGCACTGCCACCGTCAGAGCGGCAAGTCCGCTGGAAGCCCTGAGAATCCGCAAGGATCATTTCCTGAGGCTTATGAGGGAGTTCCCGGAAATGACCATCGAGATATTGCGGGTTCTTGCCGATCGCCTAAGCCATACGACGGCGGATCTGATCGACGCACGAAGCGCCAAATGACGCCTCGCCGTCGTGACGGCACTGTCCTCTCGCTGAGAAGATCACCCGGAGAAAGCCTGTCTCGCCTAGCAGCAGTTGTTTGGATATGATGGGCGAAGGGGTAGCATGGACGACAACGTTTTCCTGGTCAGGTTTTGGGGTGTCCGCGGCAGCATTTCGGTATCAGGGCCAGAATTCTCTCGCTATGGCGGCAACTCAATCTGCGTCGAGATGCGATGCGGTAAGCATACGCTTCTGTTCGACGCAGGCTCTGGCCTACGGCCTGCCGGCGCGGCGCTTCAGGCGTTGGGCGTGACCGATTTCGACCTGCTTTTCACCCATTGCCATTACGATCACATCATCGGGCTGCCGTCTTTTGCGCCGATCTATGACCGGGGCGCCAAGGTTACGCTTTGGTCCGGGCATCTTGCAGGACACATGACGACCCGGCAGATGGTCGATGAGTTCATGCGGCCGCCGTGGTTTCCGGTGAAACTGGAGGCCTGCAAGGCAAGCCTTGACTATCGCGATTTCGTAACCGGAGACGTGCTTCGGCCGCGCGAAGGGGTGGTGGTCCGAACCGGCAGTCTCATCCATCCGGGCGGCTGCATAGGCTACCGGGTCGAATGGGGCGGCCGCGTCGTGGCGGTGATCACAGACACTGAGCACGAGCCGGACAAACTCGATCAGGCGGTGCTCGGCCTGATCGAAGATGCCGACCTCGTTATTTACGATTGCACCTACACCGAAGAGGAAATGGAACGCCGCCGCGGTTACGGGCACTCGACATGGCAACAGGGCGTCAAGCTCTGTGAGGCGGCCGGTGCGCGTGGGCTTGCCCTGTTTCACCACGATCCGACACGCACCGACAAGGAACTCGACAAGATCGAGAAACTGGCCAAGGACAGGTTTACCGGCGCTTTTGCCGCGCGGGATGGCCAGACGCTCAAACTTCCAGTCTCATTGCGCAAAAAGCGCTGAGCTATTTTCCTCTATCTCTCTGACGCAATTCCCAAGGGAAAGCGCTACGCGCTTTTCCCGGGAAAACCGTTCACACTTTTCCTGGAATTGCTCTACCGGCGCTGCGCCCGATCAATGTCCTGATCGGAAGCCATGCGCAGGCTTCACTCCGTGCAGTGACGGTGAACAGCCGTTCGAGGAAAAGCCATGCCGATTCATCATGTACGAGATGGTGGGTGAGCAGGCCCACCGGTTCGCCCCGATCGAATGCATGCTGCAATTGCGCGATGATAGCCTGAACCAATAGGCCATGATCGCAGCAGCCGCGCGTGCCATGCCAATCCATGATGTCGACATTGCTGTTGATGACCGCAAGTGAAGCCGGCCTTGGCGGCCCATAGACCGACAATGCCGAAAATCCTATCGATCCAAGGTCGGATACCAAGCCGGCGTCGATCCTGTTCCAGGGTGGCACCAGCATCGGAACGGCACGTGCGCCGTGCAGGCCGGTTACGCGCGACAGCCCGCGAGCCAGATCATCGAGCACCGCCTCGCGTGGGCGATGCGCACCGAGCTCCTGCTTTTTCTGGCCCTCGGGCGCATGATTTCGGTGCGCCCAGCCATGGATGGCGACCGTGGCATGCGGCGCCTCGTCGAGCCGAACGACAAGCCTCTCGTCAGTCAGGGCGGGAATGACGGCCAGGGTCACCGGAACCGCGAATTCGCCGGTGAGGTCGAGCAGCCGATCAAGCGCAGGCGTCGGATCCACGGCGTCGTCGTCGCGCAGCCAGAACTCTGCCTTACGGTCCGCCCGTTGCCGGCTCGCCAGTTCCTCCACCAAGGGTTGCCAGATCTGACCGAATGTCATGAGACCGGAATCTTCGCAAGGAATTCGGCCAAACGCGCCGCCGCAGCACCGAGAGAACGTTCTTCGAGAATGAAACGTCTGGCTTCTGCGGCCATGATGGATCTTTCGTCGTTACGGGCCAGAAGCCTTTCAATGGCAGAAGCGAACGCCGCCACATCGCCCGGCGGGGTGAGAAACCCGGCCTGGCCATCCCGCACGACCTCCGGCACGCCGGCGATGTCCTGAGCCACAACCGGAAGGCCGGCGGCCTGTGCTTCAAGATAGGCAACGCCATAGGCCTCGCCGAAACCCGGCCAGACGTAAATTCCCCCACTGTAAAGGACATCCGGCACGGCGGCTGGCTCAATCGCGCCAAGCCATTCGATACGGTCGGCGGGCAAGCCGGCGAATTGCGCTCTGACCTCTTCGCGGGCAGGTCCGTCCCCGACGACCGACATGGTCCAGGGCAGGTGAGCGATCGAACCGAGCGCTTGCGCCAGCATGCGATAGCTTTCGACTTTGTCGCCCGGGCGCATCATGGCGACGGTAACGAGGCGCGTCGGACAACCCCGTGTCGGCGTTTCCCGGAATACCGATGTGTCGATGAAAGGCGAAAGCATGCCGAAAGCGGCGTCGGGTATCGCATCTGCCAGTCCCTGATGATCCCTTTGCGTGAAGCAGATGTTCAGCGCTGCCTGTTCGACGGCTCGCGCCACCAACGCTTGCGTATCGGCCCACAAACCGGTGTTGCGCCGCTTCGAATAGGAGGCTTCCGCTGTCACATAGGGGATAGCAAAGGCCAACGCCAGTTCAGGCCCGATCAGGTCGGGCGCCTTGTAATAGGGATGATAGGTGAACCACAGATCGGGCTTGCCGTGACGATCCCAAAGCCTTGCCAGCCGCGCGGCTTCCTCCCGGGCCTCGATCTTGAGCGCATTGAAACTTTTCGAATCCGGTTCACGTAGATAGAAGCGCAATTCGGATGCTAGTTCGACGCTATGCCCTCCATGCTCCAGCGCCTTGACCAGCATCCGTGCCATCTGGCGGTCGCCCGAGGCAACGGGATGATTGGGCGACTTCAGCGGCGCGTAGAAAGCAATTCGCATCGCCGGACCCTATCATCGGAAAGCCTGCGCAAGTCAATTTCGAAGCATGATCGACTTCACCCTCAAGCACTGGAATGTGCTATCTGATGCTCATGGAAACAGCTGCCGCGTCCGACCCGTTTGTCGCTTCTTTGCCGGTCTTCGCAAAGTTCGAAAGCGTTGCCGATATCGATAACTATCAGCCTCTCCCCGATAGCTGGGCGCTGGCCACCGCCGACATCGTCGGCTCGACCAGGGCGATCGAGGCGGGGCGCTATAAAACCGTCAATATGGCCGGCGCCAGCGTCATTTCGGCGTTGCTCAATGCGCTGGATAGGCAAGATCTTCCCTTTGTCTTCGGCGGCGACGGCGCGCTCGTGGCGTTTCCCGGCTCGGCGCTGGAGATCACCCGCAACGCGTTGGCGGCTGTCCAGAGATGGGTGGCGGACGAACTGGATCTGACCTTGCGTGCCGCAATCGTGCCGATAAAGGATATAAGAGCGCAAGGCCTCGACGTTCGCGTGGCGAGGTTCCAGGCCTCCGATGCGGTCTTCTACGCCATGTTCGCCGGAGGTGGTGGCAGTTGGGCGGAAGCCGAGATGAAAGCGGGGCGCTACCGCATCGATCCTGCGCCGGCCGGCGCGCGGCCGGACCTGACCGGCCTCTCGTGCCGCTGGAACCCGATCGAAGCCCGGCACGGCGAAATCGTCTCGATCATAGCCATACCGGGGGCGTCGCGCGATTTGCGCGGTTTTCAGTCTCTGGTTTCCGACATCATCGCCCTTGCCGGCAGGCAGGAACGCGATGGCCACCCGGTGCCGGTGAACGGGCCGGACTACAGTTTGCTGCCCGCCGGCCTCGATATCGAGGCGCGGGCCACGGCGCCGGCAGGACGGCGGTGGCTGTCGAAGCTGTGGATAGTGTTCCTGATGACGCTTACGGCTGTTGCGGATAGATTTGGCTGGACGATCGGCAGATTCGATCCGAAGATCTACAAACGCGAAGTGGCCAGCAATTCGGATTTCCGGAAGTTCGACGATGGCTTGAAGATGACCATCGACGTTGACGCGGATGTGTTGCAACGGATCGAGAACCGGCTGAAACAGGCGGAAGAGGCGGGCACCTGCAACTATGGCCTGCACCGCCAGAAATCGGCCTTGATGACATGCCTCGTCGCATCGCCGCTGCAGCGCGATCACGTTCATTTCATCGATGGCGCCGCCGGCGGCTATGCGATGGCTGCTGCAAGCCTGAAGGCGAAGGTGCCGGTCTGACGGCTTGCGGACATCGATTTTCCGCAATATGCCTCGGGGCTCTTGGGGCCGGTGAGCCTCACCATGGAAGCGGACGGCCTGTCCGAATTGACGGGAAGCAGATTGTTGGACGCCTCACGATCGACATATGACCGTCTTCTGAACCGGATTTCGACGCGTGCCGCGCAAGTCGGCGTGATCGGACTGGGCTATGTCGGGCTGCCGCTGGCGGTTGCGATCGCACGCGCCGGCTTCCCGGTTTCCGGCTTCGACATCGAAGCCAAGAAGGTCGAGAGCCTGAACAGCGGCCAATCCTATATCGAGGCGGTGACTCCGACAGCCCTTGCCGGCCAGGTGGCGAGCGGACGGTTCCGCGCCACTGCGGATTTTGCCGAACTGGCCGTCTGCGATGTCATCATCATCTGCGTTCCGACACCGCTGACGAAACACCGCGAGCCGGATCTCTCCTTTGTCAGGAACACCGCAGGCACCATCGCGAAGCATCTGCGTCTCGGCCAGCTGATCGTGCTGGAATCGACCACCTATCCCGGCACCACCGACGACGTGATCAAGCCCATCCTGGAAAAAACCGGCTTGCGGTCGAGGACAGACTTCTTCCTCGGCTTTTCGCCCGAACGCGAGGATCCCGGCAACCGCAGCTTTGAAGTCGCGACGATCCCCAAGGTCGTGGCAGGGGACGGCATTGAAGCGGCGACGCTCGTGCAGGCTTTTTACCAGGGCGTGGTCAAGACCGTCGTTCCGGTTTCCACCACGGCGACCGCCGAGGCGGTCAAGCTGACGGAAAACATCTTCCGCTCGGTCAACATAGCCCTCGTCAACGAGTTGAAGGTCGTGCTCGGTGCGATGGAAATCGACATCTGGGAGGTCATCGAGGCGGCAAAGACCAAGCCCTTCGGCTACATGCCTTTCTATCCTGGCCCCGGACTTGGCGGGCACTGCGTTCCGATCGATCCCTTCTACCTGACTTGGAAGGCGCGCGAATACGAACTGCCGACCCGCTTCATCGAGCTGGCGGCAGAGATCAACACGGCCATGCCGCGTCATGTCGTCGATGAACTGGCGAAGGCGCTGGACCGGCGCTGCGGCAAGGCGCTCAGCCGCTCGCGTATTCTCATCATCGGGCTCGCCTATAAGAAGAATGTGCCCGACATCCGCGAAAGCCCCTCATTGCGGCTCATTGAACTCATCGAGGAATGGGGCGGCAAGGCAGAATTCCACGATCCGCATGTTACCGAAATCCCGGCCACACGAGAGCATATGGCGATCAAGGGGCGTCGCTCGGTCGAATTGACCGAGCTGGCCTTGAAGGATTTCGACGCTGTCGTCGTTGCAACCGACCACGACGCGATCAACTATCAGGCGATCGCGGATCACGCTCGACTGATCGTCGACACGCGCAATGTTTTTGGCCGCCTCGGGCTAGCCCGAGAGACGGTGGTGAAGGCCTGACGGCGTTCGAGCCGGCGAATTTGTGGCGGATCAAGGAGATTTCGAGAGAGCATGAGCACAGCGCAAGCAGAAATTTCTGCCATTCTCATGGATAAGGTTGCCGATTGGCTGACCCAATCGGCGCTGGCGGGCGACGACCTGGAAACATTGGTAAGGGGCTTTTGTGAACGGCTGGCTGCTGCCGGCCTGCCGTTGAAGCGGGTGCATTTGAGCTTTTCGATGCTTCATCCGCTTTATGACGCGCTTGGCTTCACCTGGCTGCGCGGCCAGGGCCTGGAAGTGGAGGGCTTCCGCAAGGAGAACGGCGTTCATTCCGACAGATTCCTGACCAGCCCATACTACCATCTGCTCAGCCACAAGCTCGACCATCTGCGGCGCCGGCTCGACCCGTCGGTGCCGTCGGAATTTCCTATTTTCGACGACCTCAAGCTTATGGGCGTCACCGATTACATGGCTTTCGTCCATCCCTTCAGCGGCAACACCAGTCAGGGCATGATCGGATCTTGGTCCACCGACAGTGCTGCAGGCTTCAGCGACAGCATGATTTCGGCGCTGCTGCGCCTCCAGAACCATCTCGCTATCGCAACCAAGATGGCGGTGCTCACCAAGCTTGCCGACAACATGATGACCACTTATCTCGGCGGCGACGCCGGCAGGCGCGTGCTCGACGGCCAGATCAAGCGCGGCGAGGGTGATACAATCCGGGCGGCACTGGTCATGGGCGATATGCGCGGGTCGTCAAGACTTGCCGAAACCGCCGGCCGCGAAGTCTATATCGATACGCTGAACCAGTTTTTCGACGCTGCTGCTGCACCTTTCAATCGCAAGGGCGGGCAGATCATGAGTTTCATAGGTGATGGCTTCATTGCCGTCTACCCTTGCGCAAGGCACCGTTCGCAGTCCGAGATCGCCTGCCAGGCTGCTCTTGCAGCAGCGCACAAGGCCACCGCGCGCATGATGGATCTCAATCTGCGCAGAAAGCAGCAGGGATTGAGCGACATAAACTATGGTATCGGCCTGCATGTCGGCAATGTGATGTTCGGCAATGTCGGGCTTACCGACCGGCTCACATTCTCTGTCTTCGGCTCGGCTGTAAATGAGGTCCAGCGCCTCCAGACCCTGACCAAGAAATATCCGCACAGCGTTCTTGCCAGCAAAGACTTCGCCAGCTATTGCGGCGCCAACAACTGGCTGGCGCTCGGCATGGAGGAACTGGCGGGCATCAGGCAGAAGCTAACGGTGCTTTCACCCGATTTGTCGGGTGCTCTCGCACTCGACGAAGACGGTGCGCTGGAGCCGATTTACGACCGAATATCCGACGCCGAGCAGGTCATGCTGCTTCATCGCAATGCCGCGCGGCCGTCCGCGGGCGACCCGAGGAAGCTCCAGTAACCGCCACGATCTGATCCGAACGCGTTTGGTATGCAGTCCGGCCGCCGGTTCCGCCAGGGAACTGGCGACTGTTCGAATCCAAGTTGCTCTAGGCTGGCAATGCGTTAGTCTCGCCTTCTGGACGTGCCAGAGTGGGGGCTGGTGTGAGAATGAATTTGGGCGTTGATCTGCTGCGGATCGAGGATGTTGGCATCTCTTTTGCCGTTATAGGGGGACCGTTGCATGCCGTCAGGCGTGCAAATCTTCGCGTCCTGCCCGGCAAGGTTACCGCGCTTGTGGGCGAGTCCGGTTCCGGAAAATCGGTTCTCAGCCAGGCGGTTATGGGCATTTTGCCGAACACAGCCCATGTTCGCGGCCGTATCCTGTTTTCCGATCCTGAAAAGCCCGGCACGACGCAGGATATCCTGCAGATGCCGCGTGACGGACCCGAAATCCGGGCATTGAGAGGCAGCCGCATCGGCAAAATCTTTCAGGAGCCGATGACATCACTGTCGCCGCTGCATACGATCGGCAATCAGGTCAGCGAATCCCTGCAGATTCATACGCCCATGGCCCGGGTGGAGTGCAAGGCGCGCACCGAGGAAATGCTCGGACTTGTCGGCTTTCCCAACCCCAAGCGCGCTTATGACATGTATCCCTTTGAACTTTCGGGAGGATTGCGTCAACGCGCCATGATCGCCATGGCACTTATCTGCCGGCCCGCCCTGTTGATCGCCGACGAGCCGACGACGGCGTTGGACGTCACCATCCAGGCGCAAATCCTGCAATTGCTGCGCGAGCTTCAGACGAAGCTGAACATGGCGATGCTGCTGATCACGCACGACCTTGGCGTAGTCGCCAATGTCGCCGACGAGGTGGTGGTCATGTACCATGGCGAGATCATGGAAGCGGGACCTGTGGAGGCGATATTCCGCCGGCCGGGCCACCCTTACCTGAAGGGCCTGATGGCAGCCGTTCCGCATTTCGACCTGAAGCCCGGCGAAAGGCTAAAGGCGCTCCGCGAGGTGCCGGTGAATGTCGGGAACCTGCTCGGCAAGCAGACGGCGCCGGCATCGAAGGGGCCGAACGACCTCCTGCTATCGGTCAGCGATCTGACAAAGACCTTCACGATCCGCAAGTCCGGATGGTTTGGCGGAGATCATCAAACCTCTGTTCGCGCCGTGGACGGCGTGAGCTTCGATATCAGGCGGGGTGAGTGCCTGGGTCTTGTCGGCGAAAGCGGATCCGGCAAAACCACTGTCAGCAAGATCCTCATGCGGGCTGTCACCCCTAGCGGCGGGTCCGTGATCTTCAACGGCCGCGATGGTCCGATCGACGTCTTGGAAGCCGAGGGAGACGCCCTGCGCATGCTGCGCGCGAAAATCCAGATGGTCTTCCAGGATCCGGTTTCGTCGCTTTCACCTCGCATGACGGTGGAGAACATTTTGAGCGAGCCGCTGGAAATCCATCGACGTGGCAATGCCGCGTCCCGACTCGCCACGGTCAAGAGCCTGATGGAGGCAATCGGGCTCGACCCGCGCTTCATAAAGCGTTATCCGCACAGTTTCTCCGGCGGGCAGCGTCAGCGTATCGGCATCGCGCGCGCGTTGGCGCTGGGGCCTGAACTCCTGATCTGCGACGAGCCGGTTTCGGCACTCGACGTCTCTGTCCAGGCGCAGATCCTGAATCTTCTTAAGGACCTGCAGAAGGAACTGGGCCTGACCTACCTGTTCATTTCCCACAATCTGGCGGTGGTGGACTACATGGCAGACCGCATCGCGGTGATGTGCGGCGGGCGTATCGTCGAGCTCGCGCCGCGCGAAATTCTGCTTAGGAAACCTATCCACCCCTACACGCGCTCACTGGTCGCCGCAGTACCTTTCCCCGATCTCGACAGGCCGATGGATTTCAAGACGCTGAAGCTCAGCGGCGCTTCCGACACCAGCGCATGGGGACCGCAATTCCGCGACGAGGGCGACGAGGATATGCTGTCGCCGCTCGATCTTGGCGGCGGCCACCTCGTGCTGGCCCGACGTTCGGCCGATGTCAGCGAGCTACGCCATTGATCAGCCGGCGCACCGTCCTTGGACTCATGGCTTCGGCATTTCTGCCGGGCACGTTGCGCGCCGGCGATCTGGAGCCGGAATTTCTTCAGCCGCAGCTGACGGCCAGGGCGCTGCCAGCGCTCGCCGAACGCCTGCCCAAGCGCCCGCGCGCGTTGAATCTCGCTGCGATGGGCCGGCAGCCCGGCCAGTATGGCGGCACGCTGCGCACGATCATCGGCAGCCAGAAAGATATCCGGATGATGACGATCTACGGGTACGCTCGCCTGGTCGGCTACGACGAAAAGCTTAACTTGCAAGCAGACATTCTCGAAAGTTTCGATGTAGCGGATGATCGTGTCTTCACTTTCAAGATACGAGAAGGACATAAATGGTCTGACGGTAGCCTGCTGACGTCGGAGGATTTTCGCTATTGCTGGGAAGATGTCTGGCTGAACGATGAGCTTTCGCAAGGCGGGCTCGCCCCGGCCCTGATGGCAGACGGCAAGCCGCCACGCTTCGAGATCGTCGATCCATTGACGGTCCGCTATAGTTGGGATGCGCCCAATCCCGACTTCCTGCCCAAGCTCGCCGCTGCTTCGCCCCTATCGCTTGTTCTGCCGGCCGCCTATCTCAAGCAGTTCCACAAGAAATACCAGGATCCATTCCGGCTCGCCGGCCTAATGAAGGAGAACCGGGCCCAGAAATGGACGCTCTTGCACATCCGCATGTCGCGGCAGTATCGCCCGGAGAACCCGGAACTGCCGACGCTCGATCCCTGGCAGAACCGGACCAAGCCGCCGGCTGAGCAGTTCGTCTTCGAGCGGAACCCGTTCTTTCATCGAATAGACGAGAATGGCCGGCAACTGCCCTATGTCGACCGGATTGTCATGAATGTCAGCTCGTCGGCGATCATTTCCGCCAAGACCGGTGCGGGCGAGAGCGACCTGCAAGCCATGGGAATTGACTTCAGCGATTACTCCTTCCTGAAGGATGCGGAGAAGCGCTACCCGGTGAAGATGCATCTCTGGAAACGCACACAGGGTTCGCGGCTGGCGCTGCTGCCCAATCTGAATTGTGCCGACCAGGTGTGGCGTGGCCTTTTTCGTGACGTGCGCGTGCGCCGCGCACTGTCGCTCGCTGTGGACAGGCGCGAGATCAATTTGGCTGTGTTCTACGGATTGGCGCAGGAAAGTGCCGATACGGTCCTGCCGGAGAGCCCGCTCTACCGGCCGGAATTCGCGAAAGCCTGGGTCGCCCATGATCCCGACCAGGCCAATGCCCTGCTCGACGAGGTCGGGCTTCAGGCGCGTGACGATGACGGCCTGCGGATACTTCCCGACGGACGCTCGGCGCAGCTCGTAGTTGAAACGGCCGGCGAAAGCACGCTGGAAACCGACGCACTCGAACTCATCACCGATCACTGGCGCAAGATCGGCATCGCCCTGTTCATCCGGACTTCGCAGCGTGACATCTTCCGCAGCCGCGCGCTTGGCGGCCAGATCATGATGTCGATGTGGTCGGGCATCGACAATGGCGTACCGACCGCCGACATGAACCCGTACCAATTGGCCCCCACCGTCGACGACCAGCTGCAATGGCCGCTCTGGGGTGCTCACTACTTGTCTCGTGGCAAGGTCGGCGAAGCGCCCGATCTTCCGCCTGTGGTCGAATTGATGGCTTTACTCAAGCGCTGGAACGCATCGACCGAAGCCACGGAGCGCGCCGAGATCTGGAATTCAATGCTGTCGATCTATACCGATCAGGTGTTTTCGATCGGCACGGTGAACGGAACGCATCAGCCGATTCTGGCGTCCTCACGGCTGCGCAATTTGCCTGACAAGGCGCTCTACGGCTACGACCCGACCGCCTATTTCGGTGTCTATATGCCGGATACATTCTGGCTTGGAGAGTCCTGAGCGTGCTTCGATATTTTGTCTGGCGCATCGCCGTGATGGTTCCAACGCTGCTGGTCATATCGGCACTGGTGTTCACGATCATCGAACTTCCCCCAGGCGACTATTTCGACAGCTATGTTGCCGAGCTTCGGGCCCAGGGCGAAGCGGTGGATTCCGATCGCATCGAGATGATGCGCAAGGAATATGGTTTCGACAAGCCACCGGTCATTCGCTACTTCTACTGGGTCGGCGGGATGCTGCACGGCGATTTCGGCTATTCCTTCGAATATGAGCTGCCGGTTCGCGATGTCGTCGGGGACCGAATGTGGCTGACGGTGCTGGTTTCCTTCGTCACGATCATCTTCACCTGGCTCATCGCCTTTCCGATCGGCATGTACTCCGCCACGCATCAATACAGCTGGGGCGACTACGGCCTGACTTTCTTCGGCCTTCTCGGCCTTGCCATTCCGAACTTCATGCTGGCGCTGATCCTGATGTATTTCGCCAACATCTGGTTCGGCACGTCCATCGGCCATCTCATGGATCAGCAATATCTCGGCGAGCCGATGAGCTGGGCCAAGGCGAAGTCGATCCTCGCCCATCTCTGGATCCCGGTCTTGATCATCGGCACCGGGGGCACGGCAAGCATGATCCGGCGGCTGCGCGCCAATCTGCTCGATGAGCTGCATAAGCAATATGTCGTGACCGCGCGCGCCAAAGGCCTTCATCCCTTCAGGGCGCTGGTCAAATATCCGCTGCGCATGGCGCTCAATTTCTTCATTTCGGACATCGGCTCTATCCTGCCGGCCATCATCTCCGGCGCCGAAATCACGGCGATCGTGCTGTCTTTGGAAACGACCGGGCCGATGCTGATCAAGGCGCTGCAAAGCCAGGACATGTATCTGGCGGGGTCGTTCCTGATGTTCCTCGCGTTCCTGACGGTCATCGGCGTCCTGATTTCCGACCTGGCGCTGGCGTTACTTGATCCGCGAATTCGTTTGCAAGGCGGCAGCACTAAATGAACACGCCATCGCCGCTGCCCGCTCCGGGTGCCCCACTGCAACACTACGTTTCCATCGAGCCCTTTGACCTGCAGTCCGTCGAGGCGATGACGCCGGAGCAGGAGAAGGTCTTTCAGGCGTCGCAGTTGCGGCTGATGTGGTGGAAATTCCGTCGGCACCGGCTTGCCCTTATATCCGGCATATTCCTGGCAGCGCTTTATTTCGGGATACTGATCTGCGAGTTCCTGGCGCCCTACGATCTGCACACACGCAACATGGACTACATCTATTCGCCGCCGCAGCGGGTGCACCTGTTCCACAACGGCCAGTTCGTCGGGCCGTTCGTCTATGGCCGCCAGATGACGCTGGATATGGACACGCTCAAGCGGAACTACGTCGAGAAACAGGATGATGTTCAGCGGATCCGTTTCTTCTGCAAGGGCGACAGTTACCGGTTCTGGGGCCTAATCGAAGGTGACAGGCATTTTGTCTGCCCCGCCGAAAACGGCCAGCTCTTTCTGGCCGGCACTGACAGGCTGGGGCGCGATGTGCTCTCGCGCATCATCTATGGCGCACGCATTTCACTGACGATCGGCCTCGTCGGCATCAGTTTCAGCTTCCTGCTCGGCATTGTCATCGGCGGATTGGCCGGCTATCACGGCGGTATCTTCGACCTGATCGTCCAACGGATAATCGAAGTTCTGCAATCGATCCCCAGCATTCCGCTATGGCTGGCTCTGGCGGCGATCATGCCGATAACCTGGAGTCCGATCCTGATCTATTTCGGCATCACCGTCATCCTCGGGCTGCTCGACTGGACTGGACTGGCACGGGCCGTGCGTTCGAAGCTTCTAGCCTTGCGCGAGGAGGATTATGTCCTGGCCGCGCAATTGATGGGCGCCAGAAGCAGCCGCATCATCGGGCGGCATCTCATTCCCGGCTTCATGTCGCATCTGATCGCGACGGCGACGATCTCCATACCCGGCATGATCCTGGGCGAGACGGCGCTGAGCTTCCTCGGGCTCGGCCTGAGGGCACCGATAACCAGCTGGGGCATCCTGCTCACCGAGGCGCGCAGCGTCAGCGTGATCGCGTTCTATCCATGGCTGCTTTTGCCGATGCTCCCCGTCGTTCTCGTCATCTTGGCGTTCAACTTCCTCGGCGACGGGTTGCGGGACGCCGCGGACCCATACAAGTGACATCGCTGTTCGGCCGCGCCAGTGCCGCCAGCCGCGAAACGCTCTGGTCGGGGGCAGTTGATTTCGTGGACTGGTTCAGGACATACAATCGCACATGAGTCGCCTCGACAGTTTCATCCGCAGGATGACCGCACAGCGCGACATACTCGATCATGTCTGCGCCGAGGTGGCGAAGATGGAGGGGCCCGTGCTTGAGCTCGGCCTCGGCAATGGCCGGACGTTTCACCATCTGCGCGAGCGCCTGCCCGGACGCCGGATCGTAGCGTTCGACCGCGCACTTGCCGCACACGCCAGCTCAATTCCCGAAGCTGAAAACCTCGTGCTCGGCGAAATACGCGAGACGGCGAGCAGGTTCATTGGCATCGACGCCGCCCTTGTCCATGCCGACATCGGCACCGGCTATGAAGATCGCGATGCAGTGACCTCTACCTGGCTTCCCGATCTGACTGCGCGCCTGCTTCGCGTCGGCGGCATCGCTGTCAGCGGCACGCCGCTCGATCACCCGCAGTTGCAACGCCTCCCGCTGCCGCCTTCGGTGCCCGCTGATCGTTATTTTATCTATAGGCGGGTGTGAGGGGCCGGGACGAGCCAAGTCCTCAGGGCCAAGTCTTCAAGGGATCGTATATACTGCTATCTCCCGCTCAATGCCGCGCAGCGAGACCTCGTGGGGCACGGGCGTCAGTGCGTTCCTGTGCAACAGATCGGCGGTGAGATTGTCGTCGACCACCGCCCGAGTGGCGAAGATCGCCTGTGCGTTGGCAAGGTTCTGAACCCGCGAAGCAATGTTGACCGTCTGGCCGAAATAGTCCTGTCGCTCATTCATAGACACGGCGATGCAGGGGCCGGCATGGACTCCGATCTTGAGCAGCAGATCCTCGCGCCCGCTCTTGTCGTTGAGTGTACGCATGGCATCGCGCATCCTGAGGGCCGCAGCAATCGCACGATCGGGCGTCGCGAAGGTCGCCATCACCGCATCACCGATCGTCTTCACCACCGCGCCTGCCTCCGCCGTGACGATCTCGTGCAGAACCTGGAAATGCTCGCGCACGAGATCAAAGGCTGAAAGGTCGCCCACCCGCTCGTAAAGCTCGGTCGATCCGCGCAGGTCGGTGAACAGGAACGTCAGGCTGGTGATCTTCAGGCGCTGGTTGATGTCGAGTGTATCCGTGCGATAGAGATCGCGGAACGTCTGGTTGGTGAGCAGGCGCTTGGCGGTTAGGAAGGGCCGGCGTTTACCCAGGAAATCATGCAATGCCTGGCCGGCTATGAAGACCGTCGGCAGCACGCGGGTATCGGTCCGGTTTTCCAGCGAAATGCGCAACGGGCCGGGTTGCATCTCCAGCGTCTGACTCTGGATATGGTCGCGGTCGAAGATCAAAGAGAGGCTCCGGCGCTCCTTTATTGGTTCACCTTTCCCGTCGATGAACTGCGCTGAGTGGGTGACCGGCTCGAAGACGATGATGAATTCGGACGGAAGCTGTATGAGCAGAACCGCCTTTTCACCGGGCGCAAGCTCGATATCCTCCAGCGAGAACGCTTCCAGCTTTTTCGCGAAATCCTCTTCCGGCAGATCGACGCCGGACGCCCAGTAGATCTGGCGGAAATATTCCGCCACCGGCAGTTCGTGCGGATTGTGGGCGGCAATCCTGCGCACGCGGGGACTTACGGTGAATGTCACCTCGACCATCTCGTCGAGGGTCGGCGAATAGCCCTCGGAGCACAGCGCGCAGGTGTATTCGTCCTTTTGGAGGGTTTTCAGCGTGGCGTTGGTGTCGAGCACGCCGCCACAGCCGGGGCACAGAACATTCCAGGAAATGTCGAAGATGCCCACCCGCGCCGCATGGAGAAAGGCGCTTATTGCGCGCTCCTCGTCGAGGCCATGCTTGCTGGCGAAGGCTGGCGCATTGATGCGGCAAAGTTCGCGGTCCTCACCTTCTGCGATGGTTTGCTTGATCGCGTCGATCGCCTGCGGATCGACATCGGCCGATTGTCGCAGAAGTGAGAACAGATCCTGAGCTTCGTTCATCGTGCAGGCTCCGGAAAATGCACCCCGAGGGGTTTTGACCGGACCGGTCTTTGGTCCGAGTGCTCTATCTTACTGCGAAACGGACCGTACGGCCATTCGAATGGATAAGCCCGATGACCGTTCAATTTCCATTCGGCGGATTTTAACCGGCTGCAAGCAGCACTATGATGGTCCATGGAGCCTTCATCTTTGGGATTTTCTCCCATGCCGACATCCGACAATCCGCCATTTCCCGCGGCCCTGCGCCTTTTCTCTGCGGTGGTCATCATCGTCCTGATCGCAGGCGCCGGCCTGTTTTTCGTGCCTGTTCTGGTCAAACCGGGTTGGCCTTGGGCCGTCACGCCGTTCAATGCGCGCTTCCTCGGTGGCTTCTACACCGCCGAAATGGTCGTGATGGCGGCACTGCTGGTCTGGAATCGCTGGTCGCCCGGCAGGCTCGTGCTCGTCATGGCCTTCATCTTCACCGTCATCGTGTCGGTGGCTTCGTTCATCAATCTCGGCTATTTCAACTTCGAGCGCAAAGCGCCCTGGCTGTGGTTTTTGGTCTATCTTGCTTCGGTCGCGGTATCCGGGCTGTTCCTGTGGCGGGCCAGGGCCCGTCCTTCTGCAAAAGGCGTGACCTTAAGTCCCGCATGGCGCGGCTACATGCCGGCGGAATCCGCGATCCTTGGGCTCTATGGCGTCGGCCTGTTGCTGTTTCCCCTGACATTCAGCGGCATCTGGCCATGGCCGATCGATGCCTTCCACGCTCAGGTCTACAGCGCCATTTTCCTCGCCGGTGCGGGGGGTACATATCTCGTCTGGAGAAGCGCGCCGCGCGAGGAACTGCTGGTGCTCGGGTTGGCGCAGTTTCTGGTTGGCCTGCTTGCCATCCTCGGCGTCGTCATCACCGACGCTGCGCTGCACCGGATCGACTGGACGGCGACCGCGACATTGTGCTGGCTCGCGCTTTTCGGCTGGATCGGCATCAGCGGCGTCTCCAAACTCTACGCCGCCTCCCGGTATTTTAGCTCGCAATCGGCATCATAGGTGCACAGACGGCTGGATTTTCAGGTGACGTCCGGTGCATCGTACCGGGCCGATTGCCTTCGCCGGGAACGCCATGACCAGCACGACCTCGCCACCCACCGAGAAAATCCAGCCGCTGCTCCGGTCCGTCCGGCCAAGCGATGCGGAGGCGCTTTGCGCTATCTTCAACATGCCGGGCTTCCGCTGGGGCACGCTCAGGATGCCTTTCGAGATGGTGGAGCAGGTGGCGCGGCGCATCGCCAAGTCCGGCCCGGAAACCACCTGGATCGTTGCCGAGCTGGACGGCAAGGTCGTCGGCCATGGCAGCCTGGTCGTGCAGGGTTCGCCGCGCCGTTCGCACATCGGCGAGATCAATATTGGCCTTGACGATGCCTTTGTCGGCAAAGGTATCGGCTCTGCCATACTTGGCGCGCTGCTTGACGTAGCCGACAACTGGCGCGCCCTGAAGCGGGTCGAATTGACCGTCTATGCCGACAACGAAGCGGCCCTCCGTCTCTACAAGAGCCACGGCTTTGAGGTCGAAGGCCGGCATGTGAAGGCCGGCTTTACCGAGGGGCAGTACCACGACCTCCTGAGCATGGCCCGGCTGCGGTTCTAAGATCCGCTGTTTGCCTTAGCTGTTCAGCCAATCTGACAATTCGTGCCGGGTCAGCGAACAGGTGATTGCTCATGGAGAACTGCGTAGGGCGCGGTCATTTCGTCTCACACCATCTTGATCGAGTTTACGATCTATGTGTGGGCCGGCCGCATCCAGCAAGTCTGGTCTCTCCCTTGGCGTTTGCACCGCAAGCGGCTAGACGGGACCAATGACCGCCGTCTTTGACCCAAGCCCTACGCCTCCGGCGGAAATTCTGGCTGTGCTGTCGCTGCTCTGCCCGGAGGTCGTGCGCGACATCGAGCAGAACTGGAATGCACCGGTTTCCGACTACGCCCGCCATCTGTGGCGGCCGGTGGCAAGGCCTGCATCGGGCCCGGCGATCGCTGCCCGCTCGATCCTGCGCGAGGTCCTGCATCAGCGCCTCGGTAGGATTATGCAGCCTGAGGAGATCGGCAAAGCCCTCGACGAGTTCGAGCACAGACCGGTGATTCAGTCCGGCCTGCACTGCCTGCTTCTGATGGACCGGATCACCTTCGATGCCCTCCTGCTTGCCTGGCTCGGCGCGGTCGAAAACGGGCTGTCGGCCTTCGTCGGCTTCATGGGAACGACAATGACCATGGAGACAGTTGGCCGGGAGGGGCCCGGATGGCTCGATGTCGGCGACGACAAGGTCAACCTGTTTGGCATGGGGCGCCACAAACTGTGCCGCAAAAGCGCCTGCGTGGCCGGTCCCGTCTCCCTCAACAAGCGCGCGCTCGAAGCGGTGGGCGACGAAACGGATGCCAGCCGCTGGCTGGGCACACTGCTTGCCAGCCAGGACAAGGTGTTTGAAACCGCCGCCGATGCGCTGACAGCCCTGAACGAGGATCTGGTCGCCAATTGGGATCGTGCCGGCATGGCCCTGCCGGTATTCATCGATGATCGGCTCGCCGCAGCTGCCATGGCGCGGCATCTAGAATATGACGGCAGCCTTCTTTCCAGGCTGCTCACTGAGCCCGCAAGACGCCAGCGTCTCGAACATGCCTTGCAAGAGGCCGCATCGAGCCCATTCGGCAGATTCCTGCCCAATGCTACGGACTATTTCTGGGGCATCCGCGAGGACCGCGTGCGCAAGCTCGTTCTCGAGAACGGGCACCTGATCGAGCCTGACAGGCCGCAAGGTCTTTCCATCCCGTTCGAGCGGCCGTATCTCAGGCAGGCGCTGCTGGACGGCGTGCTGCTGCCGAACTTGTTCCTGACATTCCTCGTCCTTGCCATATTGCCGCGCGTGCGGGTCGTGGGGGGCCTGAGACAGATTGGCTATGTAGCGCTTTTCCACTCAATCCTTCTGGCCGTGCTGGACGAAAACGCGCCGGAAGAGCGCGATCTGGCCGCGGAGCTGCAGGTTCGGGAAAATGCCTGGGGCATGCGGGTCATCGATGAAAAGATCTCGGTCCGCGAGCAGCTTGCCGGCCTGCCGGAAGGGGCGCTCTTCCCGGACCTGCTCCGGCAATACCGTTTGCGGACATTTGCCGAGACGACCGACGACCTGAAACTGGTTCGCGAAAACGCCAGATGGCGCAAGATCGGCCGGGCAGAGATCAAGCCGACCTGAGCCTCACTTCAAGCCTTATTTCAGGTTGATTTTCTGGTGCGCAACCGCAAGCGACTATCGGCGAGCCTCTGGCGTCTGGTCCGGCCGCTTCCTTGACGCTGATGCGTTTTGGGATTTCGACGACGGCTTCCGCCTCGACAATCTGGCTTGCCTGGGAGCTGTCTGCAGTTCAAGGCCTGACCTGACTTGACTTGGCCTCACCTGTCATTGCACGACACCGGCCTTGCGGAACCCGTCCACCACGAGTTCGAAATCGGCAACGACAGCTCTATCACGCTTTCGGACGTACGACACTGTCACGCCGCGCGCCCGCTCTGGGTCAAACTTTGCCGTTTAAGGCGGCGCCCGGAACGGGCAACTCGCGCCATATCCGGACCTTCAGTGATGCGGTGAATGTTAAGTCTCGGCTCCGATGCGGACGTTCCGTCCGAGTTCGAAGACTGACCGCGACCGTTCTACGGCCTCCGCATCGATAGCGCCAATGAGCGGCGCCCGCATCCCACTCCTTGCATCCATTGGGAGGGGTCGTTGTGGACCAAGCCTTACTACCCCGGCTTGCGACAAAGCCGATCCAGCGCGTCTCGAAGTGCGGTGGCGGCATCGCCACGCTCGTCAGGGGACATCAACTCCGGTTCAAGTTCCAGCCTGAAGTGCGGCAGCTCGGTTCGAACGGCATGACGAGCGGCCGCCAGATTGGCCTTCAGATCGATGACGCGGTAGGTGGCGACGGGATAGGCGATCCCCTTGACCTGGACGTGCCCCAGCTCCTCACAGTCGATTGAGTCCTTCACTTGCGCAAACGTCTCGTAGGAAATGAGGATGGCCCCCGGCGGCGCCTCCTGCTCCAGGCGCGAGGCGAGATTCACGGCGCCGCCGATTATCGTGTAGTCCATCCTGTCCTCGCTGCCGAAGTTACCGACGGTGCAGTAGTCGGTATGGATGCCGATGCGACAGCGCAGCGGTGTTTCGATCCCCATGTCCCGCCAGACTTCGGCAAGCTCGCTGATCCGCTTTTGCATTGCAAGTGCCATCTGCGCGCAAGCCAGCGCGTCCTCCTTGACGCCGCGAGTCTCGGGATCGCCGAAAAACATCAGGATCGCGTCGCCTACATATTTGTCGATCGTCGCGCCGTGATCCGAAGCAATTTTCGACATTTCCGTCAGATAGTGATTGAGGAGTTGGGTGAGATCCTCGGATTCCATTTTGTCAGTGGTCTCGGTAAAGCCGGCGATATCGGAGAAGCATATTGTTAGTTTCTTCCGCTGGCTGGCGATCCTGACCTCCTGGCGGCCGGTGAATATCGAGCGATACACTTGGGGCGCCAGATACTTCGCCAGCTTGCTGGAAAGCGCCTCCAGAACCACGGATTTCTCGGCGAGGTTCTCCTCCCTTTGCTTCAACTCAGTGATGTCCGAATAGACGGCGACCGTGCCGCCGGCGCTGATCCGCCGCTCGCTGATCATGACCCACCGCCCGTCCCCTCGCCGCTGCACCCAAGGTTCGCCAGGCTTGCGGTGCCGCGCGAGGCGCTCGGCGACCCACTCCTCGACCCGCCCCTCGGCGTCCCTGATGTAGCCGCGCTCAGCGGATCGGCGAATGATTTGCTCGAATGTCGTGCCGGGCGTCAGTTCGGTCTCCAGACCGGTGTAGAGCAATTCGCGGTAGCGGCTGTTGCTGAGGACGAGCCGGTCGTCCCCGTCGTACAGAGCGAATCCTTCGGAGATGCTTTCGATGGCATCGATGAGCCGCTGACGAGCTTCCGCAACGTCGCGCAGGTTCTTTTCCTCGACCTCGACAGCAGTATCCCGGAAGAGTCTCAGCGCTTCGGCCATGCGCCCGATTTCGTCGCGGCCCGCCGCTGGCAGCGGCGCACGAAGGTTGCCCCCCGCAATTGCGAGCATGCCCTGGCTCACGGCCCCCAGTCGGGCGAGGAGGCTGCGGTCGACATAGAGCCAGACAACCAGAACCGAACTCAGGAGGCTGAGGAAGGCGGAGCCGAGCACAACCGCGGTGCCGTAGCGCTGGACGAGCGCGGCTTCGCGGCCCGACGCAGCGATCTCCTGGTCTGCCGTGGCGACCAGGCGATCGACGCCAGCGGTGAGATTGCGCGACAGTCGATTGTTCTCGGCCAGAAGCCTTTCACCCTGTGCCAGGACAGCAAACTCGTCCTCCCGCGCCTTGGGGATGCTGTCCTCGCCGTCGGTCAAACCCTTGAATTCGTCGACACGCTGCCGGAAGCGGGTCCGCAGCTTTTCGTCGATCTCCGTGGAAACCTTTTCAAGAGCAGTGAGCGAACGGCGTAGCGGAAAAAGGATCAACGCCAGGTCGCCCGGCGTCGGCGCGTTCGCGACCTTCACCAGCGCGTCGTTGACCGCCGAGATCTCCAGCTGCGCCTTCTGCTGGGGGATGTAGGCCGCAATCGCCTGGACCAGGTCGGCCATCGCCGCTGCGCGTCGATCGGGCGACAGCGACGTGTCGGCTGCGACCGCCCGCCATTGCGGGAGCCTGGAATCCATCACTAGGATGCCGGTGGCGACAAGGCGCTGGCTTCCGGTCGTCGTCGCGGCGAGGCGGTTCAGGAGCGCCTCCTTGCGGGTGACCACGTCGAGCCGGGCGACAACAAGAGAGTCGAGCTCCTTCAGGTTGCGCCTCAGAACAATCGCGGCTTCCTCGATCTCGGCCAAAGGCACTGTGCCCAACGTGGTATCCCGGAGGTCCGTGCGCAGGGCCTCGAGGCGGGACATCTCGAGCGCGACGGCAGCCGAGACCTCGCTGTGCTGAGCCCTGCTTGTCGCTGCCAGCACGGATGGCGCGGCAGCAGCGACCCGTTCGGCCTGGCGCGACAGCTGGAGGGAGGCGAGCGCCGAGGGCACTCGATCCGTGGTAATTCGGTCGACGACGTCGCCGACCTGGAGGAAGGCATAAAGCGCCGCAGCGGTTGCCAGCACCGCAAGGGCGCTGATCCCGAAAAAGGCGAGCAACAGCCGGCCGCGTATGCCGAGGCGTTCAAGCATCTCGGCGGGTCGGAACAGTCGGGCCACACTGGTCTGCATCAGACTAGACGTCCCAGCCGGCACGCCGGCCATCAACGAACCCTATTCAACCGGCACGTATTCTCCGCCGCGCCAGACGTACCAAACCCAGCTCTGCTTCGTGAGGTCGCCCTTGTCGTCGAAATCGACCCGGCCGATGACGGTGTCGAATTCCTGTTCGTGCAGTGCCGCAATGACGGCCTTCGGCTCCAGCGAACCTGCCTTCGAGACTGCCTGGGCCCAGACCTGGACCGCGCAGTAGCTCAACAGCGTGTAGCCCGCGGGTTCGAAGTTCTCCGCACGGAACTGCTCAACGACCGCAGCCGCTTCGGGGCCTCGCCTGGGGTCCGCCGGGAACGTGAAGAGGGTCCCCTCCGCCGCGGGGCCGGCGATCAGGGCAAATTCCTCGGTCGCCAAAGCATCTCCGGATATGAGCTGAACCGTGTAGCCACTGTCGTGTGCAGCGCGAGCAATCAGCGCAACCTCGGCATGATACCCACCCACATATAAGGCGGAGACGCCGGCGGTCTGCAATGCAGCGACCTCGGCCGAATAGTCGTCCTTCCCGGGAATGTATGCGTCGTAAACGGCCTCAGTCACGCCCCGCTTGTTCAGCTGCTTCCGGGTCTCGTCGGCGAGACCCTTCCCATAGGTCGAGTTGTCGTGGAGGATCGCAATCTTCTTGTTGCCCCAGCGATCGGCAAGGTAGTTGCCGGCGATGAAACCTTGCGCGTCGTCGCGGCCAATGGTGCGAAAGACATTGGCACGGCCCTGTTCGGTCAGCTGCGGATTGGTCGAGCCTGGGGATATCTCAACGACGCCCGCCTCCTCGTACACTTTTGACGCGGGGATCGAGGCCCCGGAGCAATAATGCCCGACGACGAGCACGACCCCGTCAGCCACCAGCTTCTTGGCGGCCGCCACAGCTTGCTCGGGATCGCAGAAGTCGTCGACCGAGATGAGCCTCACCTTCTGGCCGAGCACGCCGCCCGCCGTGTTGACGTCGGCCACCGCCATCTCCGCGCCGCGCTGTCCCTGCTCGCCGATCCAGGCGAGCCGTCCCGTCATCGCAGCCGAGACGCCGATCAGCACCTCCGCCCGCGCAGAGCTGAACGCGGCCGCGAGAACTAAGATCGCTATGGCGATGATGCGGTGCATGTGTGCACCCCCTTAACTGTAGCTTACGCCAATCCCGCCAGAGCCGACAGCCCCTTCGGCAAGCGCGACTATCTCGGCGTCGTTCACGGATCCGACAACTATTGCCCCTTCAACAATGCCTGCCCGCAGCGCTCTGCCACAGGATCCGCACGGATCGTTCGATGCCCAGTTGCGCTGCCACTTGCTGGTCGACGGCTATCGGTGCATCCTTATGAATAGCCTGGCCGTGAAGTGCGGGCGAGATCACGCCGTCACGGCCACCAGTGAGGTCTTGTTCGATGGACTGCTCGGGCTGCGGTTTCGAGATTGAGGGCGGTTACGCCTTCTGTCCGAGGTGTGGCAGGCGCCAGCCCGTGCCATGCGCCAGTTGCGGCTACCCCTGCGCACCTGATTTCGAGTTCTGTCCGAAATGTGGGGCAAGC
This sequence comes from Mesorhizobium sp. WSM4828, assembly GCF_055811175.1. Lineage (NCBI taxonomy): Bacteria > Pseudomonadati > Pseudomonadota > Alphaproteobacteria > Hyphomicrobiales > Phyllobacteriaceae > Mesorhizobium > Mesorhizobium sp. WSM4828. Next base: position 45,591 of record NZ_JBVVQK010000014.1, on the reverse strand, counting down.
GTCGGTGCGTCCGCAAAAGCCGTCGAACGGCCTGCTCCGACACCAAGCCGGACCATTGTGCCGCCTTCTCGAACTCCGTCGCTGCTTCCGAACATCGAAAGCGAAGAAGGGCTGCATCCCGTCTCTGACGCCGATCGCCGGACGGTAACGGTGCTGTTCGCCGACCTTTGCGGCTTCACGACACTCAGCGAGCAGCTCGACCCCGAGGTCATGCAAGCGCTGCAGAACAAACTGTTCAAGGAATTGACGTCGGCCGTGCGAAACTTTGGTGGTTTCGTCGACAAATTCATCGGCGATGCACTGCTGGCTTTGTTCGGTGCGCCGGTCGCGCATGAGGACGATCCGGAACGTGCGCTTCGCGCCGCTCTCGACATGATCGCCCGGACGGCGCGGCTCGGCGAAAGCACTCCCCACTCCGGCTCGCCTCTGTTACTCCACATCGGCATAAACACCGGTCCGGTCGTTACTGGCGGATTGGGCATCGGCACCGCCAGATCCTATTCGGTGACCGGCGACACAGTGAATACGGCGCAACGCCTGCAATCGCTGGCCGCACCGGGTGAGGTGCTGGTAGGCGAGCTCACTCACAGGCTGACCCGGCATGCCTTCTCTTACGAGTCGCTAGGCGATGTCGTGTTTCGCGGCAAGGCTGGCAGCGTGCTCGTCCATCGACTGGACGCACCGCTTGCGACGCCGCGTGCAGCGCGCGGGCTCGAGGCGCTCGGCCTCAGTGCGCCGCTGATAGGTCGTGGTGCGGAGCTCAATAGAATGCTGGCGAGCCTTGACCAGGCGTGCAGCGGCTCGGCCCAACTTGTCCGCCTGGTCGGAGAAGCCGGTATCGGGAAATCGCGGCTGGTGAAGGAGTTCGTCGCCCGCGTCGGCGACGAGGAGCGTTTTCGCGACGTCGCCGTGCGACAGGCCACGTGCTCACCGCTCGGCGAACAATCATTTGGCGCCTTGGGCGCAGTGGTGCGCAGCGCTGCCGGGATGATGCAAAACGACAATGGGGACGAGATGCGGGGGAAGCTCGCAGGCTTGCTTGCCGATCTCGGTCTGCAGGGCGAGGAGGCGAAGCGGCTGATGCCCTTGCTCTACCATGTGCTCGGCCTTGGCGACCCCGATGCCACCTTGCAGCATGTCGAGCCTGAGCAGCTGCGGCGGCAAATTCTCTACGCAGTCCGCACAATCATCGAACGGCGGCTTGCGTTGTCGCCGCTGTTGATTGTCGTCGAAGACCTGCACTGGGCCGACGCCGTGTCGCTCGAGGCACTGCGTTTCGTGATGGACAGGTTGGAACGCACGCGGTTGATGTTGCTGGTCACGCATCGTCCGGCGCCGGACAACGACCAGCTCGACTCAAGTCGGGTCAGTCACACAGCGCTCAGGCTTCCGCCGCTCAACAATGATGACGGACGCAGCCTGCTGGCGGCGCTTTTCGGCGAGAGCTGGGTAAACTCCGCAGGAGGGCTTCTCAACCAGATCCTCGAGCGCGCGGGCGGCAACCCCCTTTTTGTAGAGGAGATCGTTCGCGGCCTTATCGATCGCGGTGTACTGATGCGCGACGGCCAGCGATGGCGGACTGTGGCAGGCGAAGTCGCAACCGGCATCCCCGCCACTATCCAGGCAATGTTGCTTGCTCGCGTCGACCGGCTGCCCCAAGAGGTGCGCCGGTTGGCCCAGGAGGCCGCGGTAATCGGCCCGCGCTTCGATGCCACACTTCTGAAAACCGTGACAGCCGACCCCGACCGGCTTGAAGCCGGCTGCGAGCTGCTTTGCGATGCGGAAATCATCGAGGAAGTTGCCGGATCAGGCTCGGTCTCGTCGCAAAGCTACCGCTTTACGCAAACATTGCTGCAGGACGTGATCTACCAGAATCTGCTCCTGCAACGCCGGACCGAAATCCACGGACGGATCGGTGCTGCCTTGGAGCAACTGTGCGGCGACAAGCCGGAACGGCTCGAGGATTTGACCGTGCTCGGTCATCATTTCGCACAGAGCGCCGAGCGGGAGAAGGGCGCGCATTACCTGCAGGCGGCAGGCGATCGCGCTCGTATGATATACGCCAACGACGACGCCCTTCGTTTCTACGAGCGAGCACTGACTGCATTGGACGCGATCGGGCAAACACCGCTCAAACTGGCAATTGCGGAGCGCATTGCCGATTTGAGCGGCCCGGCAGGCCGCCGGGAGATCGCGCACCACCACTACGAGACTGTGTTGCAGGCATACCGCGAGTCGGCCAATCGCGTCGCCTCGGCGCGAGTTTTGCGCAAGATCGGTCGGCTGCTCTGGGACGTCGGCAAGCGGGACAAGGCAGAAGCCCGCTATGCTGAGGCGGCAGCGCTCCTCGATGGAGCGGATGCTCCGATCGAGCAGGCGCACCTGTGGCAAGAACGTGGCCGGCAGGCGTTCCGTAGCGGAGATCACGCTCTCGCGGCAAAATGGGCAGACGCGGCGCTGGATTGCGTACGCACTCTGACAACGGAGCATGTCTCCGAGGTAGGGCGTGATGCCACTCTTGTGACCGCCGAGGCACTCAATACCAAGGCTGTCGCGCTGGCTCGCCTTGGGCGAAACCGCGAGGCCGTGCGTCAGGTTGAGCGCAGCATTGAATTGGCCGAAGCCGCCGGTCTGCTGGGCGCGGCCTGCCGCGGCTACACCAATCTCGGCGTGCTTTACACGACCATCGATCCGGCAAAGGCGATGGAGGTCTGTCGGCGCGGTCTTGAAGTGGCGCGCCGTATTGGCGATTTGGGTTTCCAGGCGCGCCTCCTCGCCAATCTGGCGGTCGCCTGTTGTACTTTCACGGATCGCTGTCCAACGGAGGGCGTACCTGCTGCCGAGAAGGCCATCGAGATCGACCGGGCGCTCGACCAGCGCGAGCACCTGCCGGTGCCGTTGATCGTGCTTGGGCAGATCCACCAGTGCAACGGCCGTCCGGACCTGGCGGTCGGGTTGTTCCACGAAGCACTGGACGTAGCCCGCGAAACGGGCGAACCCCAACTGCTGTTTCCGTGTTATGATGGTCTCGCAACGCTGAATCTCGACCTCGACAATCTGGCCGAGGCCGAACGCTACTTTTCCCTGGCGCAGGGTATATGCGCCCAGCACGGGCTCGACCCGGAGGCGCTTGTGGTGCTGCCTTTTCTCGACTAGCCGGGGTTGGAGGTTGGAAATGTCCGCGCGTAGTGACTTGGTGCCGCTTCAACCAGGCGACCGTGCGCCAAACGTGGTACTCGACGCCATTACCCAGGAAGGCAAGATCGCGCTTGACGACTTTCGCGGCCAAAAACCGGTGCTGGTCGGCCTGTTTCGAGGTCTGCATTGTGCGTTTTGCCGGCGCCATATCGCCGCCCAGGCGCGGCTTGATCCTGAGCTGCGCGAAAAGGGCGTGGAGAGCCTGACGGTGGTCAACACGCCGATCGAACGGGCGCGTCTCTATTTCCGCTACCATCCGATGCCGAACCTGCTTGCGGCCTCCGACCCTGAACGCGCTTCACATCGTGCTTTTGGACTGCCCAATCTCGAATTCACCGAAAACGAGATGAACTGGCCGTACAAGGTCTCGATGGCAGCCGCAAAGGATATGCGGGTCGACATACCAGGCGAGTTGCCCGGTCCTATGGATCCTCTTGCGGCCAGCGAAATCCTCAACAAGAGGGACCATTACGAACTGACCGAAGCCGACGAGCAGATGATGGCAACGGGACACGGACAACTAATAGGTCAGTTTCTACTGGACCGGCAGGGGATCGTCCGCTGGAGCTTCACGGAGGTTCCAGAGGGTGGGCGATACATGTTTGCAGCGCCAAGCCCGCAGGAGCTGATGTCAGCCGTGTCCCAGGTCGCCCAATAGACTTGCGAACGAGGTAACGGGCGGGACACCGAATAAAAAGCGGAAGCAACTTGTTACAAAACTAGACACTGACAAGTTCACCGTTCATGCGAGCACGGCCTCAACTTTGCCAACAAAGTCGTCGAGCGAGCGATCCCCGCGGATCTCGATGCGCGGAAGGTCGATGGGATCGCAATCGAGGTCCGCCGGCCCGTGTCTGCCGCCGAAGCCGATTCGATAGCCGCACTCCCTGGCCAGCCTGCCAAGCCGTCGGTCGGTGACAGAGAAGGGCGCTGCGAACGCCGTGGTTGGCCGACCGGTCCATCGTTCGATGAACATACGAGAGCGCAGGAGCTCGGCGGCCAAGTCAGAGCTCGACAGGCCATCGATCGCGCGATGCGTCGCCAGATGGCTTCCGAAGAACGCACCTTCGCCGGCGAGGCGTCGCACCGTCCCGGCGTCCATAAGCTGCGTCGGCGGGCCGCTGTAGGCGTCCCACTGTGCACTTTCACCCACCAAGTCCGTCACCAGGAACACTTCCGCGGTCAGGTCGTTCGCGCGCAAGGTCGGCCAGGCATGGTCGGCAAAGTTCTGGAAGCCGTCATCGAACGTGATGAGCACTGGGCGGCCTACGAAAGGCTGACGATTGGCTATGAACCATTCCAGCTGCTCGGACCTAATCGCGTGAAAGCCATTGGCGCGCAGCCATGCCATTTGGCTGGCGAATAAGGCGGGCGTGATCCGAAAACGGGCGAGCGCGGCCGGACCTTCATCGGAGACGCTGTGATACATGAGGACAGGGATACGCTGTCGCCGCTCGCTACGTGCGACGTCGCGGCGCAAGGCCCGCGCCCCGCCCCAGACGATATTTCGCGCGACCCCGATTTCGACGGGTGCGCGGATTGGCACATGATCTATCATCGGTTCCGTCGCCACGTCGCCTGGTGACAGGCGGCGGAAGCGGTCTATGCGGTAGAGCTCGGTCTGGATCGATTGCTCGAGGACGAGGCCGTCGGTCGCTGCCAGCGTCTCTGAGATCGCTTGTGCACCGAATGTGTTCCAGTCGAAGCCCGTCCTTTCAACATTGTCTCGTAGCACGAATGCGTGTGCGCTGATGAAACTGCCGCCAGGCGCCAACGCCTCAACGAGTTTTTTGGCGATGCGCCGCAACTCGGCGAGATCATCCAGGTAGTAGAGCGCTTCCGAACAGACGATCAGATCCATTTCGCCCGGCAGGGTGTCCGCAGAGAAATCCAGTACGCCGAACTCAACATTCGGCTGATCGCTGCATCGCGCGCGCGCCCGCCCGATGGCTACGGCGGAGATGTCAGTTGCGGTCAGATGGCCCACGCGCGGCGCCAGCTGCCGCGTGAAGTGGCCCTCCGCGCAGGCCAGCTCAAGCGCCCGTCCGATGGGACCGGCGGGCAGAATTTCGAGCTGCCGCTCATATTTTTCCTGCTCATAGGGCGAACCGTAGTTCCAGGGATCCTCGGTCGCGAAATGGCGATTCCAGAAAGACGTGCGATCATTGTCGCGCCCATCCTCGGCCCGTGCACGGCGCGGCGCTGCAAGAGGCTCTTTAGTTTCGGCGCTCGACCGAACCAGCGCCTGCGCTTCCGCGGCCAATCCCGCGAGTTTGCCGAAGTGGCTGTCCCGATCAGACCGGCGTCCCGCCATGGACAACAATGCCTCGGCTGCAAACATGTTTGACTTATCGGCACCGGCGCCCTTTTGCGGTGCATGTACGGGCGATCGCCTCGCAAGCCGCGCGGCACTGTGCACAAGCCGCTCAGGGGGCACGAAATTCAGGATCAATTCAATCCAATGACGCCTTGTCACGTTCCCGAGTATGCCGAACTGCACGAGAGCCTCGATCTGGCCATCCAGCATCAGATAGGCATAGATTTGATCTATTCCTTCCGGCACTTCGATCGAGGCCGGATTTCGCGCGTCGACACGAATTCCAAATGTCCGCGCCAGCCTGCGCGGCGCGGCAAGATCGTCGACATCGAGCAGCATTTGCTCAAGGTGATACTGGACGCGGCGAGCCGCGTCGGGATTGTTCCAGACCTTGCCGAGCTCGATGATCAGCTCGGTGAGGGAGCCGCCGAACCTGTCCCACCTGGCAGCCAATTGCGCTGGCACCGACAGGCTTCCTGTCATAAGGCCATCGACGGCCACCTTGGCGACCTCACGCGCCCACTTACGTCCTGCCGGGAGCGCGCGCAGGGATTGCGGGTTGATCGAGCGCGAGCCGCAGCCGCAATCTGACGCGGCGTTCCACAACGCGAACCACGCGAGCGCTTCGGAAGCGGTGCCGCCGTTCGCCAAAATCGCTCCATTGGCGTGTGCCGATGCCGGGTGTTTGACCCTGGGATCGGCGGAAAAGCCGCGAGCGATCACGATTTCGGCATCTGCCAGCATCTGCGCCGAATTGCGGCTGAGCGCGTTGGGGCTGGCCCGATAGAAAGCGAGCGGCTCGTCGACCATCACCCAATTTTTGCCCAGACGTGCGAGGCGCTGCCACAGATCCCAGTCCTCGCAGGTGCGCAGAGATACATCGAAACCGCCCAACTCGACAACTGTCTCCCGGTCGACCAGCAGCGCGTGAGTGCGGATAGCACACCGGCGGGCGAATGTTTCGAAGGGCTGGATCGCGACCTCCGTTGCGATGCTCGCCGGCGTGAGTTCGCCATCGGGCATCACGCGCTGGGAACCGCAATAGGCGGCTACTGCATCGGGAGCGGATTTCAGTGCGGCCAGCATTTTGGCAAGGAAGCTGGCATCCACCCAATCGTCCGCATCCAAAAACATAAGCCAGCGGCCGCGCGCTGTCGAAATCCCGCTATTGCGCGCGCCGGCGGGGCTATGCGCACAAGACCTCAACGTCCGAAATCGGGCATCGTGCTCTACATAACCGGCGATGATCGCGGGGGTGCGGTCCGTGGAGGCGTCGTCGACGATGATCGCCTCCCAATCCACTATTTCCTGATCGAGAAGGCACTCGAGAGCGCGCGCCAGCGTTACCTCCGCGTTGTGCGCAGGAACCACGATTGAAACCAAGGGATCATGCGCCACGCCGTCTTACCCGCGCCTGGTTCGAGGCAGAACAAGATGTGTTGATCTTTCTCGGGCGGAGGCCGTCACAATCGACGCCGATCAGTCCGTCGACCCATCGTCCATCACCACTATATCCAGTATCTGGCAGGTCTGCCGGCGGATGCCGGCAAGCGTTGCGCCGACGGTTTGCTCGGCATTGAACATCGGTACCACACCGCCTTGCGGTAGCATTGTCCTGGATCATCGAGCTTTCGTCTTCTTCGGCAAGAGTCGGCAAATGTCAAAACCGGATGACGGCATCGGCTGGCAGCATTGCCCTGTCAAGATAAGGGCGAATTAGAGGCGGGCAAAAAGACTTGAAGACAGGCCGAATGGCAAGCGCGCATGCCCGACGGCTTAGAGCGGAGGCCGATGCGCCGGGCATTCCTTTCGCGCATTTCATCTGCAAAGAGATGGTCGCGGGCGAAGACGCGAGCTGATCTGGATCGAGCCGCATGTCGAATCTACCCGAATGGGGACGTACGAACCGACTTAAGCCGAGAAGATTCCGGCTTGCGGGTCGGCAGTTTTGCTGGCAAGTTTACCAGTTGCTAAATTAGCGTGCGACAATGTTCAAAGGGAGGGGCATGGGATGGCCAAGGAATCTTCGAGTACCGCTTCTACGGCAAATAAAGCGGACGCAAATCTGATAAGTAATGCAGAAGGAAGCGGGCTGACCTTCATGGCGGGCCAGGCTCGCGAGAGCGGGGCCCCCGGCGACGCTGTAGGTGTCGACAAGATACGTGATCTGCTGTTCGGCAACCAGATGCAGGACTATGACCGCCGCTTTTCCAAGCTTGAAGAACGGGTCTTGCAGCGCTTCAAGGATGTCGAATCCGAGGCCAAGCGCAATCTTGAAATGTACGAGTCAAATGCAAAGAAGCAGGTCGACTCGCTTGCGGCGCAATTGCGGAACGAAAAAGACGCGCGAGCCGACGCCGACAAGGAGATTGATCGGAATCTTCGCGAGCAAAATCAGGCGCTCGAAAAGCAGGTGCGCGCGTTGTCGGATCAGTTGAGCGAGCTTGAGCGGGAAGTTGCGGACCGGATAAATCGAAACGATCATTTGCTGCGCGAGGAAATCAAGCAAAAGAATGAAAGCATTCAGATGCTGATGGAGAAAATGTTTTCTGATCTCGGCAACGTCAAGACCGACCGAAATCTTTTGGCTGGCCTGTTTGTCGAGGTTGCAAAATGTCTAAATCAGGATCCCGTCGGCAGCAAGAACAACTCGGAGCGTACGTGGAAAGTGAGTTGATCGGAACTTGACGTCGACCGTCGACCCAATCAGCCTTCCTCAAAGAGGAGCTTCGAACGATACAGAGATTGATCGCGAGGCTCTGGCTCGCCTTTTGATCGAAATTGCCCGGAATGTTGATCCGGACTATCGTGCGCGTCTCGACGGAATCCCAACCGCCGACCCTCGCATGGAAACGCTGCGCCAGTTGCTGGTCGGCCGCGAAATTTCGGAGCTTTCACGAGTTACGCACCTGCTCGACGAACCAGAGCAGCTTGCGGCCGCAGTGGGGGGCGTCCTCCCCAGTGCAGCCGCACGTGCGCCTCACGCGCAACTCGGAGAGGCCCTTGCGCCAGCTGTCGAGAGGGCCGTGCAACGGTCCATCCAGAAGAGCCCGCGTACGCTTACGGACATATTGTATCCGGTGTTTCTGCCGGCTATTCGCAAGTCGATCGGCGAAAAGATCGACCAAACCTTTCAGTCGCTGAATGAAACTTTAAGACATATATTTACCTGGCATGGGCTCAAGTGGAGACTTGAAGCTTGGAGAACAGGGGCAAGTTTCTCAGAAGTTGTTCTTAAGCATTCTCTTGTCTATCGTGTGGAACATGTCTTTCTCATCAATCGCAATTCCGGGCTTTTGATAGCGCACGTAACTGCTGATAATGCAACTAGCGAAGACCCTCAACTCATTTCTTCTATGCTTAGTGCAATTCAAGATTTTGTAAGGGACTCATTTAACGAGAAAGAACAGAGCGGCCTGGACACGATCCGCTTCGGGGAGCTTCGTCTCTGGTCGGAAGTTGGACCGTTTGCGACCTTGGTTGCGGTGATCCGGGGAAATCCGCCGGAGGAATTACATGAAATAATTCGCGATATATTGCTTCGCATCCATGATGAATACTCACAGGCTCTAGAGCAGTTTGACGGCGACAGTTCGCAGTTGGCCGGCGTAGAGACGGAGTTGCAGACCTGCGTTGAACTGAAGCAGGAGGAATCAAACCAGGGATTTCCGTGGCTGGTCTTGGCTGCAGTCCTGCTGGTTTTGATTCCCGCAGGCGGTTGGTTCTTTCTTTCCTGGCAAGCCGGGCAGCGGTGGCAGGCGTATGTGTCGCGACTGGAGGCCCAGCCGGGCATCATCGTTGCCGAACAAACGGCGAGGGGCGGATATTTCTATATTTCCGGCCTGAGAGACCCGCTTGCCGCCGACCCGCAGGCTCTGCTGTCCGGAACGCAGGTCGATCCCGCCCGCGTTCATTCGCAGTGGCAATTCTATCAGAGCCTCGATCCGAAGTTCGTGTTGAAGCGGTTAGCGGCGTCGCTGGCTCCGCCGGATTCAGTACGACTTTCGATCGTCAATGATCGCATCGTTGCCGAGGGTGAGGCTCCCGATACCTGGATAGATCGGGCGCGCGCAGCGGCCCGACAACTTTCGGCAGGCGGACCGGAATTCGACGTCTCCAAGGTTCGTGATGTGAGCCCCGAAGCACGCGCGGCGGAGCACTGGCAGACTTATGTGTCGCGACTGGAAGCCCAACCGGGCATCATCGTCGCCCAACAAACCGCGAGGGGCGGACATTTCTATATTGCCGGCCTGAGAGACCCGCTTGCCGCCGACCCGCAGTCGCTGTTGGCCGGAACGCAGGTCGATCCCGCTCGCGTTCATTCGCAGTGGCAATTCTATCAGAGCCTTGATCCGAAGTTCGTCCTGAAGCGGCTGATAGCGTCGCTGACCCCGCCGAAATCGGTTCGGCTTTCGATCGTCGAGGATCGCATCGTTGCCGAGGGTGAGGCTCCCGATACCTGGATAGATCGGGCGCGCGCAGCGGCCCGGCAGCTTTCGGCAGGCGGACCGGAATTCGACATCTCCAAGGTGCGTGATGTGAGCCCCGAAGCACGCGCGGCGGAGCACTGGCAGACTTATGTGTCGCGACTGGAGGCCCAAGCCGGAATCATTGTCGCCCAACAAACGGCGCGGGGCGGACATTTCTATATTTCCGGCCTGAGAGACCCGCAGGCCGCCGACCCGAAGGCTCTGCTGTCCGGAACAGGGGTCGATCCTGCTCGCGTTCATTCGCAGTGGCAATTCTATCAAAGCCTTGACCCGAAGTTCGTGGTGAAGCGGCTGATGGCGTCGCTGACTCCGCCGGATTCAGTACGGCTTTCGATCATCAAGGATCGCATCGTTGCCCAGGGTGAGGCTCCTGCCGCCTGGATAGATCGGGCGCGGGTCGCCGCCCAAGAGCTGTCCGCGGACGGACTCTCTCTAGAACTCTCCGAGCTGCGTGAGTTGACCCCTCCGCAACTCACTCATTTGAGGGAGGCTATTCAAGCGGTCAACATTTTCTTCGATTCTGGCAAGGCTGTACCGGGACCAGAGCAACTGCCGGTTCTCGACAATTTGGCGAACCAGTTGAAGCAATTGGCCAAGGACGCCCGCAACGCAGGCGTAACAGCACAGTTCATGTTGACCGGCCATTCGGACGAGACGGGCCGTGAAACGGCCAAATTGTCGATCAGCGCCGCGCGCGCGGAAACAGTTCGTGCGCTTCTCAAGAAGCGCGGCGTCGATCCGGAGTTGCTCTTGGTTCGCGGCGCGGGCACCTTTGAGCCAGCGGAGATTGAAAATAGCCGAACGGGGAACTCCGCCAACCGCAGAGTTTCGGTTACGGTAAACTTCCACTAGGGCGGAGCCCAGGAAATTGCAAAAGAAGATCTGCATGTTGGGCGGGTTCGCTGTCGGAAAGACGAGTCTCGTTCGCAGGTTTGTGCAAAGCATCTTTTCAGAAACCTACTTGACCACGGTGGGAGTGAAAATCGACAAGAAGAGTGTCGCATTCCCGGACAAAATCGTGGATCTGATTTTGTGGGATTTGGCCGGCGAAGACGATATCGGCTCATTCCGCGTCAGCTATGTGCGAGGTGCGAGCGGGCTCGTGCTTGTCGTCGATGGAACCCGCGCCGCTACTCTTGAAGTGGCGCTCACGTTGCGCGAGCGGGCCGAGGCTGAATTCGGCGCTATGCCGTTTGTATTGCTGTTCAACAAATCCGATCTGGCCGACCGGTGGGCAATATCGGATAGTGAAATTGACGAACTGAGGCAACTTGGATGGCAAATCTATCTAACAAGTGCGCTTTCGGGTGAACATGTTGATGATGCGTTTCGTCAGCTTGCTTCGATGGTTAGCAAATAGACCATGCACGAATTGCCACGAGAAGTCAGAAGCTGGATTTACGATTTCTTCTACAACGAGCACTCCGTCGCATATCTGAAAATCGACGCCCAGCTTTGCATAGCTGAGAAGGGCGGTAACGTTAAACATTACGGACTCTCATCAGTTCGCATAGGTAAGCCTGTTGCCGAGCAGCTTGAATTCATGGAAGGTTTGCTGCCCTGCCCGGAGCTTCCATATCATATGGCCATGGTCGAACTGCCCAGCGGGCGTGTCGCGGACCTCCATCTTTTTGCTGACAATGCCTGCGTGTGGCTGCTCTTTCTTGACGCCACTGCCGAACGCGACAATAGGCAGCGACTTCAACAGAAGGCTTATGAAATGACGCTCCTGCAAGAGAGGGAGCGTCAACTCAACGAGAAATTACAATCGATGAACGAGGCGTTGAGGGCGAGCCAAGAGGGATTGTCACGTGAATACCAGCGCGCCGAAGCCCTGCTCCTCAACATTCTTCCGGCGTCTATCGCGGAACGGCTAAAAGCGCACGAAGAAATTGCAGACAACTACGCAGAGGTGAGTGTGCTTTTTGCCGACATCGTCGGTTTTACGGAAAGAGCGCGGAACGTCGGAGCCGTGACGACGCTCGCTATTTTAAATTACTTCTTCAAGGCGGCGGATCTGCTCTCGGAGCGATACGGCTGCGAAAAGATCAAGACAATCGGCGATTGTGTGATGGTGGTCGCTGGCCTGCCCGCCGCGCGGTCCGATCATGCGGAAGCCCTTGCGCACTATGCACTTGAACTGCGGAAGGCGGTTAAGCTCGAACGCTTCGCAGGAGAACCGATAAGACTCAGAATTGGAATTCACTCAGGACCAATCGTGGCGGGCGTTATAGGCAAAAGGCGGTTTGCCTATGACCTATGGGGCGACACCGTTAATCTCGCCGCACGTATCCAAACGTCCGCGGAGCCCGATGAAATCCGTATTTCGGATGCAACTCATCAACTGCTTGGACCAAATTTTGCCTGCGATCCACTCGCGGAAACGGAATTGCGTGGTACAGGTCGTGTGCGAATGTGGCGGCTCCCGGCCTGATTTGCCGCATGGCAGTGCCGACCCTGGAGCGCATTGCATCTCAAGCAACATCATGGTTTCGAATGCCCGCAACGGTGCGGAAGCGGTCGACCGCCGAGCGACCGATGCCCAGTTCATATGACGGCTGGAGGCTGGGCCTAGGCCGGAATGCCCTCCCCCGGCGGCTAAGTAGACACCGCGAAGTAGCCGGCGTAACGCTCTGGTTCGGAACGATGACGTCTTGCACCGCAACATCGGTTTCTTCAAGGTAGGGCAACAACGGACATCGATGTCGTTGCTCGCCGATCTGACCGGAAGGTTAACAGCACGATGCCACGCATCACTCGACGATTGGGAGCCAGGGCCCTGGCGCGCCCGGCACGGCGTCTCGGAGACCTGACTGCGATGTTTGCCCTGATTGCCAGACCGCTCGTCGTTGGGATCGCCCTTTTGTTGGCTGGTCAGGCGCAGGCGCAGGCGCCGGCGACCGTCCCGCCTGAAAGGGTCAAACAGCTGTTCGAGCTTCTCGACGATCCGTCAGTGAAGGCCTGGGTGGCCGAACAGCGAAATCAGGACGCCGGGTCAACGGGAGCGCCTGCCAAGGCAGGAGCTTCGCCGACCAACGCATCGTCCGACGCCGTGGTCGCACCCGGCCAGATGAATACGATGGCATCCTCGACGCTCGATGGGATCAGGCATCATATCGAAAGAATCGTGCGAACTTTGCCCTTGCTGCCAGGCCAGTTCGCGCGCGTTCGGGCAGAGACGATGGAGGATATGTCCAGCAAGGGGTCTGCCGCCGTATTTGTGCTGATTGCGATGTTCATCGCTGCCGGCCTGGCACTCACCTGGGCAACGTACAAGCTCACCCGCCCATTTCGTCTTTGGATTATCGCGCAACCGAAGGATACGCCCGTCGGGCGAGCCAAGAAGATTGGTGGTCGCATGCTTTATTCCAGCATGCTGATCGTCTCTTTCGCACTGGGCAGCGCCGGCGCGTTCATGTTGTTCGACTGGCCAATGCTTATCCGCGAGATTGTACTGACATTTCTGATGGCGGCGGTCGTTACATGGGGTGTGCGCATGTACGTCATGGCCGTGCTCGTCCCTTCCTTCATGAACGTCGAGAACGCCGTCGAGGTTCGTGCTTTGCCGATCACCAACGAAGCGGCTGACCATTGGTCCTATTGGCTACCCCGGATCGTCGGCGTCTTCGCCTTCTTCGGCGCCGCGTTTATCCTCTTGCCAGGTCTCGGCATCGATCAGGACGGAATGATGGTCCTGTCACTGGGCGCCGATTTCGTGCTGCTGTTGCTCCTGCTGCTCGCCATTTGGCGTCGGCCAAGAACGCAGCGAGACGGTGCGCGCCACATCGGTCACACGGAAGCGACATGGCTCTTGACTGCTTATTTCGTCGTCCTGTTCCTGCAGCGCATCGCCGGCCTTTATACATACTTCTGGTTTACCTTCGCCGCATTCTTCCTGCCTTTGGCAATCGTGATGACGCAGCGCGGGGTTAATTTCGTTCTGCGGCCAGGTTCGGAAGATGTCGGCCGGCCTACGATCCCGGCGGTGACGATCGCTGTCATCGATCGCGGAATCCGAATGATTTTCATCCTGGCGGCGGCTTACCTTCTCGCACGTATCTGGGGTCTGGACATGCAATCCATGCGGGACAGCGATACGACGACGACGTTCATATTGCGCGGCTTGATCAATGTCGTGGTCATTGCCCTCGCAGCCGATTTCGGCTGGTCGATCATCAAAGCTTTGATCGAACGAAAGCTGGGCATTGAAACACCGCACCCTGTGATCAGCGACGAGGACGTCCCGATTCTCGATCCGCAGCAGGCGCGGCTGCACACGCTCTTGCCGATCCTCCAGAACATTCTGCTCGCATCGATCATCGTGATGGCGGTGCTTATGATGCTCGCCTCGCTCGGTATCCAGATCGGCCCGTTGATCGCCGGCGCTGGCGTCGTCGGCGTCGCCGTGGGCTTTGGGGCACAAACCATCGTCAAGGACGTCATTTCAGGCGTGTTTTTTCTGCTCGACGATGCATTTCGCGTTGGCGAATACATTTCATCGGGCAACTACAAGGGTACCGTGGAAAGCTTTTCGCTGCGCTCGGTGAAGCTGCGCCACCATCGTGGTCCGCTGTTCACGATACCTTTCGGTGAACTCGGGGCAGTCCAGAACCAGAGCCGTGACTGGGTTATCGACAAATTCAACATCACCGTTGGTTATGACACCGATATCGACTTCGCTCGCAAGCTGATCAAGCGGATCGGCCTCGAACTGGCGGAAGATCCCGAGTTCAAACACTGGGTGCTCGACCCGATCAAGATGCAGGGCGTACAGGAGTTCGGCGAATACGGCATCGTGTTGAGGGTCAAGGCCACAACCAAACCGGGAGGCGCCTTCGGTATGAAACGCAAGTTCTATGTACGCCTCCGCCAAGTCTTCAAGGAGCAGGGCATCGAACTCCCATTTCCGACCGTCCAGGTCCAGGGGCTACAGAACCCACATGGGCCAGAGAATGCGCCGTTGGAGATCACACCCGAGTTGAAAATGGCCGTCGCGCAGTCGCACACTATCCGGCGCAGAAAAAAAGCTAGCACCACGGAGTAGTCGAGACAGCGCCATCGGCGACCTGCCGCGCGTCAGCCGCGCGATATGGACAGCCCCGCGAGGAGCGGCGCGTACGCGGCGAGCCTGCGGGATACGAACTCTGTGAAGAGCCGCACGCGCTTGGTCTTGCGTGTCTCCCCCTGCGTGAGAAGCCAGAGCGTTCCATGCATGTGCAGATCGGTGCCCGGCACCCTCACCAGTAGGGGGTCGGCATCGCCAACGAAGCACGGCAGCGTGGTCATCCCGAGCCCCTGCCGTACAGCAGCGATCTGCGCCTCGCCGTCCGTGGTCCTGAATGGAACCCCCGTGGTGCGAACCTCGCCGTCGCTGGCCCAATCCGGAATGCCATGAATGCTTATAACGATCCACCGAATGGAACCAGGCGCGCCCGCACGCCACGCGGCTAGTCGATCGCGGGACATGTAGACGCCGCCGAACAGTACCGGCCCCTTCAGGCCGTGAAGATTGAGCGGCAGGGTTTTGCGGTCGTAGACGACGCGGATCGCGACGTCGGCCTCTCGGTTGGTCAGATTTGCCAGCTCGCCGGACGACAAAATTTCCATCTCGATGTCCGGATGCAGACGCGCGAAATCGGCGAAGTCCGGCATGAGCAGGTGTGTCGCGAGGGACGGCGCCAGCGTCACCCGCAGAAGCCCGCGCACGCTCTGGTCGCGACCGAAGACGCGCGTCTCCAGCTGGTGCGACGACGCTTCCATCTGGTTCGCGAGCTCGATGACCTCCTCGCCCGCAGCCGTCAGGCGGTAGCCCGAAGGCCGCTTTTCGAACATCTGCGCCCCGAGGCGTTCCTCGAGCTGAGCGATGCGTCGCAACACGGTCGAGTGATTCACGCCGAGGCGCTCGGCGGCAGCCCGCACCGAGCCTCCGCGCGCGACGGCAAGAAAGTAGCGAACGTCATCCCAGTCGATCATGGTGCAATCCGGCACCGCGCGGTGCGCCTTCCAAAGCCTGTATCTAACACATCGAACAGCATCTCGTTGTTGGTAACACAGGCGGTCATCATAGCCTATGTCGACGGCGCGGCGTCCCAGAACGGCGGACATCGATCGTCGCGGCTGGCGTCCCGCCGGATCGATTTTGCACCACCGATGTGCGTGCTTGCTCACTCAACAACTGACGCCGGCGGACCCATTTCGAGGTTCTCGGACGCAGATGCCGTCCCGACAACACTAAAGGAGAAGTCATGGGAAAGCTTGAGGGTAAGATTGCAGTCATCACGGGTGGATCGAGCGGCATGGCGCTGGCGAGCGCCAGGCGGTTCGTTGAAGAAGGCGCCTATGTTTTCATCACGGGCCGGAGACAGGAGGTCCTGGACGAGGCCGTCAAGCTGATCGGCCGGAACGTGACCGGCGTGCGCGGCGACGCGGCCAATCTAGACGACCTCGACCGCCTGTTCGATACAGTCAAGCAGGAAAAGGGCAGGATCGACATCCTGTACGCGAGCGCCGGCACGGGCGAAGCCGTCCCACTGGGCGAGATTACCGAGCAGCATTTCGATGCGACCTTCGGCCTGAATACGCGCGGCACGCTGTTTACGGTTCAGAAGGCGTTGCCGCTGTTCAACGACGGCGGATCGATCTTCATGACCGGGTCAGTTGCTTCGATCAAAGGTTTTCCTGGTTACAGCGTGTATGCGGCGAGCAAGGCGGCGCTGCACGCATTCGCACGCGGTTGGCTCAACGAACTCAAGGGCAGGAATATCCGGGTGAACGTGCTGCACCCGGGGCCGATCGCCACACCGATGCAGGACCAAATTCTCACTGAAGAAGCGAAGCAGATGTTCGAATCCCTGATCCCGCGGGGAAAGATGGGGCGTCCTGAGGAAATTGCGGCGGCCGCGGTGTTTCTTGCTTCAGGCGATTCGAGCTTCGTGAATGGGGTGGAGTTGTCTGTCGACGGCGGCTTCTCGGCCATCTGAAATCGCGTCACCGCAGGACCTCTACGCGGTCGCCACAGCGGACCGGATAGCCCAGCGCCCTTGAAGGCCGCGTACCAATATAAAAACAAATCGGAGAAGATTATGAGCTACGCAATTGTAGGATTCGGTAAGATAGGCCAGGCCCTCGCCCACGCCTTCGCCCGTAAAAACATCGACGTGACCGTCGCGAGCCGCCGTCCGCCCGAGGCGTTGGCGCCGCAGGCTCGGGCGATTGGACCCACGATCGTCACCAAGTCGCTGCGGGATGCACTCGAGGCCGACACGATCATCCTGGCGGTCCCGTTCGGGGAGCACCGCGAGGTTGCGAAAGCCCTGCCGAGCTGGGAAGGCAAGACGGTCATCGACGCGATGAACCTCTTTCCGGTCCCTGAAGAGCTGGACGGTCTCCCGTCCTCCGCTTTCGTCGCGAAGGCGTTCACCGGCGCCAAGTTCGTGAAAGGGTTCAATCACCTGATTGCGGCCACCCTGGCTGCCGATCCGATCGTCGAGGGCGGCCACCGGGTCGTCTTTCTGTCGAGCGACGACGAGGACGCGATCGCTCCCGTGGCGGCCTTGGCCAAACAACTCGGGTTCGCACCCGTCAAGCTGGGAAAGCTCAACGAGGGTGGCGTGCTGGTGCACGCACGCGGCCGCACCTGGGGCCAGCTCATCTTCCAGGATTTGTTCAAGAAGGAGCAGTGACCGATGTATGACCACGTGATTTGGCCCGAGCGATATGATCCGAAAACGTCGGCTATCTACGCACTCAACGACATTGACGTGAAGGCGCCGCCTGACGTGGTCTGGAAGCTGCTGGTCGATGCCGAGAATTGGTCGAGCTACTTTCCCGCCGAAAATCAGGTCAAGATCCTGACCGGCAAGCCGGAACTGGCGCTTGAAACCAGATACAGCCGGGTGACGGTTGGCTTTCCGATGAGTCTGGTCGTGACGGAGTGGGAACCCTTCCGCAGGCTCGCGTGGGCGACGACCGTCGATGGCGACGAGACCGGCTCGAGCGCATACCACGGCTGGGTCATCACCCCTACGGTCGATGGCTGCCATGTGCTGACCGAAGAAACGCAGCAGGGCCCTTGGTTCGTTGAGGAACTCGGGCGCAAGCATCCCGGTGCACTCTACCGCTATCACCAGGAATGGGTCGAAAGCCTCGCCCGCGCTGCGGAGGCGGAAGTGGTAAGCAAGGCAACTTGATGCGCGTGTCTTGAGGCTTGGCCCGTTGCTTGGGCCGCAACGCTTTCGACCGAACAGTACTGGGCCTGCCTTCGTCCGAATATTGTCGGTACTCAACAGACGACGGGCGCTTCCAGCCTGGATCGGCGGATGATCACCCACCTACCATTGGAGATAAATGATATGAATATTGAACTCAGGGGCCGCAAGGCGATTGTCACCGGATCCACCGCCGGTATCGGCCGCGCGACGGCGGAGGGGTTGGCCCGTGCCGGTGCATCGGTCGTCGTCAACGGCCGTGGGAATACCCGGGTCGACGAGGCGGTGCGGCAGATGCGGCAGGCCTTTCCCGGAAGCGACATCTCGGGCATCGCCGCCGATCTTGCGACAGCGGAGGGCGCCGAGGCCTTGATCGCGCAGGCGCCGGACGCCGATATACTTGTGAACAATGTTGGTACGGCTCACATCCGGAGCTACAGTGGCGTCGAGGACATCGCGAAGATCCCCGACGAAGACTGGCTTGGCCTCTTCCAGTTAAACGTAATGAGTGGCGTGCGCGTGACCCGTCATTACCTGCCGCGGATGGTGGCGAAGGGCTGGGGCCGTGTCGTGTTTGTAAGTAGCGAGTCCGCAGTCAACATCCCCAAGGAAATGCTCGACTACGGCATGACCAAGACCGCTCAACTCGCGGTGTCGCGCGGGCTCGCCGAGGCGGTCGCGGGCACGGGTGTCACAATCAACGCCGTCCTGCCGGGACCTACCCGCTCTGAGATCCTGGGCGACTTCATGGCGAAGCAGGCTGACGCAAACGGAATCACGCAGCAGGAGGCCGAACAGGGCTTCTTGAAGGCGATGCGTCCGACCACCCTCATCCAACGCTTCGCGACCACCGATGAGGTGGCCAACATGATCATCTACGCATGCTCGGAGCAGGCTTCGGCGACAACCGGCGCGGCTTTGCGGGTGGATGGCGGCGTGGTCCGCTTCGTCGCGTAGCTGCCGAGACGGTTAAGGCGCCAATGGCGCCGACCAGCGGACGGTCGACACCAGCGGCTGAGCGTCCCTTGAGTTTCTCCTGCCCGGTGTCTTCAGGGGGAATGCTGGCCGTGACCTTCACCTGTTTCTCGACACACCCTGCAACAGGTCGAGGAAGGCGCGCACAGCGGGATTGGCGCGCCGGCTCTCCGGCCAGACCGCCGTGATATTGTGCCGCTCGACCGCATGGTTGGAAAGCACCGGCACCAATTCGCTGCGCGCGACATGGGGCGCCGCTATGAAGTTTGCGCTGATGCCGATGCCGCCGCCTGCAACCAGCGTTGCGATCAGAGCTTCGCTCGCATCCACGACAATGCCGGATGGAGGCATGATTTCGATTTCGCGATCGCCGACACGGAAAGGCCAGCGCAACACTTGGCCGCTGCTTTGATAGCGCAGGGTCACAGTGTCGTGTCCTTCCAGTTCGTCCGGATGCAAAGGAGTGCCCCGTGCGGCCAGATAGGCTGGCGACGCGAAGCAGCAGAGCCAATGCGGTGCGAACTGGCGCGACAACAGCCGCGAGTCAGCGAGATCGCCGATCCGCACCGCAATGTCGATTCGCTCTTCAATGATATCGACGAACTGGTCGCTCAAGCGAAGGTCGACTGCGACCTTGGGGTGCAGCCGGCGAAAACTCGGCAGTGTGGGTGCGATCATATGGATGCCGATCGGCAGTGAGGTGGCGATCCGCAGAGTGCCTGACGGTTCCGAGCGCGCCATCGTCGCCATCTGCTCGATCTCCTCTGCTTCGCGCAGCAGCCTAAGCGCGCGCTCATGCAGGTCGCGCCCTTCTGGTGTGAGGGTCAGCGAGCGGGTCGTGCGGGTAATGAGGGATATGCCCAGGTTCTGCTCCAGCCGCTGGATGCTTTTGCTGATAGCTGAGGGCGAAATCGACAAGGATCGGGCGGCCGCGGTGAAGCTGCCCATCGACCCGACACGGGCAAAGGCGATCAGCCCCGTTAGCCTTTCAAGTGCTATTTGTTCCCTCATGGAATTACTAAAGCGAATTCGAGCACAATTATCAATCTTGTACGATTTGACTACATCACGTTCAACCTTGGACACACCTAACGGCGTGATGATGAGCGATGTGATGAAAGCAGTCCGTCTGCACGAGTTCGGCGGTCCAGACTTATTGCGCTACGAGAATGCGCCCCGCCCCGCTGCGACGCCGGGTGAGGTTCTGGTCCGGGTCCACGCGGTCGGCCTCAATCCGCCGGACTGGTATCTGCGGGATGGCTACCGGTCGCTCCCTCCGGAGTGGCAACCTTATCCCGCCTTTCCGCTGATCCTCGGATCGGACATGTCGGGCGTTGTCGAGGCTGTCGCCAGCGACGTGCGGGGCGTTGGCGTCGGCGACGAAGTCTACGCCATGGTGCGTTTCCCAGAGCATGTCATGGAAGGCAGCAAAGCCTATGCCGAGTATGTCAGCGTGCCAGCTTCGCAGCTGGCGCGGAAACCAGCCAACATCAATCATGTCCATGCGGCCGGCGCGCCCATGTCGCTGCTTACCGCCTGGCAGTTCCTGATCGAGTTGGGTCACGACGAACCCAACCCGTTCCAATCGTTCACGCATGTGCCGGTGCCCCTTGAGGGCAAGACGGTTCTCGTCAACGGCGCCGGAGGTGGCGTCGGGCACTTGGCCGTGCAACTCGCAAAATGGAAGGGTGCGCGTGTCATTGCCGTGGCATCGGGCAAGAATCGGGGTCTGATGGGCGACCTCGGCATCGATCAATTCATCGATTACACCAGAACGTCGGCCGACGAGGTCGTGCGCGATGTTGATCTCGTCCTTGATGCCGTCGGCGGTCCGAACACCGGCCGCTTCCTCCGCACCTTGAAGCGGGGTGGTGCCCTGCTACCGGTGTACCCGCTTGGCTTTACCGGCCACGACGAAGCCGAAACACGTGGTATCACGGTTTCGACCACGCAGGTCCGTTCGAATGGCGCACAACTAGCGCAAGCCTCTCGCCTGCTGGACGATGGCACCGTCCGCATCGTCATTGACAGCACGTTCCCCCTCGCCGAGGCGGCAAAAGCACACGAGCGCGCCGCTCGCGGGAACATCCAGGGAAAGATCGTCCTGACCGTTGCATAATCGAAAGGATGGGGAAGGCTCAGGGGAAAAAACGATGCTTATCGTGACCGGATATGTCCACGTCGAACCATCCGCGGTGGCCGAGTTCGTCACCGATATCGAGGCGCTTGCGCACACTGCCAAGCAGCGTGACGGGGGCCTGTTCTACGCTGTTGTCGTGGATGATCGTGCCGCCGGGCGTCTGCTCGTCGCAGAGCGGTGGAGAGATCAAGCATCCCTCTCTGCTCATCTTCATGCGCCCGAAACTCTGACATTCATGGAGCGGTGGCGGGACCGGATGAGAGGCGACCTCCGCAAATACGACGCGGCGAACGAACGGACGCTCTTCGATGAATAACGGCGTTATCTTATGTTCTATACGCCCCGCCGGGAGTGAGATTCGGACTGGAACGGCAACTGCGCGGCAGCGAAAATCGCTGCGGAGACACCCTACTGCCGCCGTTTCCCTTCACTCCCACTCGATGGTGCCTGGCGGTTTGCACGTCACGTCGTAGACGACGCTGTTGATGCCGCGCACCTCGTTGATACCTTGGTGGCGCTGGCCGGGCGGGTCGAACGTGCCCCCTACTCCGTCAATGCTCCCGCTTGCCACCGCCCCACCGCCAAGGCACATAAGCAAAAGGCGCCCCGAAAGGCGCCTCTTAATCACTTGATTTCCGATAGAAAACTGGAGCGGGTGAAGCGATTCGAACGCTCGACCCCAACCTTGGCAAGGTTGTGCTCTACCCCTGAGCTACACCCGCTCGCGCGGCTTTTTGGGCCGCAAGCCGCGCCTATATGGCTGAAGAGCGCGGCGATTGCAACAGGGAATTCGCAGGCTTTTTGCTTCGCCGGCAATGCGGACAAGCCCTCCCGCGAGACCTCGCAAGGCAATCACCCCCGCCTTGCGCGACGGGCTTGTCTTGGCCGCATCATTGGCCGTAAACGGCGTTAGCCGAACAAGCCGTTGAAGCGGGCCATCAGAAGAAGACCGATGCCGAAGACCGAAGCC
Source organism: Mesorhizobium sp. WSM4828 (assembly GCF_055811175.1). Lineage (NCBI taxonomy): Bacteria > Pseudomonadati > Pseudomonadota > Alphaproteobacteria > Hyphomicrobiales > Phyllobacteriaceae > Mesorhizobium > Mesorhizobium sp. WSM4828. The sequence continues at coordinate 23,294 of NZ_JBVVQK010000014.1, read as the reverse complement.
GAACTTTTCGCCTTTCTCTCAGGACTCGGGATCGAGGTATCGACCCGGCGCCATCCGCCGCTGTTCACGGTCGCCGATTCGCAGGCGCTGCGCGGCGAGATTGCCGGTGGCCACACCAAGAACCTGTTCCTCAAGGACAAGAAGGACAATTTCTTCCTGGTCAGCGTCGACGAGGAGGCGGTGGTCGATCTCAAGCAGATCCACCATCTGATCGGCGCTGCCGGCCGCGTGTCCTTCGGCCGGCCGGAGATGCTGATGGAGCTTCTCGGCGTCGTCCCGGGCGCGGTCACGGTGTTCGGGCTGATCAACGACACCGAGCGAAGGGTCAAGGTCGTTTTGGACGAGGAGTTGATGAGCCATGCGGTGGTCAATGCCCATCCGCTGACGAACGAAGCGACGACTTCCATCGCTGCCGTGGACCTGGTCAAATTCGTCGAGGCAACCGGACATGATGCTGTTATCTTGAAAGTCTCGGCATGATCGCCACATGGGTGACTGAAACCGGGTTCTAAAGAAGGATGTTGCGCCCTCCCGTTGGCCGGCGGCGCGACCGAAAGGCGACGAGATGAGCGATAGCAACCCCTTTGGCGGCCCGTTTGGCAGCAATGGCGGCCAGTATGCCACCACCGTGCAATATGGCGGCACCGATGCCGCGCGTGAGAAGGTCGCGCTTGCGGAGGCGCCGGCCGACGTCATCAAGGACACAACGACCGCTGGATTTGCCGCCGACGTCATCCAGGAATCGCGTCGCCAGACGGTGCTGGTCGATTTCTGGGCGCCGTGGTGCGGCCCCTGCAAGCAATTGACGCCGCTGCTGGAGAAGGCGGTGAATGCCGCCGGCGGCAAGGTCAAGCTGGTCAAGATGAACATCGACGACCATCCGTCGATCGCCGGCCAGCTTGGCATCCAGTCGATACCGGCGGTCATTGCCTTCAAGGACGGCCAGCCGGTCGACGGCTTCATGGGCGCCATTCCCGAGAGCCAGATCACGCAATTCATCCAGAAGGTCGGCGGCAAGAACGGTGGCGCGCCGCAAGTGGCCGAAGCGCTGGCCGCGGCTGCCGAGGCGCGCGACGCCGGGGATGTGCAGACAGCGGCCGACATTTACGATGCGATCCTGGAACAGGCGCCGGAGACGATCGAGGCGATCGCCGGCTTGGGCGATCTGCTGTTCGAGGCCGGCGATGCCGAAGGTGCCGAGGCGGTGCTGGCGCGGGCGCCGGAAGCGAAGAAGGATGCGCCCCAGCTCGCCGCGCTGCGGGCCAAAATGGCGCTCGCCGCGCAAGCCGCGGAACTGGGCAATCCGGCAGAACTGGAACGGCGGCTGGCCGAAAATCCCGGGGATCACCAGGCACGGTTCGAGCTTGCCATGATCCAGAACGCCAAGGGTGATCGCATGGCGGCGGCCGACAATCTGCTGGCGATCATCAAGGCCGACCGCTCGTGGAACGACGACGGCGCCAGAACCCAGTTGCTGCAGCTCTTCGAGGCATGGGGCATGACCGACGAAGCAACGCTGTCGGCACGGCGCAAATTGTCGTCGCTGCTGTTTTCCTGAGCCGGCGCAGACTGTTTTGTCGCGCGGGCTTGCGGTGGGCGGCAGCTGCGCCAGATTAGGTTTTCGGACGGCGTTCGATTTCAGATTTCCGGTGTTGCGCCTTGTGCCGGCCGGGAGGAGACGGATTTGGTGCGCTTCCTGACAAAGCGATCGGAGGATTGAGGTGCAGGCGGGAAACGCGCATTACCGACTCGCTGCGGACTTACCATCGACCATGCCGATCTTTCCGCTCGAGGGCGCATTGCTGCTGCCTGGAGGCCGCATGCCGCTCAACATCTTCGAGCCGCGCTATCTGCAGATGGTCGACGAAGCGATCGCCGGGCCGCGGCTGATCGGCATGATCCAGCCCAGCCTCGACGGTGCGCTGCGTCCCGACGGCGAGCCGGAGCTGTGCAGTGTCGGCTGTGCCGGGCGCATCATTGCGCTGTCCGAGAGCGGCGACGGCCGTTACCTGATTTCGCTGCAGGGCGTGTGCCGGTTCCGCATTGTCCAGGAGCTCACGGTCAAAACGCCGTTCCGCCAGTGCCGGTTGGCACCTTTTCTCGCCGATCTCGACGAAGAGCAGGCAGACGCCGAGATCGACCGGCCGGCGCTGCTCAAAGCGTTTCGCGCCTATCTGCAGGCCAACGATCTGGAGGCCGACTGGGAAAGCGTCAGCCGCGCCGAAAACGCCATGCTGGTCAACGCGCTGTCGATGATGGCGCCCTACGGGCCGGCCGAGAAGCAGGCGCTGCTCGAAGCGGCCGATCTGAAGACACGCGCCGAAACGCTGATCGCCATCACCGAAATGGCGCTGGCGCGAGACAATGAGGATTTCGGTTCGAGTTTGCAGTAGGCTCTTGCCTTCTCCCCTTGTGGGAGAAGGTGGATCGGCGCGCAGCGCCGAGACGGTTGAGGGGTGCTGGACGGAGTGCCGTCGGTGCCAGGCAGGAACACCCCTCATCCGACCGAGCTACGCTCGGCCACCTTCTCCCACAAGGGGAGAAGGGGAGGCCGCGCTCGAAACCTGAAGCAGTTCCCTTGTGGAAGGATGGATCGAATGGCGGATGGACGTGACGGGAACAGGACTGTCGATCCCAAGCTGCTGGAACTGCTGGCCTGTCCGCTGACCAAGGGGCCGCTTGCCTGGGATCCGGAGCGCGGCGAGCTTATCTCGCGGGTGGCAAAGCTTGCCTATCCGGTGCGGGACGGCATTCCGATCATGCTGCCATCGGAGGCGCGCGTCATCGCCATAGACGATGCAATGCCACCGCCGCCGCGCCTGGGTGGAACGGGATAAGGCCGGTCTGTAGCGATCTTTCGCACCCCCCTCTGTCCCGCCGGCATCAAAGTTCAGCACCGCAGCAGCGCTCTGACGAAGACAGCGGGCCTATTGAAAATTGCGTCCCTTGGGCATGACCTTCTCCGCCTTTCCCAATAGTTCCGTTTGCGCGATGCTGCCCGGCCGAACCTCGTCTGCACGGCTCGAAGGCTCATCCGCAGGTCCTGCCTCTTCCAGCAGCACCGACAGCCACGGCGTCAGATCCTCGACCTTCTCGGCGACGATATGGATGACGTCCGATTCCGATTGCAGCTTGCCGGTGACGCGGATGAGACGCGCGCCCATGACGATGGGGCGGAAGCGGTCAAAAGTCCTTTCCCAGAAAATGATGTTGGCGACCGCATTCTCGTCCTCCAGCGTCAGGAAAATCGCCTTGCCATTGCCCGGCCGCTGCCGCACCAGCACGAGGCCGGCGACCGAAACGCGCCGGCCGTCCCGCACCTGGCCGAGCCGCGCATTGGGCGTGACGCCGGAACGATCCAGCCTTTGACGCAGGAAGGCGACCGGGTGCGCCTTCAGCGACAGGCCAAGCGAGCGGTAATCGTGGACGACGTGCTCGCCGAGCGGCATTGTCGGGAGCCTGGTCTCTGGCTCGAGATCGCGCAAGCGGATCGCCGGCTGATCGAACAGCGGCAGCTTTTCGGCGGCACTCTTGCCGTCGAGTGCGCGGACCGCCCATAGAGCGTCGCGACGGTTCAATCCAAGCGAGCGGAAAGCATCGGCCTGTGCCAGTTTCTCGATCTCGTCGACGTTGAGGCCCGAGCGCAGCCAGACGTCGCGCACGGATGCATAGCCGGCGCCGCGCCTCGACACAAACGCTTCCATGCGCTCCTTCGACAGGCCCTTGACCTGGCGAAAGCCAAGCCGGACGGCATGGTTGGTCCGGACGACGCCGCGCATCTGGGCATGGCGGTCAAGGATACGACCCGGATCGAAAGGCGATTGCTCCAAGGCGCAATCCCAGCCGGAAAAATTGACGTCGACCTCGCGGATCTCGACACCGTGGTCATGCGCGTCGCGGACAAGCTGGGCCGGCTGGTAAAAACCCATCGGCTGGGAATTCAGGATCGCGGCGCAGAACACGTCGGGATAGAAGGTCTTGAACCAGCAGGAGGCATAGACCAGCAGGGCGAAGGAGGCGGCGTGGCTTTCGGGAAAGCCGTATTCGCCAAAACCCTCGATCTGCTTGAAGCAGCGCTCGGCGAAGTCTTTTTCGTAGCCCTTGGCGACCATGCCGTCGACCATTCTCTTGCGGTAATTGCCGATCGTGCCGGTGCGCTTGAATGTCGCCATGGCGCGGCGCAGTTCATCGGCCTCGCCCGGCCTGAAGCCACCGGCGACGATGGCGATCTTCATCGCCTGCTCCTGGAACAACGGCACGCCCAGCGTCCTGCCGAGTATTTTTTCCAGTTCCGGCTTGGGATATTCGGGTTTTTCCTTGCCTTGCCGCCGGCGCAGATAGGGGTGGACCATGTCGCCCTGGATGGGGCCGGGCCGCACGATTGCCACCTCGATGACGAGGTCGTAGAAGCTTTTCGGCCGCAGCCGCGGCAGCATCGACATCTGCGCGCGCGATTCGATCTGGAAGACGCCGATCGTATCGGCGCGGCAGATCATGTCGTAGACATGTTTGTCCTCGGCCGGCAGAGTGGCCAACACATAAGGCCGGCCGTACGCGTCCCGCGCTTCCGGATAATGCTCCCGGAGCAGGGTGAAGGCGCGTTGCAGGCAGGTCAGCATGCCGAGCGCCAGTACGTCCACTTTAAGGATTTTCACCGCGTCTAGATCATCCTTGTCCCACTCGACCATCTTGCGCTCGTCCATCGCCGTCTTGACGATGGGTACGATCTCGTCGAGCCGGTCCCTGGTGATGACGAAACCGCCGACATGCTGCGACAAATGACGGGGAAAGCCCATGATCTCGTTGGCGCATTCGATCACATGCCTTGTCGATGGATCGGTCTGATCGAGGCCGCCGGCCTTTGTCTCCTTTTCACCGAGCTCCGAGGTCGACCAGCCCCAGATCGAACTGGACAGCGCGCCCCGGACGTCGTCCGACAGGCCCATCGCCTTGGCCACTTCGCGCATCGCCGAGCGGCCCCGGTAGCTGACGACGGCGGCGGCCAGCGCGGTGCGCTTGGTGCTGTATTTGGAATAGATATACTGGATGACCTCCTCGCGCTTTTCATGCTCGAAATCGACGTCGATGTCGGGCGGTTCGTTTCTTTCCTCGGAAATGAAGCGCTCGAAAAGCGTGTCGATCTTGTCCGGGCCCACTTCGGTGATGCCGATGCAGAAGCAGACGATCGAGTTGGCGGCGGAGCCGCGCCCCTGGCAGAGAATGTTCTGGCTGCGAGCGAATTTGACGATGTCGTGGACAGTCAGGAAATAGCGCGCGTAGTTCAGGCGCTCGATCAGGGCGAGCTCCTCCTCGATGCGCTGCGTCACAAAAGCCGGCACGCCCGAGGGGTAGCGGATGGCGGCACCCTCCTTGGCCAGCCTTTCCAGCTCGGCCTGCGGCCCGAGGCCCGATTCCGTCGGCTCGTCGGGATAGTTGTATTGCAGGTCACTGAGCGAGAAGGTCAGCTCGCCGGCAAAACGCAGCGTTTCCGCCAGCGCTTGCGGATGTCTGCGGAAAAGCCGTGCCATCTCCACCGGCGGCTTTAAGTGACGTTCGGCATTGGCCGCCAGCTCCAGCCCCACCTCGGCGACAGGCACATTGAGGCGAATCGCCGTCAGCACGTCCTGCAGCGGGCGCCGTTCCGACGTATGGTAGAGCACATCGTTGGTCGCCATCAGCGGGATGCCGGCCAGCTCCGCCATCACCGCCGCCTGCTCGATACGGAAGCGGTCGTTGCCGCGGTAATCCGGCGAAACCGCCAGCCGCAGGTTTTCACCGAAGCGATCCCGGAGCCGGCTAATCAAAGCGAGGCTATCGCTCGCCCCCGCCGATAGATCCGGCAGGATGGCCAGCGACAGGAGATCGCCCCATTCGAGAAGATCGCTCTGTTTGAGGAGCGTCGCCCCTTTTTCGTTTTCGTCACGCAGATTGGCCTGCGTCAGCATGCGGCAGAGATGACCCCAGCCCTTGCGGTCTTGCGGATAAGCGAGGATGTCCGGCGTGCCGTCGCAAAAAACCAGGCGGCAGCCGGGATGATAGGAAACACTCTCCACCTTGGCCTGCTGCCAGGCGCGCACCACGCCCGCCACCGTGTTGCGGTCGGCGAGACCGATCGCCGAAAACCTCAGGAATTTTGCCGCCACCACCAGCTCCTCCGGTTTCGAGGCGCCGCGCAGGAACGAGAAGTTCGACTGGATGCCGAATTCGGCATAAGGGATGGCCGTCAGCGCATTCATGCGAAGATCCCATGCATGAACCAGCGCGGCGAGGGCTGCGAGGCGCCGTAAAGGCCCTGGCGATAGAGCCAGTAACGGCGGCCGTCGGCATCCTCGATGCGGAAATAATCCCGGGTTGGGGCATCTTCTCGTCCCGCCGCCCCTCGCCACCATTCAGGCGCGATGCGCTCCGGCCCTTCGGCGCGCGCGACCCGATAGAGCGCGCGCCGCCAGCGGAAGTTCAAAGGCGGGCCTTCCGGCATTTCAGTGGCCGGCACCTCGATCGGCTCGGGCGAACGGAAAAGCCGGATCGGTCGTTCCGGCTGGAAGACGGTCGAAGGAGCGTCCTTCGCCTTGTCGGGCTGCTTCGGCGGCGAGCTTCTCTGCGGCGCCTCCGTGAAGGGAAGGGTGGCGACGGCGCGCTCCGGCAAATGGCTCTCGACGGCGACCGGCTTCAAGACCGCGCCTTCGCCGAGCCGGGCGCGAATGCGGTCGGCAAAAAGCGCGATATCGGCACCGTCGTCGTTCGTCTCGCCGGCAAGGTCGGCCTGCTGCATGTCGAAGGCGGCGACAGTCAGCACCGAAAGGCGCACGAGATCGAAGCCATAGCCGGCGTCGATATCCTGTTCGAGCGCGGCAAGCCTTTCGTGGAACAATTTCTGGATCAGCCGCGGCTCGCGCAGAGGCCGCGAGGTGCCGACGGCGATGCGGCTGACGCCGCCATCGACGCGGAAAAGCAGCAGCGCCAGCCGCCTTGCGCCCTCGCCGCGACGCTCGAGGTCGCTCTTCAAGGTGGTCGCCAGCATGCCGGTCAGCCGCTCGATGTCCTCGGTCAGCATGATCGGCTCGGCAAGGTGACGCTCGACCGAAAGCGGTGCCACCGGCAGGCGCGGCGACACGGCCTCCTCAAGGCGGCCGAGCGCCTGGTCGAGGCGCAAGAGCAGCGATGCGCCGAAGCGGCGGGCCAGCGGCGCGCGCGGTGCTGCCATGACGGCGCCCGCCGTGCGCAGGCCGACGCTTTCGAGGCTGGCGCGGACCTCCGGGCCGATGCGCAGCGCCGCCAGCGGCAAGGGCGCGAGAAGCGCTTCCTCCTCGCCATCGGGAACGATGCGGTCGCCGGCAAACCGCGCCGCCGCCCAGGCAGCACCAGGCGTGGCGGCAAGCCCGGCGCGGACATCGAAGCCCTGATGGAAAAAACGCGACAGGATATCGTCCAGCATCGAGCGTTCGCCGCCGAAAAGATGGGTGCAGCCGGTGACGTCGAGATAGAGGCCGTCGGTCCCGTCGAGCGCCACCAGCGGGGTATAGCGGTCGCACCAGTCGGCGAGGCCTTCGAGCAGGCGCCGGTCGGCCTCCGGATCGGCCTCCACGATGTCGATCGAGGGATGCATGGCGCGCGCATCGGCTATGCCCATGCCGCGCTTCAGATTAAGCGCCTCGCCCCGCTCGTCGAGGGCGGCGATGCGCTGGGTGTTCCCTTGGCGATGGCTGATCACGAGCGGTGGGTGAGATGGCGGCAGGTGATCCGACGGCCGGGAACGCCAGGACCGCCCCAGACGCTGCCGCAGGATCCTCTCGGCGGCGAGATGCGGAAACCACAGGGACAGGACTCTTTGGCCGTTCTGGGGTCCATTCCTGAGACCTTCTTTCCTCGCCCCGTCTTTCTTCGAATATGCGTTCATCGGGGTTCCACTCCAGTGTGAATTTTCCGGGCAAGGCCGTGCGGCTCTTGCCGATGGTGACGGTGAAGGCGGGCCGGCCGATCGAGCCGGCGAGCGGGCCGGCGAGCGTCTCGCGCGCTGCCGCCGGTGCCGGCGACAGGACGAGGCGGACCGGTGCTGCCGTCGGCTCGGGCTCGCCGGCCTGGCGCAGCAGGAACAGCGGCCGGCCGGCACTCTGCGCCCGGGCGTGCAGCCGCCGCGTCGCGGTGAGGTCCAGCCGCTGCGGGCTGCCGCGGATTTCGAGGATGACAGCGGCCAGCGCCGTCATCCTGGCAGCCTCCTCGGCGACCCACAGCGCATCGGGTAGCCTTGGCGCCTCGGAAAACAGCAATTGCTCCGGCTCGATGCCGAAGAAGGCGTGAAGCCCCCGGGCATAGGGAAAGCCGGCCTCGCGGAAAACCTCGGATGTGCCGATCCACAGCACCGGCAGTCGCGGCCCCTGACTGAGGATCAGGCTGACGAGCGACAAGGCAAAACCGGCGACGGCCCCGGCATCGCGGGTCGCGGCGCCATGAAACTCGCTCAGCGCCGCCTTCGGCAGGCCGCCGCTCAGCGCAGCATCGAGGCGCTCGGCGCCGGTGCGCAAAAACGCATCGGGCGGCGCCACGGCGAGGCCGCGGCGGACAATGGTCAGATTCCGAGCGGGTGCCGGATGCCGAGAGGGTGCCGGACTCTGACGAGGGACATCCGCGTCAAACGACGAACCGGCCGGCGCCTCCAGGCGTTCGGGCAAGGTCCCTTCGATCTTCGCGATCTGGCGGCGCAGGGCAAAAACAGTCTCCCGCGCCACGGCGCTTGTCGCCATGACGGTCAGCTTCCACTCACAATTGTTCCTGTTATGTTCCTATAGATTCCAGAGGCCGCCCGAAGAGTCAAGCGGAGTCATGGAGAATTTATTCCTGTAGTTGGGGCATGACACGGGCGCTCCAGTCCGATCATTTGCCGAGTCCGGCCTGAAAGCCTATATGCCGGGATCAAAGGACAAAGCATGGCTCGCATCTACCAAACACGCATCTGGCACGACCAGCTTTCGCCAACGATGGAGGAAATCGAGCTCCTGGCGCTGGAGGCCTATGCCCATCTGCCCGAGGAGTTTCGCAAGCTGACCGGCGAGATCGTCATTCAGATCGCCGAATTCCCGACCGACGAGATCATGGACGACCTTTCGCTGGAAACGCCCTTCGACCTGCTCGGCCTGTTCGAGGGGCGCGGCATCGCCGAGCGCTGGAATCCGCAGACCGGCGAGGGGCCGAACCGCATCACGCTCTATCGCCGCGCCATCCTCGACTACTGGGCCGAGAACGAGGAAACGCTGGGCGACATCGTCACCCATGTGCTGATCCACGAGATCGGCCACCATTTCGGCCTGTCGGACGACGATATGGAGAAGATCGAAGAGGCAGCGGAGTAGGATGTGCTGATATTCAGGTGATGCCGGCCTGCGAACGGCGGTTTCCTGCGCTTCCGGTGCTCACGTACCCAAAAGTACGCTCCGCTCCGGTTCTCGGAATCCACCATTCTCGGCGCGGCCTGACCTGAATCTCAACACACCCTGCTTCGGCGCTTTTGCAAAGCCTACCAGTCGCTGAGCTTGGTGTCGGGGCCGTATTCCTGGCCCTCGATGTCCTTCACCACCGCCTGGGCGCAGCGCATGGTCTTGGCCTCCTTGTCATAGGCATAGGTCGGCGAGCCGAACAGGTGCCAGCCCTTGTTGAGCGCCGCCGTCACCTTGTGGCAGAAGCTGGCGTCGTCCGGGCCGGACAGAAAGCGGTAGAGTTTCATTCTTCAATCCTGTCGTCAGTTGCGATAATCATGCGCGAACAGCGGCGGCCTTCGCCAGCAGTTTTTCGGCCTGCGCCAGATGCAGCCGCTCGACCATCTTGCCGTTCAGCGCAACTACCGCCCTACCGGTATTTTCGGCGAGCGCGAAGGCTTCCTTGATCGTGCGCGCCTCGGCCAATGCTTCAGGCGACGGTGCAAAGGCGCGGTTCGCGGCCTCGATCTGGGCTGGATGGATCAGCGACTTGCCGTCAAAACCCATGGCGGCCGCTTCCGTGCACTCGCGCGCAAAGCCGTCCATATCGCTAAAATCATTGAAGACGCCATCGAGCAGGTCAAGGCCGCCGGCACGCGCCGCGAGCACCATCTGCATCAGCCATGGCACGAGATAGCGCCGGTCGGGCGTGGCGAGAATGCCTGTGTCCTTGACCAGATCATTCGTTCCGGTAACGAAACAAACCAGTCGAGAGGCCGGATCGCGGCCGAGCTCAGCGATCGGCCCGATGTTGAGCAGCGCCTTGGGCGTCTCGAGCATCGCCCACAGCTTGACCTCGTCCGGGATAAAATTGTCGTCGAGCACGTCGCCGGCCTCGAGGATGTCGCGGGGCGTATCGACCTTGGGCAGCAAGATGGCGTCGGGTGTGCATTTTGCCGCGGCCAGCAGGTCGGCGCCGCCCCACTCGCTCGACAGCGCGTTGATGCGTACGACCATCTCGCAGCGCCGATCGGAACGGCCGGCGAAAACCGCCGCCAGCTTTTCGCGCGCGGAAGGCTTGTCGACCGGGGCGACGGCGTCCTCGAGATCGATGACGACGGCATCGCAGGCCAGCGACGGGATTTTTGCCAGCGCCTTGTCGTTCGAGGCCGGGACGTAAAGCACCGAGCGGCGCGGGCGATAGCTTTCGGTGGTCATCTCCGATCTATGCCGCCTGCAGCCGGCCGAGGCAAGCCGTGCACAAAAACTGCACGCAATTTCGGAAAATCTCCTCGTCTCCGCCCCGCTTGCCACCCGACAGAATGCGACAAGGGCGGCATGCAAGAAAAAACGAACTCCCGTTGGTCCCTGCCGTACCGGCTTCGCCGCGAAAGCTGGTGGCTCGTCGATCCGGCCCAGACTTTGGCAACCCTCCTCCCTTTCGTCCGCAAATCCCTGCCCACCGGCCGCATCAAAGCCACCGAGAAAGCCCGATCATGACAGTGTTCCTCTCGGCGGCGCCGAGCTATTGCAGCCGCTTCGGCATTGCAGTCCTGCTCGTCGCGCTGGCTGATTTCTTTTTCTATGGCCAACCGGCGGGCATCACACTTTTCCTGTTCGGCGTTGCGATTGCCGCGGGGAGCATGGCTCTCCATCCTCTCGGCGTCTTCAACGATGGCAGGTTCTGGTTCAAGCCGGTTGCGCTGCTTGTGGCGCTGCTGCCGCTTGTGGAAAATGTCAGCGCACTGTCCGTCTCGATCGCGCTGGCGGCGACGGCCATCTTCGCGCTTTCACTGGCCGGACGGTTGCGGCGCGGCCTTGCCCGCGTCGCCGGCCAACTCTCGCTGTTCCTGCTGGCAACGCCATTTCGGCTCGTCCTGGATTTCCTCCGCTGGCGCACGGCGGCGCGGCGGCTTGGCCGGCGGCGCGTGCGCCTTGCGGCGATCGCCGTCTGGGTCATGCCGCTGAGCCTCGGCGCGGTGTTCCTCGCCCTGTTCGGCGCCGCCAATCCGGTCATCGAATACTGGTTCTCGCTGATCGACCTGATGGCACTGCTCAACCTCATCCAGCTGCCACGTCTCGCCTTCTGGCTGTTCGTGCTTGCCGGCGTCTGGGCCTTTCTGCGGCCGCGGCTGCCGCGCTTGTTCCGCCGCCGCAAAGTGTCGCCAGCCAGCGCACCGGCGACGCCGGCCACCAGGACCACCATCGAAGACATCGTCTTCGGCAAGGCCGCCATTCTCCGCGCGCTTGTTGTCTTCAACATCCTGTTCGCGGTGCAGAGCGCACTCGACGCCACCTATCTGTGGGGCGGTATCGCGCTTCCCGACGGGCTGACCTATGCCGCCTACGCGCATCGCGGCGCCTACCCGCTGATCGTCACGGCGCTGCTGGCCGCCGGCTTCGTGCTGGCGGCGCTGAGGCCGGGAAGTGCGACCTCCGGCGATCCGCTCATACGCCGGCTGGTTTATGTGTGGGTGGCGCAGAACATCCTCCTGGTGATCTCGTCGATCCTGCGGCTCGATCGCTATATCGGCATCTATGCGCTGACCTATTGGCGTGTCGCCGCCTTCGTCTGGATGGGGCTGGTGGCGGCGGGCCTTGTCCTGATCATCGCCCGCATCGCGCGCGAAAAGTCCAACGAATGGCTGCTTTCCGCCAATCTTCTGACGCTATCGGCGACGCTCTATGCCTGCTCGTTCATCAACTTTGCCGCGCTGATCGCCAACTACAATGTCGACCATTGCCTCGAAATGACCGGCCAAGGCACCCAGCTCGACGTCTGGTACCTGCGCTCGCTCGGCCCCGGCGCCTTGCCGGCCCTCGATCGCTCCGTCCAGCACAAGAGCAGGACGGTTTCTGCGGAGGATGCCTCCATCCGCGAACTCGCAGGCTGGTATGCACAGGACGAAGCACGCTTCCGCGCCGGCCAGGAAAACTGGCGCGCGTGGAGCTTTCGCAATTGGCGGATCAATCGCACCCTCGACAGGCGTGGCGCATTCGTGGTTCCTCCGATGTCCGAACCCTTCATGCCGGGCCGCTGATTTGATGCCGCACCACATACTGGTCGCCGACGACGATCCGCACATTCGCGAAATCATCTGCTTCGCACTGGAAAAGGCCGGCATGAAAACGCTGGCGGTGCCGGACGGCGCGGCTGCCTTGCAGGCGATCGAACGCCGTGCGCCCGATCTCGTCGTGCTCGATATCGGCATGCCGGAAATGGACGGACTGGAAGTGTGCCGGCGGCTGCGCCACACATCCGACGTGCCGGTGCTGTTCCTGTCCGCGCGGGATGAAGAGATCGACCGCATCCTGGGGCTGGAGATGGGCGGCGACGACTATGTCACCAAGCCGTTCAGCCCGCGCGAGCTGGTCGTCCGCGTCAACGTCATCCTGCGGCGCGCCCGGCCCGCGCCGGAACCAGATGACGACCGGCAATTCTCGCATGGCAGACTGTTGCTGGTTCCGGCAAGCCATACAGGCAGCTTCGACGGCAAGCCGCTGGCGCTGACCTCGATCGAATTCGCGATCCTGAAAGGATTTCTGGCGCGGCCGGCGCATGTGCTCGGCCGTGACTTGGTGATGGCCAACGCCTATGCCGCCAACATCCATGTCGCAGACCGCACCGTCGACAGCCATATCCGCAACATCCGCGCCAAGCTGGCGGCAGTCGGCTGCCTCGATGCAATCGAGACCGTGCACGGCGTCGGCTTCCGGCTGGGTAAATGCGGGAGTTGAGCGCCCAAAAATGGGTTGGCAACAAATGGCGGCCTCGGCTCGCCACGGTCGTCATTGCCATCCTGATCATGGTGATGGCACTGCCGCTGGCCGGCCTGTTCTTCTTCCGGCTCTACGAGAACCAGCTGATCCGCCAGACCGAGGCCGAGCTGATCGCACAAGGCGCCGCCCTTGCCGCGATCTATGCGCAAGAGGTCCGTGAGGCCGGCCTTGCCCCGGAAAAGCTCGGCACACCCATGCCTCCACTCATCACAAGGGATCGGGCTTCTCCCTACCAGCCAATCGAACCGCGCCTCGATCTTGCATCCGACAGGATCCTGCCGACCCGGCCCGCAGCCATCGCGGCCAGCGTCGATCCTGCCTTCGCGGCAATCGGCGCACGGCTGTCGGGCATTCTTGTCGAGACGCAAAAGACTACGCTTGCCGGCTTCCGGCTGCTCGACCCCAGAGGCGTGATCATCGCCGGCCGTGAGGAAGCCGGCCTGTCGCTCGTCGCCGTCGAAGAAGTTCGCGCAGCACTTGCCGGCCGCTACGCCAGCGCGCTCAGGCTGCGGGTTCCCGACCAGCCGTCGCCGCCGCTCTATTCGGTCAGCCGCGGCACCAAGGTTCGCGTCTTCGTCGCCATGCCGGTTGCCGTCTCCGGCAAGGTCGCCGGCGTCGTCTACCTGTCGCGGACGCCGAACAACATCGTCAAGCATCTCTATGGCGAGCGCGGCAAGGTGGCGCTGGCGGCAATCGCCATCCTCGGCGGCGCACTGCTGATCGGGCTGGTCTTCCTGCGCACCGTCAGCAGGCCGATTTATGCGCTGATGGAACGCACGAAACGCATCGCCGCCGGCGACCGCGAGGCGATCAGGCCGCTCGATCACCACGGCACGCGCGAAATGGCTGCGCTCTCCGCTGCTTTCCTCGACATGGCCGAAAAGCTGCACGCTCGCTCCGACGGCATCCAGACCTTTGCCACCCACGTCTCGCACGAGCTCAAATCGCCGCTGACGGCGATCCAGGGGGCCGCCGAACTGCTGCGCGATTCGGGCGGCGCGATGGACGAGGTCGAGCGGCGGCGGTTTTCGGACAATATCGTCACCGATGCCGGCCGGCTCAACCTGCTGGTGCGACGCCTGCTCGACCTGGCGCGCGCCGAAAATCTCGAGCCGAGCGGCGAAAACACGTCGCTTTGTGCGGCACTGGCGCTGCTGCCGGGCGACGACAGGCTGGCGGTACGCCTCGAGGCGGGCGCCGATATCGGCCTGCGCATGTCGGCTGAAAACGCCGCGATCGTGCTGGCCAATCTCATCGACAATTCGGCGCGGCACGGCGCGACGCTGGTTTCGGTCACGGCAGCAAGCGCGGACGGCAAGGCCACCATTGTGGTGGACGATGACGGCGCCGGCATTTCGCCCAGCAACCGAGGCCGCATCTTCGAGCCGTTCTTCACCACGCGCCGCGATTCCGGTGGCACCGGCATGGGCCTCGGCATCGTGCTGGCCCTCCTGAAAGCGCATGATGGCACGATCCGGCTGGTTGACTCGGCGAGCGGCACGCGCTTCGAGATCATCCTGCCGGCGGCGTGACTCGGCGGTTCAGATCGGAAGGGCGAAAAGGTGCACAACGACATCGTCATCATCGGCGGAGCTATCGTCGGCTCCTCGGTTGCCTATTATCTGCGCGAGGAAGGGTTTTCGGGCTCGATCGCGCTTGTCGAGCGCGACCCGCAATTTTCCCGCGCCGCGACCACGCTGTCCTGCGCTTCGATCCGCCAGCAGTTCTCGATCCCGGAAAACATCCGGCTGTCGCAGTTCACGCTGAAACTGTTCCGGCGGTTGAAGGAAGAGTTCGGCGCGGACGCCGATATCGGCTTTCGCGAAGGCGGCTATCTCATCCTTGCCGGCGAGAACGGGCTGCCGATCCTGCGGGCCAACCACGAGGCGCAGATGGCCGAGGGCGCCGACATCGTGCTCGAGGATGCCGAGGCGCTCGTCCGCCGCTTTCCGTGGCTGTCGGTCGAGGGCATTTCCGCCGGCGCCTATGGCCGCAGCGGCGAAGGCTGGTTCGACGCGCATGCGATGCTGATGCTGTTCCGCAAGGCACTGCGGACGAAGAACATCGATTTCATCACGGCGTCGGTGACGGGTATCGAGCGGCTAGGCGGCCGGGTCAGTGGTGTATTTCTGGACAATGGCGAGCGGCTCGAGGCCGGCACCGTCGTCAACGCCGCCGGGCCGAATGCCGGCAAGGTGGCAGCAATGGCCGGGCTGGTGCTGCCGGTAGAGCCGCGCAAGCGCAATATCTTCGTCGTCGAGGCGCGCGAGAAATATGACGACATGCCGCTGCTGGTCGACCCGAGCGGCATCTATGTCCGGCCGGAGGGCTCGGTCTACATCACCGGCGGCGCCGAGCCGGAAGAGGGCGAAGGAGCAGCTGATCCCGCCGACTTCGACCCCGACTGGCCGCTGTTCGAAGAGGTGATCTGGCCGGTGCTGGCGACCCGCATTCCAGCCTTCGAGGCGATCAAGCCGACGCGCGCCTGGGTCGGCCATTACGACTACAACACGCTCGACCAGAACGCGGTGATCGGCCCGCATCCCGAGGTCGGTAATTTCCTCTTCGCCAACGGTTTTTCCGGCCACGGCCTGCAGCAGGCGCCGGCGGTCGGCAAAGCGCTTGCCGAACTGATCGTGCATGGCGGCTATCGCACGGTGGATTGCTCCGCGTTTGGGTACAGCCGGGTCGCTGAAGGGCGGGCGTTCAGGGAACTGAATGTAATTTGACGCTGGCGCGAAGCGATGCGACCGTTGGATCAGCCGCCACCAAGCCGCCTGCACCAAGATACGCCTGAAGCCAGCCCAGCACCCTACCCCAACCTTCCGCATGCTCGGTTGCGGCGTCAGCGAGGCCGGCAAAGCCGCCATGACAGATGGTGACGCGCGTGCCGCCGGCGATCGGCTCCAGCAGCCAGGCGACTTTGGTTTCGCGGCGGCCAAGCGTCGGATGGTCCCAGTCGTATCTCCGCGTCTGCACGATCCGGCGCGGCTCCTCGATCTCCAGGAATTCGCCACTGGCGGGCAGGTGTCTGCCGGCCGCCGTCTCGACGGTGACGCTCCAGCGGCCGCCGACGCGGAGGTCGGCCGCCCATCCGGCCATCCGGTAGGTCTTGGCGGACCCCCACCAGCGCTCGACCTCGCGTGTAACGAGCGCGTCAAAGATCCGCTCGGGCGGCGCGCAAACATCGGCGCTCGCCATAACGGTCTCACCATTGGTCATGCTGTGCACCGCGGAACCGTGCATCATCTGTCCTCCAGAAACGTTTCGCTGTCGAAACGACCTCAAGCCTTCGACGCCGGGCGCGACAGCCCTTTGCCGGTTTCCAGCAGACTCTTCAGGCTGGACAGGATGAGCGGCCAGCCGTTCGCCACATGGCCGAGCAGCTTGTGCGGCCCGTCGGCTTCGTGTGTGACGGCGAGCTTCATCATCTCGCCCTCCTGCTCGAGGGCGAAGGTGCAGCGTGTGTAGCCGTCCGCCTTGACCTCGGGCATGAACTCGTTGCGCCATTTGAGCACGATGCGCTTGGGTGGATCGATCTCGAGGACCTCGCCGCTGTCGGTGACGCGGCCGTCGGTGTAAACCATCTTCCACGCCGAACCTTGTTTCCAGTCGCTTAGCATCTGGGCGCCGAGGAAATATTGCCGCTGGAACTCCGGCTCGGTCAGTGCTTGCCAGAGTTTTTCGGGCGAAGTGCGGATGTAGGTGACATAAACGAAAATGTTGCTCATCAGTCTTCCCTTTCGAGACGTTTCTTCAAATCGCTGAGGGCGCCCAGTCGCCCCCGCTCGAATTTGCCGATCCAGCGTTCGGCGATCTCGTTGATGGGAACGGGATTCAGATAATGTTGCTTCTCGCGTCCCTTGCGGATGGTGGTGACGAGGTTTGCTTCTTCCAGGATCGCCAGATGCTTGGTCACCGCCTGGCGCGTCATGTCCATCTCACCGCACAGCGCGTTCAGCGTCTGTCCGTTCCTGGCATGAAGGCTGTCCAGCAATCGCCGGCGTGTCGGGTCGGCCAAGGCCCGAAAGACATCATCCATGCTCATGACTCTAATATGCAACCATTTGGTTGCATGTCAAGAGGCAGAACCCTAGCCAAGGATGCCCAGGTTGAGGTTGCTGGAAGTGGATTTCAGCGCTTGCGGCCGAACCAGAATGCGTTGGGCATCCGCTCCATGCCGATACGCTCATAGAAGCCGACCGCGTCGGGCATGGAGATCAGGCTGATGGCGACGGACGGCCCGAGTTGCCGGCGTGCTTCATCCATCAGGCCCTTGCCGATACCCAGCCCTTGCGCCGATTTGCAAACGGCGAGCTCGGAAACGTAACAGACCCACGAGAAATCGGTGACACCGCGGGCAACACCGACCAGCGGCTTGCCTTCTGTGTCGAGACGCGCGGTGAGCACCAAATTGGCCGCTGACAGCATCGCCTTCAATCGGGTGTCGTCATCGACGGGGCGGTTGGCGCCGAGGCCGGATTCCACCAGCACGCGGCGGAACTCGGCGGTGCCGAGGCCCGGTTCGCTGGCGTAGAGGACCTTGGATCGCGTTGTCATGTCGATAAAAGTGCACCATGGGCCGGTGATTTTGAAGCTGTTTTGTACCGATCTTGTGTTTTCGATCGACGACGGAAGTCCAAAAACAGCCGTCTTTTATTTGCCCGCGGCATTGTGTAAACCGGGCGCCAGCAATTCCCCGCAATGAGAAGAAGACGGGCAAGAACCATGGAAAAATTCACCAAGCTCACCGGTGTCGCCGCGCCGATGCCGATCGTCAATGTCGACACCGACATGATCATCCCCAAGGATTATCTCAAGACGATCAAGCGCACCGGGCTCGGCACCGGCTTGTTCGCCGAAATGCGCTACAAGGACGACGGTTCGGAAAACCCGGACTTCGTGCTCAACAAGCCAGCCTACCGCAAGGCGCAGATCCTGGTCGCCGGCGACAATTTCGGCTGCGGTTCGAGCCGGGAACACGCGCCGTGGGCGCTGCTCGATTTCGGCATCCGCTGCGTCATCTCGACCTCGTTCGCCGACATTTTCTACAACAACTGCTTCAAGAACGGCATCTTGCCGATCACCGTCAGCCCGGAAGACCTGGAGAAGCTGATGGACGACGCCTCGCGCGGTTCCAACGCGACGCTGTCGGTCGATCTCGAGGCCAAGGAAATCCGCGGGCCGGACGGCGGCGTGGTCAAGTTCGATCTCGACGAGTTCAAGCGCCACTGCCTCTTGAACGGCCTCGACGATATCGGCCTGACCATGGAGAAGGCCGGCGCCATCGCTTCGTTCGAGAAGAAGAACGCCGAGCTGCGGCCCTGGGCCTGAGCGGTACGATGACCCGGCCGCGACAGGCCGGGTTCGTGGAGGCTGAACGGAGGGACAGTCATGACACGTTCGCTTCTTGCCGGCGCCTGCGCGCTGGCGTGGATTCTGATGACGATGGCTGGCGCGCATGCACAGACCGACACGGTGCTCGTGCCGGCTGACGATGCGCCCGGCACGGCCGCCGACCAGGGCGCGTTGAGCAATGCGGCCCTAGCCGACAATGACAAACAGGCGCCGATCCCGTTCGAGGGCGGCCAGCTGACCATCACCCAGGAGGAAGAGTACGGGGAACGGGTGCTCGCCTTCGACGGCAAGGAACTGGCGCGCAATTACGACGTCTTCTTCGACAAGATCGTCGAGGTCGGCGGCGTCAAGGTGGCACTGGTCGATGTCGGCGACGGCGGCAACCAGTGCGGCCCGGCCAAGGTGATCGTGTGGAAGCCGGAAGGCGGCACGATCCAGACGGTCACGGTCGAGCAGGACGAATGCGGCGCGCCGCCGGCCGCGATCTCCGACAGCGCCATCTATTTCGTGCCCTATCTGCTGCCGGGTGATTCCAAGCCGGCGCTGCAATGGTCGCCGACGGACGGACTGACGACGTCCGGTAATCTGACCTATATGCCGGAGCCGGGCACCGACTGGAAGGACGTCGATCCGTCGAAATACGACAACATCATCGACGCCTTCCACAATGGGGCGGTCTACAAACTAGCCGAGACGCTGCTCGGCAAGGACATGCCCGACATGGCGACCAGCCTGCTGGTCGGCGGCGGTACTGAGAAGACCGCTTCGGGCGCCTTCTTTGCCAGCGGCTGCGTGCCGCACGATTGCGGCGGCAATGACGGCTTCATGGCGGTCGACCCGGTCAACCATAAGCTCTATTTCGCCAGGCGCGGCGACAAACCGGAGCCGGACACATGGCCGGCGGTTGCTACATGGCCGGCCGATGTGAAGGAAGCGCTGGACAAGGCGCTGGGGTCGGCGAACTAGCCTGGCGACTGAGCCATGTCGTGACTTCGGCCCAATTCACTGGCACGGCTGCAGGAAAAAGCAGTTTGTCGGGATCCTTTCCATCGCCTCCGTCCTGCCGGCCTCGGCCCTTCGCTGCCGCTCCGGGCGTTCGTCGTTCGAAAAGCCAAGCCTCACTTCGCTCCGAGGCGCAATGCCTTCTTGCGGTCGGCCTCGGCACGCTTGTGGTTGCCCTTGGCGTCCCACGCGCGGCTTCGCACTTTATAGGCGGTGGCGAAATCCGGCTTGAGTTTTATCGTCTGGCTTAAATCGGCGATGGCCCCGTCATAGTCCGCCTTGCTGATCCGTATGACGCCCCGGCCCAGATAGGCAAAGAGATTTTTGCGGTCGAGACTGAGCGCCCTTTCGAAATCGCGCAGTGCCGCGGCGTCCTCATGTCTGCCCATCCATATGAGACCCCGATCGGCATAGACCCTTGCGTCCTTGGTATTGAGGGTGATGGCCTTGTCGTAATCCGCAAGCGCCCCGTCGTAATCTCCCTGGGAACCGCGGTTCTGGCCGCGGTCATAGTAGGTCTCGGCAAAATTCGGGTTGAGCGCGATCGCCTGGCTGTAATCAGCCACGGCATGAGCGTAATCGCCCTTGGCCTCCCATGACATGGCGCGGGCCAGATAGGCATCGTGGAATGCCGGAAAGAACGCAATCGCCTTGTCGTAAAGGGCTATGGCGCCGTCATAGTCGTCCTTTCCATACAGCGCTCGACCCTTGTTGAACGTCTGCGCGGCCAGCGAAGTCCAACCCGGCCTGGTCGCTTGCTCGCCAGCCCGGCCAGCGGCCTTGCCTGACATCTTCGATGCGTTCGCTTCGTCTCTTGCCACTATCGCCAACTTGCGGCCCTTGCGGGCGGGGGCCATCTTTGGATCGAACTTCAGCGCCTGGTCGAAGTCGGCAATCGCCTGGTCGAAGTCGCCCTTGGTGAACCAGACGCTGCCACGCGCAAAATAAGCCGGCGCATATTGCGGTTTGAATGCGAGCACGCGACTATAGTCGGCGATGGCGCGATCCAGTTCGTTCTTGTTGGTCCACGCGACGGCGCGGCCGATATAAGCGTCTAGATAGCTGGGATAGAGTTCGATCACCTTGCCGAAGTCGTTGATGGCTGCGTCGTACATGCCCTTCTCGACAAGCGACGTGCCGCGGCCGACATAGGCCGAGGCTTTTCTCGGATCGAGCGCAATCGCCTTGCTGTATTCGGCTATGGCGCGATCATATTTGCCTTTGTCGTAGAAGGCATCGCCCCGATCGATGAAAGCCTTGAGGTTCTTCGAGCCTACGGCGTTCGGCGCGCCACCAATTTTTGCCAGCGCAGCCATCGTCGCCTTGCGGGCGACCGCATAGTCTGGATTGCCAGGGTCGAGCTTTATGGCCTGGTCGAAGTCGGCGATGGCGCCGTCATAGTCCTTCTGGTCGGCCCGCGCCATACCGCGCGCGTAATAGCTGGCGTGATCCTTCGCGTCGATCCCGATTGCCACCGAATAGGCGGCGATCGCGCGCCCTGCGTCGCCCTTGGCGTGCCACGCCATGCCCCGGCAATAGTGAGCGTCGCGCGCCTTCGGCTCGAGCGTTGCGGCGCGGTCGCAATCGGCGAGAGCGCCGTCGGCGTCGTCGGTAGTCACCTTGGCGAGACCGCGGCGGAAATAGGCCGCGGCGAAATCGGGAGCGAGCTGGATGACCTTGTCGTAATCGGCAATCCCTCTGCTGTAGTCGCGTTTGGCGGTCCAGGCCCTGCCGCGGCCGAAATAGCCGAAGCGGTTGTTGGGATCGAGCGCGATCACCTGATCATATGCGCCGATCGCCTCGTCGTATTTGCCCATGTCCAGGAAGGCATCACCGCCAAGCACCGCTTCCAGCGCGCGCGGGTCCTTCGCCTCCAAGGCCTTTGCCGCCAGCGTGTCGTCCGTGGCCATGATATCCGGAGCTTGAGGCTTCGCCTCCTGACTGTCCGGCTGCGGGGTCGGTCCGCGTTCACCGTCGGCAACCTGTCCGCCGCAGGCTCCGGCCCGCTTCGGATCGAGTTCGGTGGCGCGCCGGCAATCCGCTGCGGCCCCGGCCTCGTCGCCGTTCAATGCCCTGGCGCGGCTGCGGACGAGATAGGCGTCGGCGTTGTCCGGGTCGAGGCTGATGGCCTTTGCCAGATCGAGAAGCGCGCCGCTGCTGATATATTCTGCAAGTCGCGCCTCGGCGCGCTCGATCAGGACTTTTGCAGCCGCGGGGTCTCTTATCTTCCCGACGGCCGACCGGGCTGGTTCGCCCGGCGCATGTTCGATGCAGGAGCCCGCCCGCTTCGGGTCGAGGTCGACGGCGCGCCTGCAGTCGGTGGCGGCAAGGGCGTCGTTGCCTTGCGACGCCTCGGCAAGCGCCCGGTCGTAAAACGCTTCGGCGTTGTAGGGGTCGAGCTGGATCGCAAAGCTGAACGCATCGATTGCGCCGGCGACATCCCCTTGGAGCTGTTGCTCTAGCCCCCATTTCAGATTCCAGGCAACGAGTTCGGAATGATCCTCCTTCTTGGGGTAGAGTTGCAGCGGCTCGTATGCGGGAGGTGCGGCTGGCTTGGCCGCTGGTGGCGCGGCCGGCGCGTCGGCGGCTGCGCCTGCATCATAAGCCTGGCTGGCCACGGGGTCGGCTGCTTGCGCGGTTTTCGGAATTGCCCTGCGCTTGTCGAGTTGAACGCTTAGCCTTTCCTTGCGGTAATCGGCGTTGGTCGGATCGAGCGCGATTGCCTTGTCCAGATCGGCGATTGCCTTGTCCGGATCGCTGGCCTTCCAGACAAGGGCCCGGATAAAGTACGACTTTGGATCGGCCGGCATCAAAGAGATGGCTTTGTCGAGATCGGCAAATGCCTCCTTTGAATTGCCGATCCGGGCCATCATCATGCCGCGTACTCGGTAGGCCTGGGCGTCGGCCGGGTCGCGGCGGACGACTTCATCCAGATCTGCAAGAGCGCGCGCATAGTCTTTCTTTGAGCCCCAGCTCTTGGCGCGGTTGAAGTAGAAATTGGAGTTTGCCGGATCCAGCCGGATCGCCTCGTCGAACGCGGCAATGGCGCGGGTATGGTCGCCCTTGTTCTGCCATTCCACTCCATTCGCATTTTGGGCGGAAACGGCGCTTGAGCCGGTTGCGCCGCCACTGCCGTCGTCCGGTTCGCCCAAAGCCTCGATGATCAGGCGCGCGCAATCGCGCCCCTTGTCTACATCGACCCCGGCAATATGCTTGCAGTCGGCTTCGGCGCGCCTGCGCTCGCCCTTGGCGATCCATGACAGGGCGCGGTCATGGTAAGGCGTGACAGGGTCCGTTCGCACGCTCTGTGCCTTGTCATAATTGGCCTGGGCCCGCGCCGCGTCGCCCTTGTCTTTCCAGGCAATGCCGCGCACGCCATAGGCCATCTCGTTGGCAGGGTCGATGTCGATCGCCTTGTCGCAATCGGCAATGGCGCGATCGTGCTCGCCTTTCTTGCCGAGCGCCCCGGCGCGATCGACGTAGAGGCTGGCATCGTCCGGCGTGAGCGTGATCGCGCGCGTATAGTCCGCAACGGCTCGATCGAAGTCTCCCTTGTCTTCCCAGGCAGTGGCGCGATTGGTAAAAGCGCGCGTGTAAGTCGGATCGAGCACGACGACGTCGGTCATATCGGCGATGACGTGGTCGATATCGTTCTTCCGGGTGTAGGCTAGTTTCCGTCCACAAACACGTGTATTTCGCAGCGTTTACAGAGGTTTATGCTAGGCTGGGTCGCCTTAGCGACGG
>NZ_JBVVQK010000013.1:140759-162900 GCF_055811175.1 Mesorhizobium sp. WSM4828 | reverse complement strand
CCGAACCGCCCTGTACGGACCCGTACGCAGGGTGGTGTGGGAGGGGAGGAACTGCGAAGCTCCCCCCTATCCCGATTCCGAAGGTGCCGGGCAGGGCTGGTAGGGGTTTTGTCACCGGTTTTTGCGGCGACTACCCAAAATAATCGGATTTCAGCGGCTTAGCCTTTCATTTTGCACAATCGTCAGGACAATGGCGCCCGACTTGGAGGATTCGGAATGCGCGTTAAACGGCTGTCCCTTGTTCTGATCTGCGCCTTGATGGCGTTGGCCATCGTCCCGGCGGCCAGGCACGCGCTGGCGGAGGAGACCAAGCCAGATCCTGGTCTGTCCGACGTACTGACCGATCTGCTGCATGGCGTCGAAGGCGAAAACGCCACTTCTGGCCCCGACAAGCGCGTGCCGTTCGGCCGCGAGGAGGTGCAACTGTCCTTCGCGCCACTGGTCAAGCAGACGGCCCCGGCCGTGGTCAATGTCTACGCCTCGCAGACCGCCAAGGTGACGTCGCCCTTTGACGGCGATCCGTTCTTCGAGGAGTTCTTCGGCCGCTCGCAGCCGCGCGCACAGTCTTCGCTCGGTTCGGGGGTGCTGGTCGATCCCACCGGCGTCGTGGTCACCAATTTCCATGTCGTCAAGGACGCTGACCAGGTCAAGGTCGCGACCGCCGACGGGCGCGAATTCGACAGCAAGGTGCTGCTCAAGGATGAGACGCTCGACCTCGCCGTGCTCAAGATTTCTTCTGACAAGCCGTTCCCGGTGATCGCTATCGGCGATTCCGACGCGCTCGAGGTCGGCGACCTGGTGCTGGCGATCGGCAATCCGTTCGGGGTCGGCCAGACCACCACCAGCGGCATCATTTCGGCGGTGGCGCGCAGCCATATCGGCGTCTCCGATTCCAGCTTCTTCATCCAGACCGACGCCGCCATCAACCCCGGCAATTCCGGGGGCGCGCTGGTCAACATGGGAGGGCAGCTGATCGGCATCAACACGGCGATCTATAGCCGTAGCGGCGGCTCGATCGGCATCGGCTTTGCCATCCCTTCGAACATGGTCCGCGCTTTCGCCGATGCGGCCAAGGCCGGGCTCGACTTCTTCGAGCGGCCGTATGCCGGTGCCGAGTTCGAGGCGGTGACGCCGCAGATTGCCGAATCGCTCGGCATGGACAAGCCGACTGGCGCGCTGGTTTCTTCGGTCGAAGAGGCGGGACCCGCCGCCAAGGCAGGGCTCAAGCCTGGTGACGTGGTGCTGTCGCTCAATGGCAAGCCGGTCGAGAGCGTCGGGGCGCTGGACTACCGGATGGCGACGCTGTCGATTGGTACGAATGCCAGCTTCGGCGTTCTGAGCAAGGGTCAGCAAGCGACGATGGACATCGCTCTGGAACGGCCGCCCGAGGGCGCCAAGGCTGCGGAACTCACATTGCGCGGCCGCAGCCCGTTTTCCGGTGCCAAAGTCGCTGAACTGTCGCCACGGCTTGCCCAACGGCTCGGTCTGCGCACCGATGTCAAAGGCGTAACCGTGGTCGACATCAACCGCGATTCGCCCGCTGCCGATTTTGGCTTCCAGCCGGGCGACATCGTGCGTGAGGTCAATGGCCTGACGATCGACAAGGCGGCGACCCTGGAACAGGTAGCCCAGCAGGATACGCGCTGGTGGCGCTTTACCGTCGAGCGCGGCGGGCAGATACTGCGCCAGGTGTTGCGTTACTGAGCCCGACCGTCAGCAGGATCGGGCTCCAGGCAGAAGAAGTTGCATGGCCGATCTGTTCAGTGTCGATGAACCGGAAAAGACGCCGCCCGGCAGGCCGCTGGCCGACCGCCTGCGCCCGAAGAACCTCGGCGAGGTCGTCGGCCAGGAGCATCTGACCGGACCCGACGGAGCGCTGACGCGGCTGATCGGCTCCGGCTCGCTCGGCTCAATGATCTTCTGGGGGCCGCCCGGCACCGGCAAGACCACGGTCGCAAGGCTGCTTGCCGGCGAGACAAGCCTCGCCTTCGAACAGATCTCGGCGGTGTTTTCCGGCGTTGCCGACCTGAAGAAAGTGTTCGAGGCAGCAAAGCTGCGTCGTTCTAACGGCCGCCAGACACTGCTGTTCGTTGACGAGATCCATCGTTTCAACCGTGCCCAGCAGGACAGTTTTCTGCCCGTGATGGAAGACGGCACCGTGGTGCTGGTTGGCGCCACCACCGAGAACCCGTCCTTCGAGCTTAACGCCGCGCTGTTGTCGCGCGCGCGTGTGCTGGTCTTTCACTCGCTCGGCGAGGACAGCATCGCCAAGCTGCTGGCGCGGGCCGAGGAGGCAGAGGGTAGGGCGCTGCCGCTCGATGATGAGGCGCGGGCGATGCTCATCCGGATGAGCGACGGCGACGGCCGAGCTGCACTGACGCTCGCCGAAGAGGTCTGGCGCGCAGCGAAATCAAAGGAGGTGTTCGGCGCCGAGGCTTTGCAGCGCATCGTCCAGCGCCGCGCGCCGATCTACGACAAGGGCCAGGACGGCCATTACAATTTGATCTCCGCCTTGCACAAAGCGGTGCGCGGCTCCGACCCCGATGCGGCACTCTACTATCTCGCCCGCATGTTCGACGCCGGCGAAGATCCGCTCTATCTCGGGCGCCGGCTGGTGCGCATGGCGATGGAAGATATCGGGCTGGCCGACCCGCAGGCGCTCGTCGTCGCCAACGCCGCCAAGGACGCCTATGACTATCTGGGCTCGCCCGAGGGCGAACTGGCCTTCGCCGAGGCGACCGTCTATCTCGCCACCGCGCCGAAATCCAATGCTGTCTACACCGCGTTCAAGGCCGCCACACAGGCAGCGAAGGAATTCGGTTCGCTGCTGCCGCCCAAGCACATTCTCAATGCGCCGACCAAGCTGATGAAACAGGAAGATTACGGCGCCGGCTATCGCTACGACCACGACGAGCCCGACGCTTTTTCCGGCCAGGACTATTTTCCGGAGAAGATGGGAAGGCAGACATTCTACGACCCGCCAGAGCGCGGCTTCGAGCGCGATATCAGGAAGCGGCTGGATTATTGGGCGAAGCTGCGCAGCGAGCGGGAAAAGTAGCTGCCAGTCGCACACTGGTGTGATCGCCGTTGTCTGGCGGGATAAAAAACCCTATCAAGATGCGCCTTCGGCCGGCGGACAGGCCAGAAACGTACCGACGATATTCAGAACGGAATCGCGCCTGCGCGTGGAAAAATGACAAAAAAATCTCGCAAGACCCTTCGGAAGTTCGCCATAGCGATCCCGCTGCTGGCGCTCGGCTTCTATTTCATTCCCATCCTGACGACAATTTTCATTGCCCTCGGTCTGATCGACGTATTGCGCAACGACAACAAGAACTGGGCCCTGTTCAGTGGTTATTTCCTCGGCAACGGCATCTTCACCTGGCTGCTTTCGCCCTTCAATCTGCTGGTCGATCTGCTGTGCTACAGAAACCGCGGTGTCTGGAAACTGGAGCAGTTTCCTCCGGACTATCAGCGTGAGGTCAACGAGGTTCTCGACGTCTTCAAGGCGCGCAAGGACGAGATCATCGCCGATATCGACGCCAATTTCGGCAGCGGCCGGCGCGGCATGTATGTCTACCAGTGGTACGGCAAGCACAAGATCGACAATGTTGCCGAATTCAACAAGGATTTCAAATATATCAAGACCATCGCCGTGTCGGTGTTCAGGGGCAAGGAATCGACCTCCTGGCATTTCGGACCGCTGCGGCTCAGCCTGCGCATTCTCTACAATCTTCTCCCGGTGAAGGGCGAGGTTTTCGTCGAGTGCAACGACGCCAGGAACTACTGGCACGACAATCCGCTCTATATTTTCGACGACACGCTGCTGCACCGCTCGGTCAACGAATATGATGGGCGCCGCTACTGCGTGTTCATGGACATCATCCGGCCATCGCCATTCCCCGGCCTGATCGCCGCTCTTCTCGCCATCGTTTCGGTCAGCGTCGAGCGCATCAATGCCATGTTCTACAAGAACTGGAAGATGATCGGCTCCAGCAAGCCGAAGAAGGCCGGAGCCGCCTGACACCGTGGTGTGACCGGCGCGAGGAAGCACGATGTATCATCTGCTGCTTGTCTGCCTTGGTGGCGCGATCGGTGCAATGGCCCGCTTCTTCCTGTCCGGCTTCGTCGCCCGCCGGGTCGGCGAGACCTTTCCCTGGGGCACGATGGCCGTCAACGTCTCGGGAGCGTTTGCAATCGGTGTCGTTGCGCATGCGGTGGCGCGCGACGGCATGCCCGCCATCTGGGCCTTTACCGTCACCGGCGGCCTCGGCTGCTACACCACGGTCTCCTCCTTCAGCCTGCAGACGCTGGCGCTGGCGCGCGACGGCGAATGGCTGCGCGCCGGCGGAAATATGCTGCTTTCGGTTTTCCTGAGCCTCGGCGGCGTGACGCTGGGCTTTGCAGCGGGAAGTCTTCTGGCTGGCAGCGGCGCGCCGTGAGCGGCCCGCGGAAGCTCCGCCCTGACGGGATGGCGAGGCATGCGGCGCACCTCATTGGCTGGCGCAGAAGGAGCCAGACGGTTCGGCTCTATGCGACCGTGGCCGCAGGCAGCATGATCGGCGGCGTGCTGCGGGCGCTTGCCTCATTGGCGAGCACCGCCTTGTGGGGCACTGGATTTCCCTTCGGCACGCTCCTCGTGAACATCGTCGGCTCATTCCTCATCGGCTTCTACGCGACATTGACGGGACCGGATGGTCGCGTCTTCGCCGGTCCGCTGCAGCGTCAATTCTTCATGGCCGGCTTCTGTGGCGGCCTGACGACCTTCTCCGCTTTCAGCCTTGAAACACTCACCCTCGCGCAAGGCGGGAGGCTTGTGGCGGCGGGACTTAATATCGCGATCTCCGTGGTGGCCTGGCTTGCCGCCGTCTGGCTTGGCCACATCTTTGCAGTTCGGCTCAACCGGCTGAGAGGGTCCAGGCAATGAAGATACCGACACAGGCACAATTGCTGCGCATATTTATCGGCGAAAACGACAAGGCAGATGGCCGTCCGCTGTATTAGGTTATCGTGCTGAGGGCCCGCGAAATGCAGATCGCCGGCGCGACCGTCCTGCGCGGCGCGATGGGGTTCGGCCATTCCAGCCGGCTTCACACCACGAAGATCCTCCGCCTATCGGAGGATCTGCCGCTCGTCATCGAGATCGTCGATGACGAGGAAAAATTGGCCGCTTTCCTGCCCGTGCTTGAAACAATCATGACAAGTGGTTTGATTACGCTGGAGAAAGTTCAGGTTCTGCAATATGGAACCGACAACGAATAACCGAGTGAGATTGCGGGTACCGGCGAATGCCGTTGCATGCCTGCGAAACGGCGATTGGAATCATGGCAGGCGTTGAACAGATCACAGTGGACGCCGGCGAGGCGGGCATGCGGCTCGACCGCTGGTTCAAGAGCCATTTCCCCGGTCTCGGTTTCGGTCATCTGCAGAAGCTGCTGCGTTCCGGCCAGATCCGCGTCGACGGCGGCAGGGTGAAGGCCGATACACGCGTCGAAGCCGGCCAGACGGTCCGAGTGCCGCCGCTCGAAGTTGACAAGAAAGGCGAAAGTCCGCTCACCGGTCATTCGATCCGCAACCAGGGCGACGCCGACGTTTTGGCCAAGATGCTGATCCATGAGGACCCGAAGGTCTTCGTCTTCAACAAGCCGGCCGGCCTAGCGGTCCAGGGCGGTTCTGGTGTCACCCGCAACGTCGACGACATGCTGGAAGCCTGGCGCAACCACAAGGGCGAGAAGCCCCGTCTGGTGCACCGGCTCGACCGCGACACATCGGGTGTGCTGGTTGTCGCTCGTACAAGGCTCGCCGCGATGAAGCTCGCCGAAGCGTTCCGGGCGCGTGAGACGAAGAAAACCTACTGGGCGCTGGTCAAGGGTGTGCCGCCGAAGCGCGAGGACAAGATCTCGACCTGGCTGATCAAGGAACCGACGCCCGACGGCGATCGCGTGCGCATCGCCAAGCATGGCGAAAAGGGCGCCGACCACGCCGTGTCCTATTATCGCATCGTCGAGCAGGCCGCGCAGACCCTGTCCTGGCTGGAGATGGAACCCTATACCGGGCGAACCCATCAGCTTCGCGTCCATGCCGCCCATATCGGTTGCCCGATCATCGGCGATCCCAAATATTTCGAGGCCGACACCAATTGGGATTTTCCAGGCGGCATGCAGAACCGCCTGCATCTGCACGCGCGCCGCATCGTCATCCCGCATCCCGACAAGGGCTTTGTCGACGTCACCGCACCGATGCCGCCGCACATGCGTCAGAGCTGGAACCTACTCGGCTTTGACGAGCAGAGTGCCGAGGACTAGCGCTGGTGGGCGTCGCCACAGAGACCCTCGACCGCCGTGACGCGGTCGATCTGGCGGCAGCCGCTATCATGGTCGGGCTGACCTTTTCCTGGGGGCTCAACTACGTCGCTGCTAAGATCTCGTATGCCGGATACGACCCTGTTTTCCTGTCCATCGCCCGCTCGGTGATCGGCGGCCTGTGTGTTTTCGGCTGGTGCCGCTGGCGCGGCATTGCGCTGTTCACGCCCGACAAGACCCTCGTCGCCGGCATTGTGGCGGGCGCGCTTTTCGGTCTCGAGTTCCTGTTTCTCTATGTCGGGCTCGAGCACACCACAGTCGTGCGCAACACCTTGCTGGTCAACACCATGCCGTTCTGGATGCTGGTCGGCGGCCATTTCCTGCTTAGCGAAAGCATCACGGCACGCAAGCTTATTGGCCTGCTGCTCGCTTTCGCCGGACTGGTCGCGGTGTTTTCCGACAAACTGAGCGCCAATGGCGGCGCAACATTGAGCGGCGATTTGCTCAGTCTCGGCGCCGGCATTCTGTGGGCCGTGACCAATATCGTCATCAAGCGGTCGAAGCTGATGGAGGCCAGCGCCGAAAAGCTGCTGCTCTATCAGCTGGCCGGGGCCGCTGTCGTCGGCATTTTGGTGATGCCTTTTGCCGGGCCGCCGGTCCGCAGCTTTACCGTTCTGCCGACCTTGGCGCTGCTATTCCAGGCCGTCTACGTTGTCGCCTTCACCTATGTGCTGTGGTTCTGGCTGCTGCGGCGCTACCCTGCATCTGGACTGTCGAGCTTCACCTTCCTGTCGCCGGTGTTTGGTGTGCTGTGCGGCGCCGTGTTCTTGAACGAGCCGCTGACCGTTCGTATCTTCCTGGCACTCGCCCTGATCGCCGCCGGACTCATCATCGTCAACCGGCCGGCCCGAAAACAAAGCCCCGGATGAGCATGCGCGATATATTGAACGACCTCGAAGCTGGAAAGCAGCTCTCTGATCCGGATCCGGTGCGTCGCGCCCAGATCCAGATGAAGACGCCGCTGCCGAAGCGTTTCTACAAGACCGTCGCGGTAGCACAGGTCGAGGACGGTTTTGCCGTCCGTCTCGATGGCAAGCCCGTCCGCACGCCGGCCAAGGCGCTGCTGGCGCTGCCGACCGAAAAAGCGGCTGCTCTCGTCGCCGAGGAATTCGCCGCACAGCAGGAGACCATCGACCCGGTGACGATGCCGGTGATGCGTCTGGTCAATACGGCAATCGATGGCGTCGCCAGTGATCCCCAGGCGGTGCTGGAGGACATCCTGCGCTTCGCCTCATCCGATCTGCTCTGCTACCGCGCCGATGCGCCCCAAGGGCTAGTCGACCGGCAGAACGAGCATTGGGATCCGGTCATCGACTGGGCGCGCAGCGCGCTCGGCGCCCGGTTCCATCTCGCCGAAGGCGTGATCCATGTCGAACAGCCGCGCGAGAGTATCGCGCTGCTTGGCCAGCATCTTGCCCAACGTGCCGATCCGCTGCGTCTTGCCGCCATCCACGTCATGACGTCGCTGACCGGATCGGCGCTGCTGGCGCTGGCCGTCGACTTCGGCGAGCTCGACGGCGAGGCGGCCTGGGCTGCCGGTCACGTCGACGAGGACTGGCAGGCCGAGCAATGGGGCCATGATGCCGAGGCCGTCGCGCGCCGGGCGGCCCGCAAGCGCGACATGATGGCGGCGGTCAAGCTGCTCGAAGCTCTCAAAGGCTGACCGCACCGTCGTTTCCATTTCGCACTGCACATTAGACCAAAGTCATAATCCCAAAGACGGTCTGCCTCTGGACGGCGCTTTCTGTCATTTTTTGCACCGGTGGCTGCACCGAGTCTGCGTTGCGAGGAAACGCGGACGATGACGCGCAGCATCGAGGGCTGACGGAATCACACGGGAGGATACGCTCATGGCAATGGCATCGACCGCCGGCAAAACAAGCCGCGGCATGACGCGCGAGGAGAAGAAGGTCATCTTCGCTTCCTCGCTCGGCACCGTTTTCGAATGGTACGATTTTTATCTCTACGGCTCGCTGGCGGTGTTCATTGGTTCGACTTTTTTCAGTCCAACCATTCCGGAAGCCACGCGCAATATCTTCGCGCTGCTGGCGTTTGCCGCTGGCTTCCTCGTGCGCCCGTTCGGCGCATTGCTGTTCGGCCGCATCGGCGACCTTGTCGGCCGTAAATACACCTTCCTTGTCACCATGACGATCATGGGCCTGTCGACCTTCCTGGTCGGCTTGCTGCCTGGCTATGCGACTTTGGGCATCGCCGCTCCGGTGATCCTGATCATCTTGCGCATGTTGCAGGGTCTGGCGCTCGGCGGCGAGTATGGCGGTGCCGCGACCTATGTCGCCGAGCACGCACCCGACGATCGCCGAGGCTACTACACGTCGTGGATACAGACGACGGCAACGCTCGGCCTGTTCCTGTCGCTGATCGTCATCCTGATCGTCCAGGGGTCGATGACCAAGGAAACCTACGCCGCCTGGGGCTGGCGCATTCCGTTCATCGTTTCCTTCCTGCTCCTGGGCATTTCGATCTGGATCCGCCTGTCGCTTTCTGAATCGCCGACCTTCCAGCGCATGAAGGACGAAGGCAAAGGCTCCAAGGCGCCGCTGTCGGAAGCCTTCGGCCAGTGGAAGAACGCAAAGATCGCGCTGCTGGCACTGCTCGGCCTCACAGCCGGCCAGGCCGTAGTTTGGTACAATGGCCAGTTCTACGCGCTGTTCTTCTTGCAGAATGTGCTCAAGGTCGATCCGCAGTCGGTCAACATCATGATCGCGATTGCTCTGGCTGTTGGCTCTATC
This sequence comes from Mesorhizobium sp. WSM4828, assembly GCF_055811175.1. Classification (NCBI taxonomy): domain Bacteria; kingdom Pseudomonadati; phylum Pseudomonadota; class Alphaproteobacteria; order Hyphomicrobiales; family Phyllobacteriaceae; genus Mesorhizobium; species Mesorhizobium sp. WSM4828. The sequence continues at coordinate 153,788 of NZ_JBVVQK010000013.1, read as the reverse complement.
TTCTTCGTCGTGTTCGGCTGGCTCTCCGACAAGATCGGTCGCAAGCCGATTATCATGGCCGGCCTTGCACTGGCGATCGTCTGCACCTTCCCGTTGTTCAAGGCGCTGACCTGGGCAGCCAACCCGGCGCTCGCCACCGCGCAGCAGAACACGCGTGCGACGGTGACCGCAGCACCGGGAGACTGTAAGTTCCAGTTCAACCCGGTGGGGACGGCGAAGTTCACCACGTCCTGCGATATTGCCACCTCCTTTTTGACCAAGAACTCGGTGCCTTATGACATCGTGTCGACGGCGGCGCCCGGCACTGCTGCGTCGGTCAAAATCGGCAACGAGACGGTCGAGTCGTATGATGCGACTGCAGCCGGCGATCAAGCCAAGGCCAAGGACGCCGTTTTCGTCAAGGCAGTGAACATGGCGCTTCGGGACGGGGGCTATCCGCTAAAGCGGGGAGCGGCCAAGGTGCCGGATCAGAAGCTCGAGGCGTTCATTGCGGCCAATCCCGAGCTGAAGCTCGATGCAACGGCCATTCGCGCCGGCGAGAAGGCGACGGTTCCGACCGAGCAGGCGATCAAGGACAAGCTGCTGAATGCCGATGAGGCTGCGGGAGCTCCCGAAGTCACCGTCTACACCATACCGGGCGGCGGGCCTTTCGCCATGTTTGCCGACCCGGCGGCGGTCAACTGGCCGATGACGATTGCCATCCTGTTCATCCTCGTCGTCTTCGTGACGATGGTCTACGGGCCGATTGCCGCGATCCTGGTCGAGATGTTCCCGACCCGCATCCGCTACACCGGCATGTCGCTGCCCTATCACATCGGCAATGGCTGGTTCGGCGGGCTGCTGCCGGCGACGGTGTTCGCGCTCAGCGCCTACAAGGGCGATATCTACTACGGCCTCTGGTATCCGGTGGTGATCGCGGCGATGTCGCTAATCATCGGCATGATCTTTGTCAGGGATACGCTCGGAACGGACCTGCACACCAAGCAGTAGCCGGCCTGTCCCGGTTCAAAGCAAAGCCCGGCGCGAGTGATCGCGCCGGGCTTTTTCAATTTATCGAGTGCAGGGAGGGGAAGGCTTAGCTCTTCCTATCCTGGTTCGCTTCCTCGATCGCTGCTTCATGATACCAGGCACTTCCGAAATCCGTGCGGTTGCGCAACGAAGCAAGTTCTGCCGCGAACTTAGCCTTTCCGCTTAAATTTGAGGCAGACGCGCGCGCTGCCACCGGGAACATCAGGATTTTGGCCGACTGACGAGTGGAAGTGATTTCCATTGTCGGTTTCCTTTCTTCGACAGAACCTTGCCGATTCAACCTTTCCCCAACATAGGTTCAGCAACCGAATTAGGCAACATGATTACGAAAAGATCAGTACTTGCACATTATTTGTGCAAAATTTGCTTGTGGATGATCCGAGCGCAGCATGACTCCGGACCAGCGATTTTGGGCGGATACAACTTCACTTTTGCCGCACCGTTCGCCAGCCAGAATGGCACACGAATTGCATTTTATTAATTCGGCAGGTCGGCTGCTGGATAGGCCGGCTCGCCCCGGCGCCATCCAGGGTTCGGTGATCAAGCAACGAGAGGCTAGAATGACGAAATACAAGCTCGAGTACATTTGGCTCGATGGATACACCCCGGTTCCCAACCTTCGCGGAAAGACGCAGGTCAAAGACTATGCCGAGTTTCCGACGCTCGACCAGCTTCCGCTGTGGGGCTTCGACGGTTCTTCAACCATGCAGGCCGAGGGCCACAGCTCCGACTGCGTTTTGAAGCCGGTCGCCGTCTATCCGGATCCCGCCCGCACCAATGGCGCGCTCGTCATGTGCGAGGTCATGATGCCGGACGGCGTGACGCCGCATGCGTCCAACAAGCGCGCCACCATTCTCGACGACGAGGGCGCCTGGTTCGGCTTCGAGCAGGAATATTTCTTCTACAAGGACGGCCGTCCGCTCGGCTTTCCCGAGAGTGGCTATCCGGCGCCGCAAGGCCCGTACTACACCGGCGTCGGCTACAGCAATGTCGGCTCCGTCGCCAGACAGATCGTCGAGGAGCATCTCGACCTTTGCCTTGCCGCCGGCATCAATCATGAAGGCATCAACGCTGAGGTGGCCAAAGGCCAGTGGGAATTCCAGATCTTCGGCAAGGGCTCCAAGAAAGCCGCCGACCAGATGTGGATGGCGCGCTATTTGTTGCAGCGCCTGACCGAGAAGTACGGCATCGACATCGAATACCACTGCAAGCCGCTCGGTGACACCGATTGGAACGGCTCCGGCATGCATGCCAACTTCTCGACCGCCTATATGCGCGAAGTCGGCGGCAAGGGCTATTTCGAGGCGCTGATGGCAGCCTTCGACAAAAACCTGATGGATCACATCGCCGTCTATGGGCCGGACAACGACAAGCGTTTGACCGGCAAGCACGAGACCGCACCCTGGAACAGGTTCAGCTACGGCATCGCCGACCGCGGCGCTTCGATCCGCGTGCCGCATTCCTTTATCAACAACGGCTACAAGGGCTATCTCGAGGATCGCCGCCCGAACTCGCAGGGTGACCCCTACCAGATCGCTTCGCAGATATTGAAGACGATCGCCTCCGTCCCGACCAGCGCCGAGGTTTCGGCCGCGGCTTGAGAATGCGTTCACGGCGTGGACCTCGGGTGTCTGCGCCGTGACTTTCTCTCCGATCGCATCGCAATAAAAAACCCCGGCGTCTCTGCCGGGGTTTTTTTCTATGTGACTACGAGGTTCCGGATCACACCGAGTAATACATGTCGTATTCGACCGGATGCGGCGTCATTTCGAAGCGCATCACTTCGGCCATCTTGAGCTCGATGTAGCTGTCGATCTGGTCGTCGTCGAAGACGCCGCCGGCCTTCAGGAAGCCGCGGTCCTTGTCGAGGCTCTGCAGGGCCTCGCGCAGCGAGCCGCAGACGGTCGGGATCTTCTTCAATTCCTTCGGCGGCAGGTCGTAGAGATCCTTGTCCATCGGCTGTCCCGGGTGGATCTTGTTTTTGATGCCGTCGAGGCCGGCCATCAGCATAGCGGCGAAGGCAAGATAGGGGTTCGCGCCCGGATCGGGGAAGCGGACCTCAACGCGCTTGGATTTCGGCGACGAGCCGAACGGAATGCGGCACGAGGCCGAGCGGTTGCGTGCCGAATAGGCGAGCAGCACCGGCGCTTCATAGCCCGGCACCAGGCGCTTGTAGGAATTGGTCAGCGGGTTGGTGAAGGCGTTGATCGCCTTGGCATGCTTGATGATGCCGCCGATGTAGAACAGGCAGCTCTCGGACAGGCCGGCATATTCGTTGCCGGCGAAGGTCGGCTTGCCTTCCTTCCAGATCGACTGGTGGACATGCATGCCCGAGCCGTTGTCGCCGAACACCGGCTTCGGCATGAAAGTGGCCGTCTTGCCATAGGCATTGGCGACCTGGTGCACGACATATTTGTAGATCAGCATCTTGTCGGCGTTGCGGACCAGCGTGTCGAACTTGATTCCGAGCTCGTGCTGGGCGGCGGCCACTTCGTGATGGTGCTTTTCAACGCGCACGCCCATTTCGGCGAGCACGGTGAGCATTTCCGAGCGCATGTCCTGTGCCGAATCGATCGGCGGCACCGGGAAATAGCCGCCCTTGATGCGCGGCCGGTGACCGAGATTGCCGGTCTCGTAATCGGTGTCGTCATTGGACGGCAATTCGGTGGAATCCAGCCTGAAGCCGGTGTTGTAGGGATCGGCCTTGTACTTGACGTCGTCGAACACGAAGAACTCGGCTTCAGGACCGACGAAGATCTGGTCGCCGATGCCTTCGGCCTTCATGTAGGCCTCGGCCTTCTTGGCGGTGCCGCGCGGGTCGCGGTTGTAGGATTCTCCCGAGATCGGATCGAGAATGTCGCACAGGATGACCATGGTCGACTGGGCGAAGAACGGGTCCATATGCACCGTATCCGCGTCGGGCATCAGCACCATGTCGGATTCGTTGATTGCCTTCCAGCCGGCGATCGAGGAACCGTCGAACATGACGCCATCGGCAAACATGTCTTCCTCGACCTCGACGACATCCATCGTAACGTGCTGCAGTTTGCCCTTCGGATCGGTGAAGCGCAGATCAACGAACTTCACGTCGTTGTCCTTGATCTGCTTCATGATGTCTTTGGCTGTCGTCATGTCCCTGCTTCCCTATGTGATGACGTTTGAACGTGGCCTTTTAACGGGAAAACTCAGACGGCGTCCATGCCGGTTTCGCCGGTGCGGATGCGCACCACTTCCTCGATGTTCGAGACGAAGATCTTGCCGTCGCCGATACGGCCGGTCTGGGCCGCCTTGCGGATGGCTTCGATCGCGGCTTCGACCGCATCGTCGCCGAGCACGACTTCGATTTTCACCTTCGGCAGGAAGTCGACGACATATTCGGCGCCGCGATAAAGCTCGGTATGGCCCTTCTGGCGGCCAAACCCTTTGGCCTCGGTAACGGTGATACCTTGCAGGCCGGCCTCCTGAAGCGCTTCCTTCACTTCGTCTAGCTTGAACGGCTTGATGATCGCTTCGATCTTTTTCATGTAAAAAGTGGCCTCCACTGCCAAAAAAGACGGGTTGTGAGCCCCGCTTGCGCCTCAATCAAGCACGAACTGTGCCAGTTGATGGGGTGCCGGGTGGGCTCACATGATTTGGATACCATGCTACGCGGGAATGTACATTCGCGTCATTCCCTGCGTCGGATGCGCCATGAACGCCGCGAGCCTACACACCGCCGGTCCCGTCGTCCGCACAAAAAATAGGCAGATCGGATATTTCATGGGCAGCCGTGGACCTGCGACTCGTCGCTCCGGGCATACCGGTGTGTTTCACAACCTTCGTAGTTTGCGTCGGACCAAAAACTGGACAATGCTTCGGCAGATGATCGCCCGCATGAGCCACGAACTTCTTTCTCCGTCCGAAATGGCCGAGGCCGACCGGCTGGCGATTGCCGCTGGTCCATTCGACGGCATCGGCCTGATGCGCAATGCCGGCGCTGCGGTTGCTGCCGTGGTACTCAGGCGCTACCCGAACGCAACGCGCGTCCACGTGCTTTGCGGCCCCGGCAATAATGGCGGCGACGGCTATGTCGTGGCCCGCATCCTTCAGGACAGCGCCGTCGACGTCTCGGTATGGACATCCGGATTGCCTAAAGGCGGCAGCGATGCAGCACTCGCCGCCTCGGACTGCAAGGTTAAGCCTCGGCCGCTGTCGGCTTTCGTTGCCGAGACGGGCTCGATCGTGGTCGACGCGCTTTACGGGGCAGGGCTATGCAAGCCGCTGTCCGGCGACGCCGCCAAGGCGATCGAGATTGCGGCGGAACTGAATTTGCCAGTTGTCGCGGTCGATCTGCCGTCGGGCGTCTCCGGTGAGAGCGGCAATGTCCTCGGCCAGGCCTTCCGCGCCCGAACCACGGTGACTTTTGCACGAAAAAAGCCAGGCCATCTTCTTTTACCGGGGCGCGAGCTGTGCGGCAAAATCGTGCTCGCTGATATCGGCATAAGCGACAGTGTTGTTGCGCAGCTTGAACCACGAACGTTCGAGAACATTCCGGCGCTCTGGCTTGGCCGCTTTCCGGTTCCGGCCGTCGACGCCCATAAGTATAGACGCGGCCATGTCGGCGTCTTTTCCGGCGGGCCGTCGGCGACGGGTGCTGCGCGGCTGTCGGCGCTTGCCGCGGCCAGGAGCGGGGCAGGGGCCGTCACCTTGCTGTCACCGGCGAACGCCATGCAGGTGAACGCGGCGCATCTGACCTCGATCATGCTGCGCAGGCTGGACACTGTCGCCGATGTGGACGAATTCGTTGATAGCCGCCGCCCATCCGCCTTCGTGCTCGGCCCCGGATTTGGCATTGGTGAGAAGACGTGCGACTTCGTCATGGCCGTGCTTGGCTGCGACAATGGGAAGGGCGGCAAAATCGAGGGACTGGTGCTCGATGCCGACGGCATCACCTCGTTTCGCGAAGAGCCTGAAATACTGTTTGAGGCCGCGCGCAGCCCCGCCGCGCCAGCGCTGGTGATGACGCCGCATGAGGGCGAATTCGCCAGGCTCTTTCCCGACATCGCCGGGGACAAGAACCTGTCCAAACTCGCCAAGGCACGCGCCGCAGCCGAACGGGCCAACGCCACTCTCGTCTACAAAGGCGCCGACACGGTGATTGCAGCACCAAATGGCCGGGCAGCGATCAACGGCAATGGCGCGCCTTGGCTGGCCACCGCTGGTTCGGGCGACGTGCTGTCGGGCATCATTGCCGCGTTGCTAGCACAAGCGATGCCGGCTTTCGAAGCTGCCTGCGCGGCGGTCTGGATCCACGCCGAGGCCGGCAGCCGTTTCGGGCCGGGGCTGATCGCCGAGGACCTGCCGCTGGCGCTGGTGCCGGTCCTGCGCGAGCTTGTTGAAAGTCACGGGATGGCTGCCGTATGAGCCGCCTGTTCGCGCTGTTCGTTGCGATCGTCAGTGCCGTATTCATGGCGCAGGCTGCGAACGCCGAAACCCCGCTGACGATTGTCGACGACCCGGCCGTTCTAGCCGCCCTCGACAGCAATGGTTACGGGTTCGCCGGCATTTTCGGCGTCGATGGCAAGGGCGATTTGAAGACGCTTTATGAGAAGGCTCCGGCCTACCACGCGATTGTCGAAACGGTTGCAAGCGACGTCGCGGCATTGCGGGCCGAGATGAAGGCCGGCGGCCGGCCGCTTTACGAGGTGACCGACGGCAATGTCGGCCGCGTCATGGACATGCGCTGGCTGAGGACCGAGGCCGCACGCTTCCGCCTCGTCGGCGTGGTCAACCGGCTCGACCGGCGCGACTTCGCCGCCCTAAAAAGCGACGGGAGTTGCGGCGAAGTGCGCTTCATCTATCGCCTCGCCTACAGCTTCAAGAAGAACGGCAAGGTTTTGGCCTCGCGCCTGCCGTTCAATTTCAGTGCCGTCTACAATGCCGCGCCGGATGCCGATGGCGGTTGTGTCGGCGTCGCCGGGCGCTGGGCACCACAACTCGACGAGAATGTCGATGCCGGCTGGCTGATCGGTGGGCCGCTGGAAAGGACGGCGCTCACCTTCAAGCAGCTCGAGCTCAATGCGCAAGTGGTGCGCTTCCCCTCCGGCCAGGAGACCGAATTCGGCGGGCAGGCTGCCTATCTCATGCGAATTTTCGGCATCGACGGAGCGGCCGTCAGCGAAAAGCCGCTGGAAAACACGCCCGACACAGCACGTCTCACCGAAGACGCTGCGCTGAAAGCAAGACTTGCCGACTATGTCCGTACCAATGTCGCGGCGGTCGATCTCGGCGTCTACCAGATCCCCGACGAATTCCTGGCAAGGAAGGCCATCTCTTGGTCGACCTTCGGCAGTGCAAGGCAGGCCAACCACCCGTTCACGCCGCTGTTCCAGTCCGCGGATTTCGCAGGTGTCGATTTCGCTGCCCTGAAGTTGGTGCGCACGCCGGAGGCGCTGGTCGAGCGACTGGACAATGGCGCCTGCCAGGGTTGCCATCAGGCGGGCTCGACCGCCGGCTTCCATTTCATCGGCCTCGACGACAAGACCACCTCGCCACTCAACCACATAGAGGTCGGTATCTCACCGCATCTTCACGCCGACATCCCGCGCCGCGTCGCCTGGCTGCGCGCGACTGCCGAGGGCAAGGAACCGAACCGTTTCCGCCCGCTGTCCTTCGCGCCACCAGCGACATGGAACGATGCCGACGAAATTGCCTATTCGCCGGCCGAAATGGCGATGCCGTGTCTGATGCCACAGGATGCGGCTCGCTTCGGCGCGACGTGGCAATGCGGCGCCGGCACCGTCTGCACGCCGCTGGCAACCGCGTCCGGCGTGCGCACCAAGCTGGCGCAATGCCTGTTGCCCAAGGACAGCGAAAGCATGTTCTCCGGCCATCCGTGCCTGACCGGCTCGATCGCCAGCAACCCGGCGCAGCCTTTCAATGACCGGTATACGATCACCGGCCAGTTCGCGGCGTTTGCGCCGGGCATTTCGCGCGCCGCCTACACCTGCCGACCGCCGAAGATCGGTGTGCCGGCGGGTATCGCCTATCGCGGCTGCGACGACCGGGATCGCAGCTTTGCGGCCTTCAAGGCGGGCAAGCCGATGCCCAACGAGATTTGCGGGCTGGTCGGCGGCAAGAAATTCGACACCTGCGTGGCGACCAATAATTTCGACCAGTGCCTGGGCGGCGCCGTCAACCGCGGCAATCGTCCTGCCTGCTCGGCCGACCATTTCTGCCGCGAGGATTACATGTGCCAGTCGCTGCCGCCCGATACACCCGGTATCGGCAAGGTGAAGGGCATCGGCTTCTGCTCGCCGACTTATTTTATCTTCCAGATGCGCATCGACAATCACGCCACGCCATGGTCGGGCGCTGTCCGCGCAACGAGTGGGGCCGGCTTCGGCGCGGCGGAAGCGGAATAGCTTGCGCCGACTGGGCATTAGCCGCTGTAGTTCCAGGTGGATAGCTATCGATCGAGATAGTCGGCGATCTTCGATGTCCATTCGCCGTCGAAATGGCGGACATGTTCGGCGACGACCTCATCGCTCAGCAGGCTCGACAAGGCAGAAACCAGAACTGGTTCTATCTCTGGAGCCGAGCTAAATCCAAGAGCAGTCAAACGTTCGGACCAGGGCGGATGATCCGCGCTTTCGTTATCTGGCGCGTTCCAGGCCTTTTGCGCATATTCTTGCAGGATGGGAAGCCTCGACAGGTGACTGGCGGCCGCCAGAACTCTTTCGAGTGGTGGACGAGGCGGTACCATAGTGCCAAGCAGTTCACGTTTAAGCGGAATATACACTTGGTCATCGAAGAATACACTGGCAGCGCCAATCAGAAGCAGCGCGCGGGCCGCTTCATGTGCGTCGCCGGACATCGCTGCATGGCGATCTGCGTCAATTTCCGCCCGTCGCGACAACCGTATTTCTTCGCGCTCCAGCGTGCGCGACAGCGGACCAAGCATCCAGTAGAACAGGCTGCCTGAAACGCTTTTCCCCGGTGGGGCGAAGTCGAAGATTAGATCGAAGCTCTTTTCGAGTTCGGCCAGGTTGAGCCCGCCATTTGTATCTCTATTTTTCAGATGGGCGTCCTCATGGGCCAAGATCGCTGCAAACCCCTTTTGGTCGGTCGCTGCGAGCAGCGGCAGGCCCACGGTGAGAATTGCCTTGCGACCAAGCAGGCCCAGAAACGGCCGCTCTTCACCGACGCTGGCGTTGAGATCGTCGCTCAGCACGATCGTCGTCCGGCAGGCGCGGTGTTTGCCGGCAATACTCTCCCAGACAGCCCACAATTTCGGGGCTGATTCCCGAGTAAGCCCGTCCACCTTGCTGGGTCGAAAACCGGCGAACAATGTCCCGATCAACAGAACGATGGCCAGCATCGCGGCCGGGATTGCAACAACGCCAGCTGCGATCATGGCGAGCGGGTGCCGGTCGAGGAACCGGAACCATAGGACTATTGGGCAGAACAGCGGCAGAGCAAAGAGCAGGATGGCAAATCTGCCGAAACGCGCTCCCACATAGAGGACCAGGCGCGACATCAACCCCTCACAGCGGAATATTATCGTGCTTCTTCCACGGGTTTTGCATATCCTTGTTGCGCAGCATCCTGAGCGCGCGGGCGATACGGCGGCGGGTCGAATGCGGCATGATCACCTCGTCGACATAGCCGCGCTCGGCAGCAACGAAGGGTGACAGGAAGCGATCCTCATAAGCTTTTGTGTGCGCTGCAATTTTCTCCGCGTCGCCGATATCCTTGCGATAGATGATCTCGACAGCGCCCCTGGCGCCCATCACCGCAATCTGCGCCGTCGGCCAGGCATAGTTCATGTCGCCTCGCAGATGCTTTGACGCCATAACGTCATAGGCGCCGCCATAGGCCTTTCTGGTGATGACGGTGATCTTTGGCACGGTAGCTTCGGCATAGGCGAACAGAAGTTTGGCGCCGTGTTTGATCAACCCGCCATATTCCTGCGCGGTGCCTGGCAGGAAGCCCGGCACGTCGACGAAGGTGACGATCGGGATCGAGAAGCAGTCGCAGAAGCGCACGAAACGCGCCGCCTTGCGGCTGGCATCCGAATCGAGCACGCCGGCCAGCACCATCGGCTGGTTGGCGACGAAGCCGACGGTGCGGCCCTCGACACGGCCGAAGCCGGTGACGATGTTTTTCGCAAAATTCTGCTGGATTTCGAAGAAGTCACCCTCGTCGGCAACTTTAAGGATCAACTCTTTGATGTCGTAGGGTTTGTTGGCATTGTCGGGGATCAGCCTGTCGAGCGACAGATCGTGATCGGTGACGGACTGGTAGCATTCGATCTCGGGAATTTCCGCCGTGTTGGAGGCGGGCAGCAGATCGACCAGCCGACGCATCTGCAGCAGCGCCTCGACGTCATTGTGGTAGGCTCCGTCGGCGATCGAGGACTTCGTCGTGTGAACGAAAGCGCCGCCGAGGCTTTCGGCGGTGACCGTCTCGTTGGTGACGGTCTTCACCACATCCGGCCCGGTAACGAACATGTAGGAGGTGTCGCGAACCATGAAGATGAAGTCGGTCATCGCCGGCGAGTAGACGTCGCCGCCGGCACAAGGACCCATGATCAGTGAAATCTGCGGGATGACCCCCGAGGCCAGAACATTGCGCTGGAAGATCTCGGCATAGCCGCCCAGCGCCGCCACGCCTTCCTGGATGCGGGCGCCGCCGGCGTCGTAAAGGCCGATGATCGGCGCGCGGTTGCGCAGTGCCATCTTCTGCACCTTGACCACCTTTTCGGCATGGGCCTCGGACAGCGAGCCGCCGAACACGGTAAAGTCCTTTGCAAAGAGGTACACTGGCCGGCCATTGACGGTGCCCCAGCCGGTTACGACGCCATCGCCGGCGATCTTGGTCTTCTCCATGCCGAAGTCGGTCGAGCGGTGCTCGACAAACATATCGAACTCCTCGAACGAGCCCTCGTCGAGAAAAACGTCTATGCGTTCGCGGGCAGTCAGCTTGCCCTTCTTGTGCTGCGCGTCGATGCGGGCCTGGCCGCCGCCCATGCGGGCGATCTCGCGGCGGCGCTCGAGTTCCTTCAGCACGTCCTTCATGACCGGTCCCCGAAACGGAAAGCTTGATTGTGGTAATCATGCCTGGGGGAGAGCGCAAGCGGCGCTTCCTCATGGCTTTTGCTGCGCTGCAGCATAGGGCCCTTGCATTTCGATGCGAACTGGGCCATATGCGGCGGCATAGGCGCTTGGGCCGGGATAATCTGGCCTTCTCGACGAATGAGACTGGTTGCGTCTGTTTTCCCTCTTCCCGACATATCGGCAAGGTGGCGAAAAAGCCCCGTGGCATGATGCCTGCGGGCACGACAGCGCAGCCGTGTGGACGATAACGTCCGCCCGCCTTGTCGTTTCATGACAATTTTCGACGGCAGGTTGCGCCCTGCCGCCATTGATGTTTGCGGCCAGAAGCCGCATGAAAGAAGAATATTTTGACCAATGAAAACACTTTGACCGGTAAGGACACTGGGGAACTGAACGGTTTCGCCGCACTTGGAATTACCGGCGCACTGCTCAAGGCCACCAATGCCGCTGGCTTTACCGATCCGAAGCCGATCCAGGCCCAGGCGATCCCGCCGCAGCTCGAAGGCCGCGACATTTTCGGCATCGCGCAGACCGGCTCAGGCAAGACCGCGGCGTTCGCGCTGCCGATCCTGTCGAAGATCATCGCACTTGGCACCAAGCGCCGGCCGAAGACAGCCCGCGCACTGATCCTGGCGCCGACTCGCGAACTCGCCGTGCAGATCGAGGAGATGATCAAGCTGCTTGCCAAGGGCGCGCATGTCTCGACCGCGCTCGTACTTGGCGGCGTCTCGCGCTTCAGCCAGGTGAAGAAGGTTGCGCCCGGCGTCGACATCCTGATCGCAACCCCCGGCCGGTTGACCGACCTGGTGCGTGAAGGCGACCTCGTGCTTGCCGACACCAAATGGCTGGTGCTGGATGAAGGCGACCGCATGCTCGACATGGGCTTCATCAACGACGTCAAGCGCATAGCCAGGGCGACAGCGCCGGACCGTCAGACGGTGCTGTTCTCGGCAACCATGCCGACCGAAATCGCCGAACTGGCGAAAGGCCTGCTGAAGAACCCGATTCGCGTCGAAGTCGCTCCTCACAGCACCGCGGCCGCCGAGATCGTGCAGGGCGTCGTCTTTGCCCGCACCAAGCAGAAGCGCCAGGTGCTGGCCAACATGCTTGCCGACGAGGCGATGAAGTCCGTCATCATCTTTTCGCGCACCAAGCATGGCGCCGACAGGGTAACAAAGGATCTCGAGCGCGACGGCTTCAAGGCCGCCGTCATCCACGGCAACAAATCGCAGAACGCCCGCCAGAAGGCGCTCAACGATTTCCGCGAAGGTTCGGTGCGCATTCTCGTGGCGACCGACATTGCGGCGCGCGGCATCGACGTGCCCGGCATCAGCCATGTGGTGAATTTCGACCTGCCGGACGAGGCGGAGAGCTATGTCCACCGCATCGGCCGCACCGGCCGCAACGGCATGGACGGCATCGCCGTCACACTCTGCGACCCGTCTGAAAACAGCAAGCTGCGTCAGGTCGAGCGCATCATCCGCACCAAGCTGCCGATCGTTGCCGACCATCTCGGCAGCCCCGATCCGCAGCGCAATCCCGCCGAGAAGAACGAGCGCAGCTTCGAACCGGCCAATGATCGCAACGACCACAATGGCCGCCGCGACGGCAGGCGGCCCGGCGGCGCAAACAACGGCTTCGGCAAGAAGCGGTTCGGCGACAAGCCGGCCTTTGCGGGCGAGCGCAAGCCGGAAGGCGCCAAGCCCTTCAAGGGCAATAACAAGCGCCGCTTCGGCGGCAAGCGGCCGGCAGCGCGGGCCGCATAATTTGACCGCGTTGCAGTCGGCCAAGCCTGGCTTGGTCATTCACGATTGATGAGGGGGGGGGCCCCGCGCGGGGGGGGGGGGGGGTGAGCACACCGGTGAAGATTTATTTCACCGCGCGTCGAAAGTTTTTAAAAAAA
>NZ_JBVVQK010000013.1:0-140749 GCF_055811175.1 Mesorhizobium sp. WSM4828 | reverse complement strand
GCGGCCGCGCCGCGGGGGGCGGGGGCGTTCTATATTATGTCGGCGGCTTGGCGCGCCCCCTCGGGGGGGGGCGGCCGCCGGCCGGGCGGCCCCCCCCCCCCCCCCCGCCCCCCCCCCCCTTTTGCTTGAGGGCCTTTGGTTCACTTCACCACCGCCTCGATCCAAATGACAATCCGCCGCGCGAGGAAAGCCGTGGTCGATGGCGACAGCGCGTCGCCGGCAATGACCTGGCGCCCCAGCGACCCGCAAACATGATCGTCGCCCCGTCACTGATCCTATTCGACCGGCGGCTTGCGGTCGAAATTCAGCGGCCGCGCATTCCAGCGGGTGACCGTGCTGATCACCCATCGGCAGAACGGCCTCGGCAGCATCCTGAGCAGCTTCAGCGTCCAGCTCAGGCGGCGTGGGAAAGTGACTTCGAAGCCGCCGTATTCGATGCCTTGCGCGATGCGGCGCGAGGCCAGATTGACCGGCATCAAGCCCGGCATCGGCAGGAAGTTCTTTTCGGTCAGCCGCGTGTCGACAAAGCCCGGATTAATCACCTGGATGCGGACGTTCATCTTGTCGAAATCGTATTTCAGCGACTCGGCCAGGATATTGACTGCCGCCTTGGTGCCGCCATAGGCGGCGGTGGTCGGCCAGCCGAAATAGGCGGTGACCGAACCGATCAGCACGACATGACCGCGCGAGCGTATGCGCATGCGTTCGATGACAGGCACCAGGCCATTGATGATGCCGAAATAATTGACCTCGAAAGACCGACGGAAATTGCGCGCCACAAGATCCTCGCCCGGCGTTGCGATATAGCTTCCAGCGTTGAACACTGCCAACACGATCGGACCGAGATCTTTCTCGATCGCTGCAACCGTCTTCGCCATACGTTTTTCGTCGGTCACGTCGCAAGGATAGGCTGCGACACGGCCCGCCATCTGCGCCGTTTCGACGATGAGCGTATCGATCGGATGGTCATCGGGCGCAGTCACCGCGACGACATAGCCCCGAGCGGCAAGATCCTTGGTCAGCGAACGGCCGATACCGCTGCTGCCGCCCGTAATCCAGGCGACGCCATGCTTCGGATTGGCCCGATAGAGTGTCATGCTGCGCCCCGCCGGCTCTTCTTAGCTTGTGCTCTAACGGTGAAGAAATCGAATGAAAAGAGTGCTTTTCGGTACATGGTTGAAATGAATACCGGCCGGGCGCGCCTGGCTGCAGGAATTGCAGTGTGCGAAATGCGACTGGACCAGGCAAATTCTTGCCTTGAAACCGAAGCTTCGGGTTTCTAGGGTTTCGCCGCACCCACAAAGGAATCTCCATGCCCCGTTCTGTGATCGACGTGATCGGCAACACGCCCCTGATCCGCCTCAACAAGGCCTCGGAAGCAACCGGCTGCGAGATCCTGGGCAAGGCCGAATTCATGAATCCCGGGCAGTCGGTCAAGGACCGCGCCGGCCTGTTTATCATCCGCGATGCGGAGCAGCGCGGGCTGCTGCGGCCCGGCGGCGTCATCGTCGAGGGGACGGCCGGAAATACCGGCATCGGATTGACACTGGTTGCCAAGGCGCTCGGCTATCGCACGGTGATCGTCATTCCCGACACCCAGAGCCAGGAGAAGAAGGATACGATCAAACTGCTCGGCGCCGAGCTGATCGAAGTGCCCGCCGTGCCTTACAAGAACCCGAACAACTACGTGAAGCTGTCGGGCCGGCTGGCCGATCAGATGGCGAAGACCGAGCCGAACGGCGCGATCTGGGCCAACCAGTTCGACAATGTCGCCAACCGTGACGGCCATATCCGCACCACGGCCGAAGAAATCTGGAACCAGACTGCCGGCAAGGTGGATGGTTTCGTGTCGGCGGTCGGTTCCGGCGGCACTCTGGCAGGCGTCGGTTTCGGGCTGAAGGCCAAAAACAACCAGGTCAAGATCGCGCTGGCCGATCCGCTGGGGGCAGCGCTCTATTCCTTCTACACCAGCGGCAAGCTGAAATCCGAGGGCAGTTCGATCACCGAAGGCATCGGGCAGGGGCGGATCACCGCCAACCTCCAAGGCTTTACACCCGATTTTGCCTTCCAGATCCCCGACGAGGACGCACTGCCGATCGTATTCGACCTGATCCAGGAGGAGGGGCTTTGCGTTGGCGGTTCGACGGGCATCAACATTGCCGGCGCCATTCGCCTGGCGCGCGAGCTAGGCCCCGGCCACACCATCGTGACCATGCTTTGCGACTACGGCACGCGCTACCAGTCGAAGCTGTTCAATCCTGAATTCCTGCGCGAAAAGAAGCTGCCGGTGCCGGGCTGGATGGAGCAACAGAGCACGATTTCGGTGCCATTCGAAAGGGTTGCGTGATGGCGCACAAGACCGAAGCGCTGTTTCGTGACGACACCTATCTGGGGACGGCCGACGCCACCGTCGTCGCAGTCAACGATCGCGGCGGCATCATTCTGGACCGGACGGTGTTTTACGCCACATCGGGCGGGCAGCCGGGCGACACCGGTAGCCTCGAACGCGCCGACGGCACCGGCATAGCGATTGCCGCTACGATCACCGGCGAAACCAAGGACGAGATCATCCATGTGCCGGCGCCGGAGCAGGCAGTTCCAAAGGTGGGCGAGCGCATG
Source organism: Mesorhizobium sp. WSM4828 (assembly GCF_055811175.1). NCBI lineage: Bacteria > Pseudomonadati > Pseudomonadota > Alphaproteobacteria > Hyphomicrobiales > Phyllobacteriaceae > Mesorhizobium > Mesorhizobium sp. WSM4828. The sequence goes on along the minus strand of NZ_JBVVQK010000013.1, from coordinate 138,130 downwards.
AGGCTCGCCATCGACTGGCCGCGGCGGCAGTTGCTGATGCGCATGCATTCTGCCTGCCACCTGCTTACCGTCGTCTGTCCGTTCCCGATCACCGGCGCCGCGGTTTCCGAGGACGACAGCCGTATCGATTTCGACATCCCGGACGCCGGCTTTAGCAAGGAAGACGTGACGGCCAGACTGATGGAGCTGGTGCGAGCCGACCACCCGATCTTCACCCGGCTCATTTCCGACGAGGAACTGGCATCCAATCCGGGCCTGGTGAAATCCAAGAATGTGCGGCCCCCGGCCGGCACGGGAAAGATCCGATTGGTCTGCATCGGCGAGAACGCCTCGATCGACAGCCAGCCTTGCGGCGGCACCCATGTAAAGAGCACCAGCGAAATCGGCGAGATCCATATCGGCAAGATCGAGAAGAAGGGTCGCGAGAACCGGCGCTTCCGCATTCGCTTTGGTCCTATGCCGCCAGCCTGATATAGGACTGCGACGGGCGGGACAGGAGAGAAAAGATGGCCGACGACAGTCCTTTCACCATCGATGCCGATTGGTTACAGAAGCGGCTCGGCGAGCCCGGCCTGACGATTGTAGACGCGTCCTGGTATCTGCCGGCGCAAAAGCGTGACGCGCGCGCCGAGTATGACGCAGCGCATATTCCAGGCGCCCGCTTCCTCGACCAGGATGCGGTTTCGGACCCCGACGCGGCTCTGCCGCACACGCTGCCGTCGCCGCAGCATTTCGCGCAATATGTCGGCGCGATGGGTATTTCGGCCGATGACACGATTGTTGTCTATGACGGGCCAGGGTTCTTTTCTGCACCGCGCGCCTGGTGGTTGTTTCGCGTCATGGGCGTGTTCCAGGTCTATATGCTCGACGGCGGCTTCGACCGTTGGAAAGCCGCCGGACGGCCGGTGACGGCGGAGCCGACGAAGATCGCGCCTTGCGTGTTTTATGCCAACTTCGATGCGGCCCGCGTCGCCAGCCTTGCCGACATGCGCCGGATCGTCGAGACGGGGGAGAGCCAGATCGCCGACGCGCGCTCGCCTGGCCGTTTTGCCGGCACCGAGCCGGAGCCGCGCCCCGGCATCCGCTCCGGCCATATGCCGGGCGCGCACAACGTGCCGTTTTCGGCGCTTTCGGAAAACGGCGAATTGTTGCCGAAGGACAGGCTACGCAAAGTGATCGAAGGAGCCGGCATCGACCTGTCGAAGCCGGTCGTCACCTCCTGCGGGTCGGGCGTCACCGCGGCAGCCATCACGCTGGCTTTGGAGACGCTTGGCCATGCCGACAACAGGCTTTATGACGGTTCATGGACCGAATGGGGCGGGCTTTCCGACACGCCCGTCGTGACGGGCAAGGACTGACGGGGATGGAAGACGGATCGCTGGAAGACATCGACGTCACCGTGACGTTTCTCGAAATGCATGTGCCGCCTGCCTATTCGCCGCCGCTGCCCTACAACCGCCAGATCGCGCTGCTCAAGACCAAAGACATTCCGCTGCATTTCTACCGCTATTTGATGGATCGGGTCGGCCGCAAATGGCACTGGGTCAATGTGCTGAGGCTGAGCGACGAGGAGCTTGCGGCGGGCATCCACCGCGAGGACCGCGACATCAGGGTACTTTATCTGGATGGTGCGCCGGCCGGCTTCTTCGACCTCAAGCCGCATTTGCCGGAAGAAGTCGAACTCGCCTATTTCGGAATGATGGAGCACGCGACCGGGCAAGGCATCGGCCGCTGGTTCCTCGGTGCGGCAATCGCCGCAGCCTGGTCGCACGGGCCAAAGCGGGTGACGGTGCAGACCTGCACCCTCGATCACCCAGCAGCACTGCCGCTCTATCAAAAAATCGGCTTTACGCCAGTGGCGCAAAAAAAGGAGGTCGTACATCCGATGTCTTTTGCCGAGCGGGCGGCCAGCGTCATGCGGCTTTGATTTTTTCAGGCCCGTTCATCCAAGCTTCAGCTTGTCGTTGCCACGTCCCAGGGTCTCTGGATCAACACTCAAAGGCGGACCCGGCTTGAATGAGCTTGGCTCTTTCCATATCGCTATCGTCTAAAAACCGATGGAGGATCGCACGATGGCAATACGCGTGGTAATGGCCGGCGCGACCGGCTGGGTCGGCAAGGCGCTGGTTCCGGCGATCGGGGCGCAAGGCGACATGGCGCTGGCCGGGGCGGTATCACGCAGCGGCGCGGGGCAGGATTCCGGTCTGCTGGTTGGCATGCCGGCTAATGGTATCACCGTTTCCGCCTCGCTGGCCGAGGCGCTGGAGGCGCCGTCGGACGTGCTGGTCGACTTCACCAAGCCGCATGTCGTGAAAGACCATGTGCTGCTCGCCATCGACAAGGGACGGCACGCTGTGATCGGCACGTCGGGACTGGGTGCTGCCGACTATGCCGACATCGACGCCGCGGCGCGCGCCAACGGCGTCGGCGTCGTTGCCGCCGGCAACTTTTCCATCACCGCCACGCTGATGAAGCGGTTTGCACTTATGGCGGCAAAATACGTGCCGGATGTCGAGGTCATCGATTATGCCAGTGCAAAGAAGCCCGACGCGCCCTCCGGTACCGCACGGGAGCTTGCTGAGGCGCTGGCCGACATCCGCAAGGCCTCAACGGCAAAGCCGGTCTCCGAGGTCTCTGGCGTGCCCGCTACACGCGGTGGTGCGGTCGGCGCAGGCGAGGGGGTGCAAGTGCACGCGCTTCGCCTGCCGTCCTACATCCTGTCCTGCGAGGCGCTGTTCGGCCTGCCAGACGAGCGGCTGACCATCCGCCACGACGCTGGCTCGTCCGCGGCGCCTTACGTGGCGGGCACGCTGCTCGCCATCAGACGGGTGCAGCAGATCAAAGGTCTGGTTCGTGGTCTCGACGCGCTGATGGATTGATCCATTTCGGCAGGAATCGGGTGGGAAGCTCCGTCTTGCGAGCATAATCTCCAGTCGACACACCGGAGATCATGCCATGACGCTAAAATTCAAAGCCTTGCCAACCGATGCCGTCCGGGCACTTCAGCGCGGCGGGGCGGATGCTTATGGCCTTAAGCCAGAGCGGCAGATTTCGGACGGCGACGGCGTGCCTTGCCGTCACTGCCTGAAGAACGTTGCTACGGGAGAAGCCTATCTTGTTCTGGCATATCGGCCTTTTCCGGAGCTGCAGCCTTATACCGAAACCGGGCCGATCTTTCTTCATGCTGAAGAATGCGAACGCGCTGTCGAGGTTGAGTTGCTTCCCGAAATACTCGAAAGCAGCGATTACATCGTGCGCGGTTATGGCAAGGACGACCGCATCGTTTACGGCAGCGGCGGCGTAATTCCGACCGACGCCATTGCCGCACGGGCAGAGACGTTGTTCGAACGCGACGACATCGCTTACGTCCACATCCGCTCGGCGGGCAACAATTGCTATCAGTGCCGGATCGACCGCGCGTAACCGGACAGGCTGCACCGGCTTGGGGCTGTCGTACGCCCGTCGCATACCGGCGGTAGAAAGACACTGTCGATCGATTTGCCGACCGCGGATGAACCGGCGGGAATTTTCGACAATCGAGGAAGCGGGGCTTTGGCTCCGCTTTTTTGTTGTCCGGTCATTCCGCGCGCCTCGACACTTTTCAGTTTTTCGACATAAGAAAAAACCCGTCGGACGAATCCGACGGGCACTGGAGAGGCAGATTCGGACAGCTCAGGCGGCGAGAACGGCCTTCGGCTCGACCAGCTCGTAACCGAGCGCTTCGGCCACTGCGCGATTCGTGATCTTGCCCTTGTGGACGTTCAGCCCGTTGCGCAGATGGTGGTCGTCTACCAGCGCCTTGAGGCCCTTGTCGGCGAGCTGCAGGCCATAATGCAGCGTCGCATTGTTGAGCGCGTGGGCTGAGGTGACCGGCACCGCACCCGGCATGTTGGCGACGCAATAGTGGATGACGCCGTCGACCTCATAGGTCGGCTCGGCATGGGTCGTGGCGTGCGAGGTCTCGAAACAGCCGCCCTGGTCGATGGCGACGTCGACCAGCACGGCGCCTTTCTTCATGCCCGACAGCATTTCGCGCGTCACCAGCTTGGGTGCTGCTGCCCCCGGGATCAGCACGGCGCCGACGACTATGTCAGCCGAAAAACATTCTTCCTCCAGCGCCTCGACGGTCGAGTAGCGGGTGTGGACGCGGCCGCCAAAGATATCGTCGAGCTGACGCAGGCGCGGGATCGAGCGGTCGATGATAGTGACATCGGCGCCAAGGCCGGCCGCCATCCGTGCGGCATGCAGGCCGACGACGCCGCCGCCGAGCACAGTGACCTTGCCGGGCAGCACGCCGGGCACGCCGCCAAGTAGCACACCGCGGCCACCATTGGCCTTTTGCAGCGCCGTGGCGCCCGCCTGGATCGACAGGCGGCCGGCGACTTCCGACATCGGTGCTAGGAGCGGCAGGCCGCCGCGCTCGTCGGTGACGGTCTCGTAAGCTATCGCGGTCACGCCGGAGGCCAGCAGGCCCTTGGTCTGCTCCGGATCCGGAGCAAGATGCAGATAGGTATAGAGGATCTGGCCGTCGCGGAGCTGAACCCATTCGTTGGGCTGCGGCTCCTTGACCTTCACGATCATGTCCGACTTGGCAAACACGTCGGCGGCCGTCTTGGCAATCGTGGCGCCGGCGGCACGATACGCGTTGTCGTCGGCGCCGATGCCGGCGCCAGCGCCGGTCTCGACCAGCACTTCATGGCCATGCGCGACATATTCGCGGACCGAACCGGGTGTCAGGCCGACGCGGTATTCATGGTTCTTGATTTCCCGGGGGCAACCGACGCGCATTTTTTTCTCCTGATCCGTCCCCTTTTTGGGGCTGTTCCCTGTCCAGAGATAGTGAACCACGAATCGCTCGGTAGGTGTTTGCGAATGCGCTTGCCTGAGAGGCCACTGTTCGATAATCGTTGCGCAAAACATTAGAATTGTCGCAGGAACCCGCAAAAATGCCGCTCGACAGGATTGATATCGCCATTCTCGAGACATTGCAGAAAGACGGGCGGATACCGAACGCAGCGCTGGCCGAGAAGGTTGGCCTGTCGCAGTCGGCCTGTTCGCGGCGACTGGACAATCTGGAAAAATCCGGAACCATCCGCGGCTATCATGCCCGGCTTTCCAATGCTGCACTTGGGCACCAGATGACGGCGATCGTGCATATATCGCTGTCCGGGCAATTCGAGAAGACGTTGTCGGATTTCGAGGCGGCGATAAAGCGCTGCCCGAACGTCCTGTCCTGCCATTTGATGTCGGGCGAATATGACTACATCCTGCGCATCGCGGCAAAGGATCTCGTCGACTACGAACGTATCCACAAGGAGTGGCTGTCGGCAATGCCGCATGTGACGAAGATCAATTCGTCTTTTGCCTTGCGCGAAATCGTCGATCGCACTGCCGTGGGAATGAAGCCCGAGCTCGCCTAGGCCCCGAACTCGCCTAGGTGTTGAATGCCTCGGTCACCACACGGTCCATCGGAATGTCGTGCGGCTGTGGGTAGATGGTGACGATGCGCTGCAGTTCGTAGCCGACGCCGATGACCAGCGGTTTGGAGGGCATCGCGGCAAGCGTGCGATCGAAGAAGCCGCCGCCATAACCCAGGCGAAACTGCCCGGGATCGATGCCGACAATCGGCGAAATGACGATGTCGGGCAGCACCGGATCGCCGTCAGCCGGTATCGGGATATTCCAGACGCCCTTCTCCAGCCGGTCTCCGTGGGTATAGGCGCGAAAGACAAGCGGCCGGTCTTTCTCCACGACGACGGGCAACGCCGTGCGCCCGCCCCGCGCGTTAACGGTTTCCATCCACGGGCGCAGGTCCGGCTCGCCGCGAAACGGCCAATAGAGGCTGACCATGCGGCCGGCGATGTCGCCGATCACCGCGTCGAGCCCTTCGGCAATGCGCTGCGACATGGCTGCGCGCGTGTCGGCTGAAACGGCAAGGCGGGATGCGATCAACCGCTCGCGCTCGGCCTTGCGCCAGCGCCTTACGTCGGTCCAGTCGGATAGCGGCGCTTGGAACTCCGGGTCGAGCTCGTGCATAAAACAAGGCGGCGAGGCGTACTGCGCTGAGCCTTCGTCTTCATCCCTAGCCATGCTTCACCTGCAATATACAGTTCCAACCAAGTCGTATCCTGGACGTAGGCTATATCCGGGAATGGGCCTGCAGCATGCGTATTCACGACATCAAGAGACGAGTCCCAGGCAGTTGCAGCGCAGCCATTGCTGCACTGCACAACGATACTTACATCAGTCTTGGCGAGAGGGATAAGTGAGATGAACACAGCCAACCATCACGTCGTCGTCGTAGGTGCCGGTTTCGGCGGCCTCGAATTCACCCGCGCACTTGCCGGCGCACCGGTGCGCATCACCATGATCGACAGGCGCAATCATCACCTTTTTCAGCCGCTGCTCTACCAGGTGGCGACGACGGCGCTGGCCACCTCCGAAGTGGCCTGGCCGATCCGCCATCTCCTGCGCAAGCGCAATGACGTGACGACGCTGCTCGCCGCCGTGACTGGAATCGACCGCGGCGGCAAGCGGGTGCTGCTGCAGGACGGCGGCACGGTCGCTTACGACACGCTGGTGCTGGCCACCGGCGCGCGACACGCCTATTTCGGCCATGACGAATGGGAGCCGTTCGCCCCGGGCCTGAAGACGCTGGAGGACGCCACCACCATTCGACGGCGTATTCTTTTGGCTTTCGAGCAGGCCGAGCGGGAAACCGATCCCGCCAAGCGCCAGGCATTGCTGACGCTGGCGATCGTCGGCGGCGGGCCGACCGGCGTGGAACTGGCCGGCACCATTGCCGAACTTGCGCATGACACGCTGCGCGGCGAGTTCCGCAACATCGATACGCGCGAGACGCGTGTGGTGCTGATTGAGGCCGGCGACCGCATCCTCTCGAATTTCGCTCCCGAACTCTCCGATTATGCAACGAAGGCGCTCGAACGGCTCGGCGTGACCGTCGAACTCGGCAGGGCGGTTACGCGCTGCGATGCCGAGGGTGTCGTCTTCGGCGACGCCCATTTGCCGGCCAGGACAATCCTGTGGGCGGCGGGCGTCGCCGCTTCCCCGGCCGCCGAATGGCTCGGCGCGGCAGCGGACCGCGCGGGCAGGGTGTTTGTCGAGCCCGACCTGAGTGTGCCGGGAAACCCGGAGATTTTCGTCGTCGGTGACGCAGCGCACGTCCTGCGGCCGGACGGCCGGCTGGTGCCGGGCGTCGCGCCCGCCGCCAAGCAGCAGGGACGGCACGTCGCCGCGACGATCAAGGCAAGGCTTGCCGGTGACGCGACGCCGCGTCCTTTCAGCTACAGGCATGACGGCGATCTGGCGACGATCGGCAAGCGCGCCGCGGTCATCGATTTCGGCTGGATCAAGCTTACCGGCCGGCTTGCCTGGTGGTTATGGGGCTTGGCGCATATCTACTTCCTGATCGGCTTTCGTAACCGGCTTGCGGTTTCCCTGAGCTGGCTATGGATCTACTTCACCGGTCAGCGCAGCGCTCGGCTGATCACCCAGGGTGACGACGATAAGGGCTGATTGTTCGCTGCCGGACATTCATCGGCGCGTCACCTCCTCTTGATGGAATCGGCTTCTGAACTCGGCTGTATTTCGGCGCGAAGCTTTGCTTCGGGCAGGACTTGTCACGTCGTGGAAGAAAGAGAAAACGAATGTCCCAATTGCGCCACCTAGTCTCACGCCGCGATTTCCTCGCCGGCGTTGCCGCCAGCGGAGCGCTGATCATGCTGCACCCGTTCTCCGCCCGGGCTCAAGCCAATCAGGCGCATCTGAGGATTATGGAGACGACCGACATCCACGTGAACGTGCTGCCTTACGATTACTACGCCGACAAAGCTAACGACACGATGGGGCTGTCGCGAACGGCATCGTTGATTGAAGCCGTGCGCAAGGAAGCAACCAACGCGATGCTGATCGATAATGGCGACCTTCTGCAAGGCAACCCAATGGGCGACTACATCGCCTACGAGAGGGGGATGAAGGACGGCGATCTGCATCCGGTCATGAAGGGCATGAACCTGCTCGGCTACGAATGCTCGACGCTCGGCAACCACGAGTTCAACTATGGCCTGTCGTTCATGGACAAGGTGCTGGCCGGTGCCAATTTCCCGTTTGTCTGCGCGAACCTGATCCGCGGCACGGAGCTCGCCGCGAACCCGCGCGACGACAAGCTTTATCTCAAGCCTTACGTCATCCTCGACAGGAAGATCAAAGACGGGTCGGGCGCCGAGCAACCGATCCGGGTTGGCATCATCGGCTTCGTGCCGCCGCAGATCATGGTCTGGGACCTGAAAAATCTCCAGGGCAGCGTCAAGACGCGCGACATCGTCGAGGCGGCCAAAGCGTGGGTGCCGCAAATGAAGGAAGAAGGCGCTGACATCGTCATTGCGCTCTCCCATTCCGGCATCGACGTGAAGCAAAGCGACATGATGGAGAATGCCTCCTTCTTCGTTGCCGGTGTCGAAGGTATCGATGCGGTGTTCACCGGCCACCAGCATCTCGTCTTCCCCGGCAAGAAGGACTTTCAGTCACTGGACGCGGTCGATACGGCGAAGGGCACGTTGCAGGGCAAGCCCGCCGTCATGGCCGGCTTCTGGGGCTCGCATATGGGGCTGATCGACCTGTTGCTGGAGCGCGACGGATCGACGTGGAAAATCGCCTCGGCGATCTCTGAGGCCAGGCCTATCTTTGAGCAGGTCGACAAGACGAACAAGCCGACCGTCGCGGACGACCAGCGCATCGTCGACGCGCTCAAACAGGACCACGAGGCGACGCTTGCCTATGTGCGCCGGCCGGTCGGCAAAACCTCGGCGCCGCTCTATTCCTATTTTACGCTGGTTGCCGACGATCCATCGGTGCAGATCGTCAGCCAGGCGCAGACCTGGTACTTGAAGGACATCCTGAAGAACACAGAGTGGAAGGATATGCCGTTGTTGTCGGCGGCGGCACCGTTCAAGGCCGGGGGGCGCAACGGAGCCGACTATTACACCGACGTGCCGGTGGGCGATATCGCCATCAAGAACGTCGCCGACCTCTACCTCTATCCAAACACGGTGCGCGCCGTCGAAATCACCGGGGCAGAGGTGAAGGAATGGCTGGAAATGTCGGCCGGCATCTTCAACCGGATCGAACCGGGCAAAGCCGACCAGGCGCTCGTCAACACCGACTTCCCATCCTATAATTTCGACGTGATCGACGGCGTCACATACAAGATCGATCTGTCGCAGCCACCGAAATATGATTCGAAGGGCGGGCTGGTGAATGCCGGCTCGACCCGCATCATTGACTTGATGTTCGACGGCAAACCAATTGATCCCAAGCGAAAATTCGTCGTCGCCACCAACAACTACCGGGCCGGCGGCGGCGGCAATTTCCCGGAGATCAATGCCTCGAAGATCATCTACGAAGCGCCCGACACCAACCGCGACGTGATCGTGCGCTATATCGTCAGCAAAAGCACCATCAACCCGTCGGCGGACGCCAACTGGTCGTTTGCGCCACTACCGGGAACCAGCGTCGTATTCGAGACCGGCGCCAAGGCGAAGGATTTCATTGCGCAAGTGAAGTCGCTGAAGATCGAGCCGGCGGGCGAGGGCGAAGCAGGCTTTGCAAAATACCGCATCACTCTTTGAGGATTTGAGCGTCGGCTCGAAACTGTCTCAGGGTTAAGAAAATGTCCCGATACGGCAGCCACTCCCAGGCAGGGGGACCTTGTCAGGAGGTGGTACGAAACGCCGCTTGACGGCGGGGGCGTGTGGAGACCGAGGCGAGGCCAGCAAGAATCCCAGGGCAACTAGATTAAGGCTCGCTAAAAAATTCGGGGGGCCTCCCAAGCAGCGTTGGAATCGCTATGGTTGCAAGCGTCCATATGCGCTAGTTTTAGTCATGCGTTATGTCATCGTCATCACGACTGTCACCTTTTTCCTGATCTGGGACGGCATTTACAACCAAGGCCGCTACCTCGACAGGACGGTCAGGGAGGTGACCCGCATCGTGCACTATGTAACCAGCATGGTGTAGTTTCTCTTCGCTGCTACGGTTCGCAGACGCGACAAACCTGCCGATTGACGGCACGCTGCCGCTGACACAAAAGAACGCCGGTCCAACGGTCGAGGAGGCTGGGTTGATCCGGCATATCGTTTTCTTCAGCGCACGGCATAAAGCGGATGTCGAGGCAGTGCGCACGGGCCTCCTGGCGCTTGCCAAGATACCTCATTCGCGTCATTTCGAGGTGACGCTCAACACTAAGGTCGACCCGCTCTCGGATGAGATCGATGTGGTCGTCTATGCCGAGTTCGAGGACGAAGCGGCGCTCGCCGCCTACAAGGCGCATCCGCTCTATGCAGAGACAACCAGCCGGGTCAAACCTCTGCGCGAATTGCGTTATTCGGCCGACATTGTTGCAAGTTGACGAGCCGCCGTCCCCTACGGGCTGAGGTGGTCTTGCCGCTGAGGCGTCGGCCAAGCCCTTGAACCGTTTTCAGGAATGAGGCACATCGCGCGGGACATGACCGAGAACACCCCCGCAAGGCCTCATCCGCTCGATCACCTGGTGCTGCCGACAGCGAGCCTCGATGTTGCGCGGGCGCGCTTGACCTCGCTCGGCTTTACCGTTGCGCCGACAGGTATCCACCCTTTCGGAACGGAAAACTGCTGTGTCTTCCTCACCGACGGTACCTATCTCGAGCCGCTCGCGGTCGCTGACCGGCAGGCCGTGGCAACGGCGATCGCGAACCGCAATGTCTTTGTCGCGCGTGATCGCACCTATCGCGAAGAAAACGGCGATGAAGGATTTTCTGCCGTGGCGCTGGGCACCGAAAGCGCCGCCGCGGACCACGCGCGCTACATGGAAGCCGGTCTGTCGGCGGGAGACGCGCTAAGCTTTTCGCGCGCCTTCACCGATGCGGCGGGAAAGAGCGACACCGCATCGTTCAAACTGGCCTTCGCGGCTACAGGCAAGACAACGGACGCTTTTCTCTTCGCCTGCGAGCGGATCAATGCGCCGAACCTCGACCGCACTGCGTTGCAGGCCCACGCTAATAGCGCAACCGGCATTGTCGAAGTCGTGGCAGTCAGTGGCGAACCTTCCGAACAACGCAATGTGATTTCGATCGCAGCCGGAATCGAGGCTCAGGGCGGCGGCACTGTCTGTGAGCTGCCGAATGCCGTCGTGACCGTTCTGGATCCTGCAGCCTATTCGGCACGCTTCGGCATTCCTGCCGGCGCACCATCTGAACTCCGCTTTGCTGGGATCGTCTTTTCGATTAGGCACGGCGATGCCGTCGCCAAGCTGCTTGCAGCCAATTCCGTCGAACATCACATGCGCGGCGGTGATATCATCGTGCCGCCGGCGCCAGGGCAGGGCGCAGCCTTCATTTTCCGGGAGATCGCATGAACAAGCTCAATCCACTGATGCCGAACTCTTCCGTTGCGGTCGGCAAGGTCATTTTCGGCAACGGCGCGCCCCTGTCGCTGATCGCCGGTCCATGCCAGCTGGAATCGCGGCAGCACGCTTTCGACATGGCCGGTGCGCTAAAGGAACTGACCGAAAGGCTCGGCATCGGGCTCGTCTACAAGACCAGTTACGACAAGGCCAATCGCACCTCGCTTGGCGGCACGCGCGGTGCGGGACTTGAAGCGGCAATGCCGATCTTCGACGATTTGCGCAAGAATTTTTCGCTGCCGATCCTGACCGACGTCCACACTGAGGAACAATGCGCGATCGTCGCGCCGCATGTCGATATCCTGCAGATTCCCGCCTTCCTTAGCCGGCAGACCGATTTGCTGATTGCTGCGGCAAGAACCGGCAAGGTGGTCAATGTGAAGAAGGGGCAATTCCTCGCGCCGTGGGACATGAAGAACGTCGTCGCCAAGATCATCGGCTCCGGCAACGCCAATGTCTTGGTCACCGAGCGCGGCGCATCCTTTGGTTACAACACCCTGGTGTCCGACATGCGGGCGCTGCCGATCATGGCCGAGATCGGCGCGCCGGTGATTTTCGATGCCACCCATTCCGTGCAGCAGCCGGGTGGGCAGGGCGGTTCGTCTGGAGGTGACCGGCGCTTTGTCGAGACGCTGGCGCGCGCGGCCGTCGCGGTTGGCGTCGCCGGCGTCTTCATCGAGACGCACCAGGACCCCGACAACGCGCCTTCCGACGGTCCCAACATGGTGCCGCTGAAGGATCTTCCCGCATTGCTTGAACGGCTGATGGCGTTCGATCGCATCGCCAAAAGCGTGGGTTGAACCAGCGGTAGCGCCACAGCAGCGTCGCCAAGAAAACTTTGAAGAATTTCGAACCCGCCTGGAACCTTAGCCCGCGGCCCTCATTGTCAAAATCTAATGTCAACGATGACGAGGAGCACACCATGACGACCCAGACGGGACACACCGAAGCCATCGCCGCTTCGCGGGTTATCGGCACATCGGTCTACAATACGGAAGGCACTCATATCGGCGACATCGAGGACGTCATGCTCGACAAATTGTCGAACGGAATCATGTTTGCCGTGATCGGTTTTGGCGGATTTCTCGGCATCGGCGAGAAATACCACGCCATTCCGTGGGCGAGCCTAGACTATGATGAGAACAAGGGTGGCTATGTCGTGCCGTTCACCAAAGACCAGCTGATGGCCGCTCCTTCCTATTCGATCAACGAGCTGACCGGCGCCGACGGCGAGGCCGCGCGTGACGCCTCATACAACTACTACAAGGTCGAGCCTTACTGGCACTGACCTTACTGGCACTGACTAAGTCTCCTGGAATCAAAAAAGGCCCCCGGAAATCGGGGGCCTTTCGATGTGGCGGGATGCTACTGCGCAATCTGCAGGGCCGGCAAAGGCGACGATCCCTGCGGGGGTTGCTGATTGTCGCACGACGTCAGGAACGCAGCCGCAATCAGGAACAAACTCACAATACCGCTCAACTGGGACATGGCGAAACTCCTCCTGTTTCGCCCCGCGCGACAAGAGCCATATCCCAGAAACCGGCATGCGGCGCATGACAAATGATGACAGCGCTTCGTGCTTCGTGAATCCCGTAGCGCACGGGCAATATTTGCAGGTGCCCCGATTGCGTTTTGCGGCGCTTTGGCTAAGAGGTGCGCGACGCTTCAATCGATCAATTGGGGACATCGCAATGACGGCCATCATCGACATTGTCGGGCGTGAAATCCTGGACAGCCGCGGAAATCCGACCGTCGAGGTCGACGTCGTGCTCGAAGACGGCTCGATGGGTCGCGCCGCGGTGCCGTCCGGTGCCTCGACCGGCGCGCATGAGGCGGTCGAACTGCGCGATGGCGGCCCCCGCTATCTCGGCAAGGGCGTGCTGACAGCGGTCGAGGCGGTGAACGGCGAGCTGTTCGAGGCGATCGGCGGCATGGAGGCAGAGAATCAGATCCATATCGACCAGACCATGATCGAGCTCGATGGTACGCCCAACAAGAGCCGGCTCGGCGCCAACGCCGTCCTCGGCGTGTCGCTGGCGGTGGCCAAGGCCGCGGCCGAAGCGGCCGACCTGCCGCTCTACCGTTATGTCGGCGGCACCAAGGCCCATGTGCTGCCGGTGCCTATGATGAACATCATTAATGGCGGCGCGCATGCCGACAACCCGATCGATTTCCAGGAATTCATGATCCTGCCGATCGGCGCGCCGACGCTGCGCGACGGCGTGCGCTGGGGCTCGGAGATCTTTCATACGCTGCGAAAGAAGCTGAAGGGCGCCGGCCATAACACCAATGTCGGCGACGAGGGCGGCTTTGCCCCCAACCTGAAGAGCGCGCCGGCCGCGCTCGACTTCATCATGGAATCGATCGAGCAGGCTGGCTTCAAGCCCGGCGAGGAGGTTGCGCTAGGCCTCGACTGCGCGGCGACCGAATTCTTCAAGGATGGCAACTACGTCTATGAAGGCGAGAGGAAAACCCGCGACCCGAAGGCGCAGGCCAGATATCTGGCCAAGCTTGCTGCCGACTACCCGATCATCACCATTGAGGACGGCCTGGCGGAGGATGACTGGGACGGTTGGAAAATACTGACCGATCTCATCGGCAAGCAAACGCAGCTGGTTGGCGACGATCTGTTCGTCACCAACACGGCGCGGCTGCGCGACGGCATCCGCATGGGTGTCGCCAATTCGATCCTGGTCAAGGTCAACCAGATCGGCTCGCTTACCGAAACGCTCGACGCCGTCGAGACCGCGCACAAGGCCGGCTATACCGCGGTGATGTCGCACCGCTCGGGCGAGACCGAGGATTCGACCATCGCCGACCTCGCCGTTGCCACCAATTGCGGGCAGATCAAGACGGGTTCGCTGTCACGCTCCGATCGCATGGCCAAGTACAACCAGCTCATCCGCATCGAGGAGGAGCTCGGCAAGCAGGCGCGATATGCCGGCAAGTCCATCGTGAAAAGCTGATTTTCGAGAGAAAATCCGCGGCGGCGAGGGCGGGGACATTCCCGCCCTTTTTTGCTTCCTGGCTCTGAATCCAACAGTCTGTAACCGTCCATTAAGCACAATCGGGCGACAAAGGTGGCGTAGAGGATTCGGACCATGTGGACACGCCAGCACAAGCAAAGAAACACCGGCCGGCTGATCATCCCCTCGCTCTGCGTGGTGTTCCTGACTTATTTCGGCTTCCATGCCTATCATGGCGAGTTCGGCATCTATTCCAAGTATCAGCTCGAAGCCGAGACTGCCGAATTGCAGGGCAGGCTCGATGCCGTCAAGGCGCGCCGGATCGACCTCGAGCGCCGCGTTCAGCTGATGCATGAGGGCACGCTGGAGAAGGACATGCTGGACGAGCAGGCGCGCAAGGCACTTAATCTGTCCCACGCCGACGAGATCACCATCATGCTGCCGGTCGCAAGATAACCTGATCTCAGTTAATCAGCGATATTTGCAATGATTTTAATTGCTTAGATGCATGACAGCCATGCGTTTTCGGCATGGCGAAAGCCTTCCCTGCATGTTAGCCTGCCTCAAATCGGTGGGAGAACTGATCTCCCTCGCTGTCCGCCAAGAGACGCCCACAGGGAGTGATGCATGGCCACCGCCACCAGAAGAGCGCCTGCCAAATCCAAATCCGACGGCAAAACGCCGGGCCTTTCCACCCCAAAGCCTGTTGAGTTCACCAAGGACCAGGAGCTTGCCGCCTACCGGCACATGCTGCTCATCCGCCGCTTCGAGGAAAAGGCCGGCCAGCTTTACGGCATGGGCTTCATCGGCGGTTTCTGCCACCTCTACATCGGCCAGGAAGCGGTCGTTACCGGCATGAAGATGGCGCTGATCGATGGCGACCAGATGATCACCGCCTATCGCGACCATGGTCATATGCTGGCCATGGAGTTGTCGCCGCGCGGCGTCATGGCCGAACTGACCGGGCGCCGTAGCGGCCTTTCCAGG
The DNA here is from genome assembly GCF_055811175.1 of Mesorhizobium sp. WSM4828. NCBI lineage: Bacteria > Pseudomonadati > Pseudomonadota > Alphaproteobacteria > Hyphomicrobiales > Phyllobacteriaceae > Mesorhizobium > Mesorhizobium sp. WSM4828. The sequence continues at coordinate 122,719 of NZ_JBVVQK010000013.1, read as the reverse complement.
GGCAAGGGCGGCTCGATGCACATGTTCTCCAAGGAGAAGCATTTTTACGGCGGCCACGGCATCGTCGGCGCGCAAGTGTCGCTCGGCACCGGCATTGCCTTCGCCAACCGTTATCGCGGCAACAACAATGTGACGCTGACCTATTTCGGCGATGGCGCCGCGAACCAGGGCCAGGTCTACGAAAGCTTCAACATGGCCTCGCTGTGGAAGCTTCCGGTGATCTACATCATCGAGAACAACCGCTACGCCATGGGCACCTCGGTCTCGCGCTCGTCGGCCGAGACGGATTTCTCGCACCGCGGCGCCTCCTTCAAGATTCCAGGCATCCAGGTCGACGGCATGGATGTGCGCGCCGTGAAGGCCGCCGGCGACCTCGCCGCCGAATGGTGCCGCGCCGGCAATGGGCCGCTCATTCTCGAAATGCAGACCTATCGTTACCGCGGCCATTCGATGTCGGATCCGGCAAAATACCGCTCCAAGGAAGAAGTGCAGAAAATGCGCTCAGAACGTGACCCGATCGAGCAGGTCAAGGCGCGGCTGCTCGACAAAAAATGGGCAAGCGAGGACGAGCTCAAGGCCATCGACAAGGAAGTCCGCGACGTTGTCGCCGACGCCGCAGAATTTGCCCAGAACGACGCGGAGCCGGATCCGTCCGAGCTCTGGACCGATATCGTACTTTAACGAGAGGGCAAGGACATGCCGATCGAAATTCTCATGCCCGCCCTCTCGCCGACCATGGAAGAGGGTAACGTTTCCAAGTGGTTGAAGAAAGAGGGCGACAAGGTCGTGGCCGGTGACGCCATTGCCGAGATCGAGACCGACAAGGCAACGATGGAAGTCGAAGCCGTGGACGAAGGCACGCTTGCCAAGATCGTGGTTCCTGCCGGCACCGAAGGCGTCAAGGTCAACACCCTGATCGCTGTGCTGGCCGTCGATGGCGAAGACATTGACGAGGCAGGCGAAGGCATCGGCGAGGAGGCTATCAAGTCGCAAGCAGAAGCGCCCGCTGCCGCTCCGCCCCCCGCTGCCGCTCCGGCCAAGAGCGAAGCTGCAGCACCTGTTGCCGCCGCGCCCAGGTTGGAAATTGCCGCCGATCCGGACATCCCGGCCGGCACCGAAATGGTCTCGACCACGGTGCGTGAAGCCTTGCGCGATGCAATGGCTGAGGAAATGCGCCGCGACGGCGATGTCTTTGTCATGGGCGAGGAGGTCGCCGAGTATCAGGGCGCCTACAAGATCACGCAAGGCCTATTGCAGGAATTCGGTCCGCGGCGCGTGGTCGACACGCCGATCACCGAGCACGGCTTTGCCGGCGTTGGTGTTGGCGCGGCGATGGCCGGCCTGAAGCCGATCGTCGAATTCATGACCTTCAACTTCGCCATGCAGGCGATCGACCAGATCATCAATTCAGCCGCCAAGACGCTCTATATGTCCGGCGGCCAGATGGGCGCCCCGATCGTCTTTCGCGGCCCGAACGGCGCGGCTGCCCGCGTCGCCGCGCAGCATTCGCAATGTTATGCCGCCTGGTACAGCCATATTCCCGGCCTGAAGGTGGTAATGCCTTACACCGCCGCCGACGCCAAGGGTCTGCTTAAGGCGGCGATCCGCGACCCGAACCCGGTCATCTTCCTTGAGAACGAAATCCTTTACGGCCACTCCTTCGACGTGCCGAAGATGGACGATTTCGTGTTGCCGATCGGCAAGGCGCGCATTCACAAATCCGGCAAGGACGTGACCATCGTCTCGTTCGGCATCGGCATGACCTACGCGATCAAGGCCGAGGCGGAGTTGCGTGGCATGGGCATCGATGCCGAGGTCATCGACTTGCGCACCATCCGCCCGCTCGACTTCGACACGATCATCGCCTCGGTCAAGAAGACCAATCGCCTGGTGGTGGTCGAGGAAGGCTTTCCGCAGAACTCGGTCGGCGACCATATCGCCAACCAGGTCTCGCAGCGCGCCTTCGATTTCCTCGATGCACCGGTCATCACCATTGCCGGCAAGGACGTGCCGATGCCCTATGCGGCGAACCTCGAAAAGCTGGCGCTGCCCAATGTCGGCGAGGTCGTCGAGGCGGTCAAAGCCGTCACGTATCGCTGAGCAGGGCGGGAGGACAAAATGCCGATCAACATCACCATGCCGGCGCTTTCGCCCACGATGGAAGAAGGCAACCTTTCCAAGTGGCTGGTCAAGGAAGGCGACAAGGTCTCGCCGGGAGACGTGATTGCCGAGATAGAGACCGACAAGGCAACGATGGAAGTCGAAGCCGTCGACGAAGGCACGGTTGCCAAGCTGGTGGTTCCGGCGGGCACTGAAGGCGTCAAGGTCAATGCGCTGATCGCGGTGTTGGCGGCCGAGGGCGAGGATGCTGCTTCTGCCGCGAAAAGCGGTGACGCCGCTGCGCCGGCAAAGGCTGAGGTTCCGAAAGCGGACGTCTCCAAAGCTGAAACACCAAAGCCCGAAACGCCGAAGCAGGAGCCTGCCGCACCTGCAGCCAAGGCGGAAGCGCCGCCTACCGCCAACGGCCATGCAAGCGGTGAGCGCATCTTCGCCTCGCCGCTGGCCCGGCGCATTGCCAGGGAAGCCGGCGTCGATGTCGCGGTGCTGACAGGCTCCGGCCCGCATGGTCGCGTGGTCAAGGCCGATGTCGATGCCGCAATTTCCAGTGGCGGCGCCGAGGCGGCACCAGCGGCAAAAGCGGCGCCCGCCGGCGCTCCGGCACCTGCGGCCGCAGCACCCAAGGCGATGTCGGACGAGCAGGTGCTCAAACTGTTTGCCGAAGGCTCCTACGAGCTGATCCCGCACGACAATATGCGCAAGACCATTGCGAGGCGGCTGGTCGAAGCCAAGACCACCATCCCGCATTTCTATCTGACGCTCGACTGCGAGCTCGACGCACTTCTGGCTCTGCGCACGCAGATCAATGCGGCCGCGCCGGTGAAGAAGACCGAGAAGGGCGAAACGCCGGCCTACAAGCTGTCGGTCAACGACATGGTCATCAAGGCTCTTGCCATGGCGCTGATGGCGGTTCCGGATGCCAATGCGTCGTGGACAGAAAACGCCATGATCAAGCACAAGCACGCCGATGTCGGCGTTGCCGTATCGATCCCCGGCGGCCTGATCACCCCGATCATCCGGCGTGCTGACGAAAAGACGATGTCCGTCATCTCCAACGAGATGAAGGATCTTGCCGGCCGCGCCCGCAGCCGCAAGCTGAAGCCGGAAGAATATCAGGGCGGCACCACGGCGGTGTCCAATCTCGGCATGTTCGGCATCAAGGATTTTTCTGCCGTCATCAACCCGCCGCATGCGACGATCCTGGCGGTCGGCGCCGGTGAGCAACGCGCAGTGGTGAAGAACGGCGAGATCAAGATCGCCACAATCATGTCGGTGACGCTGTCGACCGATCACCGCGCAGTCGACGGTGCGCTCGGCGCCGAGCTGCTCGTCGCCTTCAAGCGTATGATCGAAAATCCGATGGGCATGCTGGTCTAAGAGAGGGGAACAGGGCGGTGCGGAAATTCTTCACCAGCCTGTTTGCCTTCTTTCTTTCCGGTTTAGCCGGCGGATTGGTGGTGCAGTGGCTCGCCGTCGCCACCAATGCCGACGTGGAGTACATCCTTGTATTCATAATCTCGGCTCTCGTCACCATCTTCGCGACGCTCGCATTCTTCATCGCACAATTCATGTCGGACCCACGACGGGCAACAAAACTGACCGCGATCATAGGGTTAGCATTTTTTGTGCTCATTGGAGTTGCCCTGATCGGCTGGACTTTCTCCCAGCCGCCGGGCAAACGCCAGTGGTCGAGCGATCTTCCCATCGTCGCCGGTCTCGTCCTGCCGGGCATCGCTACGGTGCTGGTCCAGTGGCTTTTTGTGCGCTGGCGATTGGGGCGCTCGCAACCAGGTTTCGGCGAGGCAGCCACATGAAGACGGTCCTCTGCTACGGCGATTCGCTGACCTGGGGCTATGACGCGGCAAACCTCGGCCGGCATCCGCTGGAAGATCGCTGGCCGAGCGTGCTGCAGGCGGCATTGGGCAGCGGCGTCGAGATCATCGCCGAAGGCCTGAATGGCCGAACCACCGCCTTTGACGATCACTTGGCCGGGGCGGACCGCAATGGTGCAAGGCTGTTGCCAACAATCCTGACGACGCATGCGCCGATCGACTTGATCATCATCATGCTCGGCGCCAACGATATGAAGCCGTGGATTCATGGTAATCCGGTCGCGGCCAAGCAAGGCGTGCAACGCCTGATCGATATCGTGCGCGGTCACGATTACCCATTCGATTGGCCGGCGCCGCAGATCCTGATCGTCGCGCCGCCCGTAGTCAGCCGCACGGAAAACGCCGAATTCAAGGAAATGTTCGCCGGCGGCGATGACGCGTCAAAGCGGCTGGCGCCGCAATATTCCGCCCTTGCCGACGAGGCCGGCTGCGGCTTCTTCGATGCCGGCACGGTGGCCAAAACCACGCCGCTCGACGGCGTCCACCTCGACGCAGAAAACACGCGGAACGTCGGGCAAGCGCTGGCGCCGCTCGTGCGCCTCATGTTGGAATTGTGAAGGAGAGAGCCGTGGCTGAGAACTACGACGTCATCATCATCGGCTCCGGCCCCGGCGGCTATGTCACTGCAGTGCGTTCGGCCCAGCTTGGCTTCAAGACGGCGATCGTCGAGCGCGAGCACCTTGGCGGCATCTGCCTCAACTGGGGCTGCATTCCGACCAAGGCGCTGCTGCGCTCCGCCGAGATCATGCACTATTCGGATCATCTGAAGGATTACGGCCTGAAGATCGATGGCAAGGTCAGCGTCGACACAGCCGCCGTCGTAGATCGCTCGCGAAAGGTCTCGCTGCGGCTCAACGGCGGCGTCGGCTTCCTGATGAAGAAGAACAAGGTCGACGTCATCTGGGGCGAAGCCAAGCTGACCAAACCTGGCGAGATCGTCGTGTCGAAATCGTCGAAGAAGCCGATGGAGCCGCAGCCACCGGCGCCCAAGGGCGTCAAGGGCGAGGGCACCTATAGCGCCAAGCACATCATCCTGGCGACCGGCGCCAGGCCGCGCGCATTGCCCGGCATCGAGCCGGACGGCAAGCTGATCTGGACCTATTTCGAGGCGATGGTGCCAAAAGAGATGCCGAAATCGTTGCTGGTGATGGGCTCTGGCGCCATCGGCATCGAGTTCGCCTCTTTCTACCGCACTATGGGCGCGGAGGTGACGGTGGTCGAACTGCTGCCAGCCGTGATGCCGGTCGAGGACGCCGAAGTCTCGAAATTCGCGCAAAAGCAATTCGAAAAGCAGGGCATGAAGATCATCCTCGAAGCCAAGGTGACCAAGGTCGAGAAGGGTGCTAGCTCGGTCACCGCGCATGTCGAGATGAGGGACGGCAAGGTCGAGAAGATCACTGCCGACCGCATGATCTCGGCCGTCGGCGTGCAAGGCAACATCGAGAATCTCGGCCTCGAGGCGCTCGGCGTGAAGACGGAACGCGGTTGTGTCGTCGTCGACGGCTACGGCAAGACCAACGTGCCCGGCATCTATGCCATCGGTGACGTAGCCGGACCGCCGATGCTCGCCCACAAGGCCGAGCACGAGGGCGTGGTGTGCGTGGAAAAGATCGCCAATTTCCCCGGCGTGCATGCCACCGACAAGCTGAAGATCCCGGGCTGCACGTATTGCAATCCGCAAGTCGCCTCGGTCGGACTGACGGAAGCCAAAGCGAAAGCCGACGGCAAGGACATCCGTGTCGGCCGCTTCCAGTTCGCCGCAAACGGCAAGGCGATTGCGCTCGGCGAGGACCAAGGCTTCGTCAAGACCATTTTCGACAAGAAGACCGGCCAGTTGCTGGGTGCCCACATGGTCGGCGCAGAAGTAACCGAACTGATCCAGGGCTTCGTCGTGGCGATGAACCTGGAGACCACCGAGGAAGAGCTGATGCACACGATCTTCCCGCACCCGACGCTGTCGGAGATGATGAAGGAGAGTGTACTCGACGCCTATGGTCGCGCACTGAATGCATGATAAATTAATTGGGCGAGTCTCACGCGGAAGACACAAAGGAACTCGACGGCAGAGCAATTCGTTTCGCACGCATCATCCATCATACAAGGAGAGGGCATATGGAAATGAACGGCGTGGGTTGGGTAGCAGCCATCATCATCGGCGGCTTGGCGGGGTGGCTCGCCGAGATGGTCATGAAGAGCAATACCGGCATCCTTATGAACATCATTCTCGGCATTGTCGGCGCAATCGTGTTGAACGCCATCTTGCAGGCCCTGAACATCGGCATCTTCGGCGTCGGCTGGATCGCCTATCTGATCACCGGCTTCATCGGTGCCTGCATTCTGATTGCGCTCGGACGACTGGTGCGCCGCTAACCTGTGCCGATACTTGCTATGCGAAAAAGGCCACCGCGGCATGCGTGATCGCGGCCTTTTTCTTTTCGCCGAAAAGTCCTAGATGACGTGGGTAGAGCGAGCGCTGGACAAGCGCTTGCCAAGAGCCGGGTTTCACATGGTCACCGTCCTCGACACGATTGCCAACGCGCCGCGCCTGCGGCATCCCGAAAAGGCCCACAAGCCGGATCAGGACGTTCTGCGCAAGCCTGACTGGATCCGCGTCAAGGCGCCGATGTCGAAAGGCTATGCCGAGACGCGCGAAATCGTTAGGTCTCACAAACTGGTAACGGTTTGCGAAGAGGCGGGCTGCCCCAATATCGGTGAGTGCTGGGAGAAGAAGCACGCCACCTTCATGATTATGGGTGAGATCTGCACACGGGCCTGCGCCTTCTGCAATGTCGCCACCGGCATCCCGACCGCACTCGATCCCGATGAGCCGGCGCGTGTCGCACACGCCGTCAAGCAGATGGGCCTAAGCCATGTCGTCATCACCTCCGTCGACCGCGACGATCTGGCCGACGGCGGGGCCCAGCATTTTGCCGATGTCATCCGTGCGATCAGGGCAGCAACCCCGTCGACGACGATCGAGATCCTGACGCCCGATTTCCTGCGCAAGGACGGTGCGCTGGAGATCGTCGTGGCGGCCAAGCCGGATGTTTTCAACCATAATCTCGAGACCGTGCCGTCTAACTATCTGACGGTTCGGCCGGGTGCGCGCTATTTCCACTCCATCAGGCTCTTGCAGCGGGTCAAGGAGCTTGACCCCTCGATCTTCACCAAGTCCGGCATCATGGTTGGCCTTGGCGAGGAGCGGAACGAAATCCTGCAACTGATGGACGATCTGCGTTCGGCCAATGTCGATTTCATGACCATCGGCCAATATCTGCAGCCTTCGAAGAAACACCATCCGGTGATCCGCTTCGTCACGCCTGAGGAATTCAAGTCCTTCGAGACGATCGGCAGGACCAAGGGCTTTCTGCTGGTGGCGTCGAGCCCGCTGACACGCTCGTCGCACCACGCCGGCGACGATTTCGCCAGGTTGCGCGCGGCGCGCGAAGCGTTTCTCAAAAAGTCCGCCTAACACTCCGGTTTTATGCCACAATTCGAAGCCCATCGCCGCGTTGCGCATACGCCGGAGCAGATGTTCGCTCTGGTCGCCGATGTCGAATCTTATCCGCAATTCCTGCCGCTTTGCGAGGCACTGACGGTTCGCTCACGCAAGGAACGCGACGGACGCACCTTGCTCATCGCCGACATGAGCATCGGCTACAAGGCGATCCGCGAGACCTTTACCACGCAGGTGCTGCTGAAGCCGGAAGAGAACGCCATCGATGTCAAATACATTGACGGCCCTTTCAAATATCTGAGCAATGTCTGGCGCTTCGACCCGGCGGACGGCAGCGGTTGCAACGTCTGCTTCTTTATCGACTACGAGTTCAAGAGCCGCATTTTGGGTGCGCTGATGGGAACCATGTTCGACCGCGCCTTCCGCATGTTCTCCGAGGCGTTCGAGAAACGGGCCGAAATCATCTACGGCGCACCATCGGCAGCCTGATCCGCAGCGAGCGCGCGCAGACCCAGCTCAAGCGCATGCCGGACCGTCTCCCGGCGGATGAAATCACGGCCCTTGTCGGCGAACAGCTGGCATTCGCTGACTACCGGCCGCCCAGCCACGGCAACGCCGAACCAGACCAGGCCGACAGGTTTTTCCGCAGAGCCGCCGTCCGGTCCGGCGATGCCGGTCACCGCCAGGGCGAGCCCGGCCGGCGAATGGGCCAAGGCTCCGGCCGCCATCTCCACCACAGTCTCGCGCGAGACCGCGCCGTGCGCCTCGAGCGTAGCGGCCGAGACGCCGAGCATCTCGGTCTTGGCCTGGTTGGAATAGGTGATGAAGCCGCGATCGACCACCGCGGAAGAGCCAGCGATGTCGGTCAGCGCGGCGATGATCATGCCGCCGGTGCAGCTCTCGGCCGTCACCAGCATGATGCCGCGCTGCTGGCAGGCCTGAAGCAGGGCATCTGCTAGATCGCTATTGCTCATTCAGGGACATCCCCTGGAAATACAACGCTGGCGGTCGCGATGGCCGCTATGCCTTCCTCACGGCCGACGAAGCCGAGCTTCTCATTGGTTGTCGCCTTGATCGAGATGCGGTCGCGCGAAATTCGCAGCATTGCCGAAAGCGCTTCGGTCATGGCCTCGCGATGAGGGCCGACGCGCGGCGCCTCGCAGATCAGCGTGATATCGGCGTTGGCGATGCGCCCGCCGCGGGCGCGCACCAGCTTGGCCGCGTGTTCGACGAAGATGCGTGAAGCGGCCCCTTTCCATTGCGGGTCGGATGGCGGGAAATGCGTCCCGATGTCACCGGCCCCGCAGGTGGCGAGCAGGGCGTCGGTCAAGGCGTGCAGGCCGACATCCGCATCCGAATGGCCGGATAACTTCCTGTCGTGCGGAATGGCGACGCCGCACAGGGTGACATGGTCGCCGGGCTCGAACGCATGGACGTCATAGCCATTGCCGGTTCGGATGTCGGGAAAACGTGAGGCGCTGGAAAGCCGCTGATCCGCCATTGCAATATCCCGTGCCCAGGTCAGTTTGACATTGTCCGGCGAGCCGGGAACGATCTTCACCGGAATATGCGCCCATTCGGCGATTGCCGCATCGTCGGTGAAATTCGCTTTGCCCAGGTGATGAGCCTTTTCGTGCGCAGCCAGTATCGGCCAGAACGGAAAGCCCTGCGGTGTCTGTGCGGCATGAAGCCCGGCCCTGGACACGGTTTCGCCGATCATACCTTCGGCCGTTTCGCGCTTGAGCGTATCGGCAACCGGCAAGGCAGGCAGTGCTCCCTGGCGCTCGCCAATGGTGGCGATCGTGCGGTCTATCAGTTCCGCGTCGACAAACGGCCGAGCCGCATCATGGATCAGGACCCGGCCCGGCGCATGGCTTCTCAACGCCAGCAGTCCAAGGCGGACGGACTCCTGCCGTGACGTGCCGCCGGTCACAGCGACGACACGGTCGGCATTTGCGCCGGCGGCGCGACGGAAGAGCGTGCCATCATCGGCATGGATAGCAACGACGACAGGTCCAATCTTCGGATGCGTCAGAAAGGCGTCGAGCGTGCGTGCAATAACGGCGCCGCCGCCAATCTGCTGATACTGCTTCGGCCCATTGGCATGTCCGGCGCGCGCGCCGCGGCCGGCAGCAACGATGACCACGGCGACCTTGTCGTCCGCGGCTTGCTTTTCGCTCGCATCTCTCATGCCGAGACGCTTAGCGCATGATCCCGAAAAGTGGTATCGCTTTCGGAAGACCTAGGGATTGATGCGGTCCGGCGGTCCTTTTTTCCCAAATGCGCCTTAATGTCACGACATTGCGCGTTGCACATTGCCGTCGTTCTGGCTAGAGAATGTGCAGCAATCGAAGGTGCTTGGTTTTTGTGCATGCCTGATGTGACCAAATTGGCTTCGCCGCTGGATGTGGGTGGCGTGAGAATCCGCAATCGCGTGTTTCTCGCGCCGATGTCGGGCATCACCGACGAGCCGTTCCGGCAGCGCGCCCATGCCCATGGCGCCGGGCTGGTTGTATCGGAAATGGTGGCGAGCGGTGAGCTCGCAAAGGGCAGGGCTGGCTCGGGCCTGCGCATCCGTCATTCCGGGCTGCCTGTCCACATGGTCCAGCTTGCCGGCCGCGAGGCGGTGCACATGGCCGAGGGCGCGCGAATCGCGGCCGGCGAGGGTGCCGACATCATCGACATCAACATGGGCTGTCCGGCCAAGAAGGTGACGGGCGGCTATGCCGGTTCAGCACTGATGCGAGACCTCGACCACGCGCTGTCGCTGATCGAAGCGGTGATCGGCGCGATCGACGTGCCGGTCACGGTCAAAATGCGGCTCGGTTGGGACGAAGGTGCGCTCAACGCGCCGATGCTGGCGCGACGCGCCGAGCAGGCCGGGGTGAAAATGGTTACGGTGCACGGCCGCACGCGTTGCCAGTTCTATCAGGGCAAAGCCGACTGGCGTGCCATCGCACGCGTCAAGCAGGCCGTCTCGATCCCGGTGGTTGCCAATGGTGATGTCGGCTGGCCGGCAGAGGCTGCGTCGATCCTCGATCAGTCCGGCGCCGACGCGGTGATGATCGGCCGTGCGCACTATGGCGCGCCGTGGACTGCCGGCAGCATTGTGGCGGCCGCGCTGGCCGAGCCGGTATCCGGCATGCCGGACAGCCCGCAAGCGCTGAGCGACTACGTCATTGCCCATTACGAAGACATGCTGACGCTATATGGCGTGGAAAGCGGATTGCGCCAGGCGCGCAAGCATCTCGGCTGGTATCTCGACCGCCACGCCGCCACAAGCGACGACCGGCGCAAGGCCATACTCACGTCTTTCGAGCCTGGGCATGTCATTGCCTTGCTGCGCGACATGTTCTCAAGCGCTCCCGAAGCGGCGAACCTGCGGAGTGCGGCATGAACGCTACCGTCACACAGAGCACGGATATGGCGGACGCCGCGCATATTGTGCTCAACACCATTCGTCGGCCGGTAATCATGGTCGATCCACAAGGCTTCATCACCTTCGCCAATGCCGATGCCGAGGATTTTTTCCGCTCGAGCGCCACGATGCTCGCCCGCAACACGCTGCACAAGCTCATTCCTTTCGGCAGTCCGCTGCTAACGCTTGTCGACCAGGTGCGCGAGCGCCGGGCGCCGGTCAACGAATACCGGGTGGACGTGTCGTCGCCACGTCTCGGCATCGAGAAGGTAGTCGACCTCTACGTCGCACCGGTGACTGAATTTCCAGGCTCGGTCGTGGTGATGTTCCAGGAACGCTCAATGGCCGACAAGATCGACCGGCAGATGACGCATCGCGGCGCGGCACGCTCGGTTACCGGCCTTGCCGCGATGCTTGCCCATGAGATCAAGAACCCGCTGTCCGGCATTCGGGGTGCCGCGCAGCTGCTTGAACTGTCGGCGTCTGACGAGGATCGCGCACTGACCAGGCTGATCACCGACGAGACCGACCGCATTGTCTCGCTGGTCGACCGCATGGAGGTATTTTCGGACGAGCGGCCGATCGACCGTTATCCCGTCAACATCCATGTCGTGCTCGACCATGTCAAGGCAATCGCCAAGAACGGTTTTGCCAAGCGGATCAAGATATTGGAGGACTATGATCCATCATTGCCTCCGGTTTTTGCCAATCGCGACCAGCTCATCCAGGTGTTCCTCAATCTGGTAAAAAATGCCGCCGAGGCGATCGGCAGCGATCGACAGGGCGAGATCATACTGTCGACAGCCTTCCGCCCGGGCATTCGCGTTTCCGTACCCGGGACTCAGGACCGCGTGTCGCTGCCATTGGAATTCTGCGTACGCGACAACGGTTCGGGTGTCTCCGAGGATATCCTGCCGATCCTGTTCGATCCTTTCATCACCACCAAGCCGAACGGCTCCGGTCTCGGTCTGGCGCTGGTCGCAAAGATAGTCGGCGAGCATGGCGGCATCATCGAATGCGAATCGACCCCGCGCGGCACCACCTTCCGCATCCTGATGCCGGCGTGGAAAGAAACCCAGTTTGGCACCGACGACGACGGTGAAGGAGACCGCAAATGACCGTTCGCGGCAATATTCTCGTCGCCGACGACGATGCGGCCATCCGCACCGTCCTCAACCAGGCGCTTTCGCGCGTTGGCCACGACGTGCGTGTCACCTCCAACGCTTCGACGCTGTGGCGCTGGGTTGCGGCGGGCGAGGGTGATCTGGTTATCACCGACGTTGTCATGCCTGACGAGAACGCCTTCGACATGCTGCCGCGCATCAAGAAGGCGCGACCGGAACTGCCGGTCATCGTCATGAGTGCGCAGAACACGTTCATGACAGCAATCCGAGCCTCCGAAACCGGAGCCTATGAATATCTGCCGAAACCGTTCGACCTGACCGAACTGCTCAACATCGTCAACCGCGCGCTTTCCGAGCCGCGGCGGCCCAAGATCGATACGCGGGCCGACGAGCCGCCGGAAACGATGCCGCTGGTCGGCCGCTCGGCGGCCATGCAGGACATCTACCGCATGCTGGCGCGCATGATGCAGACCGACCTAACGGTGATGATCAGCGGAGAGTCGGGTACCGGAAAGGAACTGGTGGCGCGCGCGCTGCATGAGTACGGCCGCCGCCGGGGCGGTCCCTTCGTCGCCATCAACATGGCAGCGATCCCGCGCGACTTGATCGAATCGGAGTTGTTCGGGCACGAGAAGGGTGCGTTCACTGGTGCGCAGAACCGATCCACCGGCCGTTTCGAGCAAGCCGAAGGCGGCACGCTCTTCCTCGACGAGATCGGCGACATGCCGATGGAAGCGCAGACGCGGCTGCTGCGTGTGTTGCAGCAGGGCGAATACACTACGGTCGGCGGCCGCACGCCGATCAAGACCGACGTGCGCATCGTCGCTGCCACCAACAAGGACCTACGCACGCTGATCAATCAGGGGCTTTTCCGGGAGGATCTGTTCTACCGCTTGAACGTTGTGCCGCTCAGGCTGCCGGCGCTGCGCGAGCGATCGGAGGACATTCCGGACCTCGTCCGGCACTTCTTCAAGCTCGGCGCCAGTGAAGGCCTGCAGACCAAGCGCATCTCGACCGGCGGCATCGAGCTGATGAAGCGCTATCCATGGCCGGGTAACGTGCGCGAACTCGAAAACCTCATCCGCAGGCTGGCTGCGCTGTATTCGCAGGACGAGATTTCCGCCGAGATCATCGAGGCGGAGTTGAAGACCGGCGAAAGGCCTGTCGTTCCAGGTGGTGGCAACCTCATTCCCGATGACCTTTCCATCGGCCAGGCGGTGGAGCATTTCCTGCAACGCTATTTTGCCTCGTTTGCCGGCGATTTGCCACCGGCCGGCCTCTATCAGCGAATCCTCTCCGAGGTCGAATATCCGCTCGTCCTCGCCTCAATGACCGCAACGCGCGGTAACCAGATCAAGGCTGCCGAACTGCTGGGGCTCAACCGCAACACGCTGCGCAAGAAGATCCGCGAACTCGGCGTCAACGTCTATAAATCGTCCAGGCAGGTCTAGACGAATCCCTTTACGAGCGCTTTCCAGGGGATCGATTGCCGAAAGATTTCCGTCTCGGCCACACTTGTTGCATAATCGCCACAATGCGTTGCATACATCCGACGCAATCACTGGCTCTAGACTGCGACATGGCCCTGCACGCACCGACACTGAGCAAACCGCTTTTCAGCAATACGGGCGCGAGAGACGGTCGCCGGCTGCTTGCGCTGCCCGGCGTGATCGCCGTTGCCGGTGCGCTGGTGACGGCGGCCATCTCCTTCGCCATTCTGGTTGGCGCGACGCCGATCACGCCCGACGCGAGGACGACGCTGGCGCTGATTGCGCTTAATGCGGCGTTCGTCCTGTTTCTGATCTTGCTGGTCGGCCGCGAGGTGCATCGCATCCTGATGGCACGCCGGCACGGCAAGGCTGCGTCGCGCCTGCATGTGCGCATCGTGGCGATGTTTGCGCTGGTCGCCGCCATCCCCGCGATCATGGTGGCGATCATCGCGTCGATCACGCTCGACATCGGCCTCGACCGCTGGTTCGAGATCCGCACCAAGACGATCGTCAATTCGTCGTTGTCGATCGCCGACGCCTATGTGCAGGAAAACGCGCGAAATCTTCAGGGCACGACGTTGTCGATGGCTTATGACCTCGACGCTTCGCGCACGCTCTACGGCCTCGATCGTACCGGTTTCCTCGACCTCATGAACAAGGAGGCGGTGGGACGCTCGCTGGCGCACGCTGCACTCATCAAGCCCGACGGTTCCTTCGTCATGAGCGCCAAGACCGACGCGGACTTTGCCATGCCGGAGCCGCCGGAGGGCGCCGTGGCAAGCGCTGCCGGCGGGAAGCCAGTGCTGATAGAACCGCGCACCCGCAACATCATGGGTGCCATCGTCAAGCTGCGCGAGATCGACGGGCTCTATCTCTACACCATCCGCCTCGTCGATCCCGAGGTGATCAAGGCACGGCAGATCGTCAAATCCAACACCGCCGAATATCGCGGTCTCGAAGACAATCGCCGCACCTCGCAAGTGGCTTTCGCGCTTCCCTATCTGTCGCTGACGCTGATCATCATCCTGTCCGCCATCTGGACTGGCATTGCGGTGGCCGACCGCCTGGTGCGGCCGATTCGTCAGCTCATCGGCGCGGCCGATGAGGTCGCTACCGGCAATCTCGACGTAGCCGTGCCTGTCCGCCCCTCCGATGGCGATGTCGCCTCGCTCGGCGACACATTCAACAAGATGCTGATGGAGTTGAAATCGCAGCGCAACGAGATCCTGTCGGCCAAGGATCTGATCGATGAACGGCGGCGCTTTTCGGAGGCGGTGCTTGCCGGCGTCACCGCCGGGGTCATCGGCGTCGATCCATATGGCATCGTCACTATTGTCAACCGTTCGGCCGAAACGATGCTGGCCATATCCGCCACGGCAGCGCTTGGGCAGAACCTTTCCGCCGTGCTGCCGCATGTCGGGCGCGTCTTCGAGATCGGCCGCAAGTCGGGCAAGCCGGTCTATCGCGAACAGGTCACCTTCTATCGTGCCGGCACTGAACGGACCTTCAACGTGCAGATCACCATCGAAGCCGGCGACGACGGTTCGGAGGATAAATCCTACGTCGTGACGGTCGACGACATTACCGATCTGGTCCAGGCACAGCGTTCCTCCGCATGGGCCGACGTGGCGCGGCGCATTGCCCACGAGATCAAGAACCCGCTGACGCCTATCCAGCTTTCGGCCGAGCGCATCAAGCGACGGTACGGCAAGGTCATCACCGAGGACCGTGAGGTTTTCGATCAATGCACCGACACCATCATCCGGCAAGTGGAGGACATCGGACGCATGGTCGACGAGTTCTCGGCGTTCGCCCGCATGCCGAAACCGGAAATGAAGGCCATCGACCTGCGCGATTCGTTGCGCGAAGCCTCGTTCCTGGTCGAAGTGAGCCGGGCTGACATCACCTTCGAGCGCTTCTTCGGCAACGAGCCGCTCAAAGGCACGTTCGACAGCCGGCTGATGGCGCAAGCTTTCGGCAACGTCATCAAGAATGCTGCCGAAGCCATCGACGGACTTGATGCAGAGGATCGTCCGCACGGCATAATCCGGATTCAAGCCGGGCGTCAGAATGGCGCGATTCGAATCGACGTCATCGACAACGGCAGGGGCTTGCCGCGCGAGAACCGGCAGCGCTTGCTCGAGCCTTACATGACGACACGCGAGAAAGGCACCGGGCTTGGCCTCGCTATCGTCAAGAAGATCGTGGAGGACCATGGCGGGCGACTCGAATTGCACGATGCACCAGCGGACTTCCACGATGGGCGGGGTGCAATGATCAGCATCATCCTGCCGGTTGCCGCCACCGTTCCGATACGCGGCGAGGGCAAGACGGAACACGAAAAAGAAACTGAAAAGGTCGGTAATGGCTTCTGATATTCTCATCGTCGATGACGAGGAAGACATCCGCGAACTCGTCGCCGGTATCCTGAGCGACGAAGGTCACGAAACACGCACGGCGTTTGATGCCGACAGCGCACTGGCGGCGGTCGCCGACCGGGCACCCAGACTGATCTTCCTCGACATCTGGCTGCAGGGTTCGCGGCTCGATGGTCTGGCTTTGCTAGACGAGATCAAGACGATGCACCCGAATCTGCCGGTGGTGATGATCTCGGGCCACGGCAATATCGAAACGGCAGTCTCGGCCATCCGCCGCGGCGCCTATGATTTCATCGAAAAGCCTTTCAAGGCCGACAGGCTGATCCTCATTGCCGAACGGGCGCTCGAAACCTCCAAATTGAGACGCGAGGTTTCGGACCTCAAGCTGCGCAGCGGCGAGACTTTCGACCTCATCGGCATGTCGTCGGCAATGAGCCAATTGCGCCAGACCATCGAGCGCGTCGCGCCGACCAACAGCCGCGTCATGATCATTGGCCCCTCCGGCTCGGGCAAGGAACTGGCCGCGCGCGCCATCCACGCGCTCTCAGCGCGCAAGAGTGCACCGTTTGTGACGCTGAGCGCCGCCAACATCACCCCGGAGCGTATGGAGATCGAGCTGTTCGGCACCGAATCGAACGGCGTCGAACGCAAGGTCGGTGCGCTGGAGGAGGCCCATCGCGGCATTCTCTACATCGATGAAGTGGCCGACATGCCGCGCGAGACGCAGAACAAGATCCTGCGCGTGCTAGTCGAACAGCAGTTCGAGCGGGTAGGGGGCACCAAGCGGGTCAAGGTCGACGTGCGCATCATCTCGTCGACCTCGCAGAACCTGGAAGCCATGATCGCCGACGGCCGTTTCCGCGAGGACCTTTATCACCGCCTGGCCGTGGTTCCGGTTATGGTGCCGGGACTGGCCGAGCGTCGCGAGGACATTCCTTATCTGGTCGACAATTTCATGAAGCAGATCGCTCGCCAGGCCGGCATCAAGCCGCGCCGCATCGGCGACGACGCGCTGGCGGTGCTGCAGGCGCACAACTGGCCGGGCAACGTTCGGCAGTTGCGAAACAATGTCGAGCGCCTGATGATCCTGGCGCGCGGCGACAATGTCGATGCGCCGATCACCGCTGACCTCTTGCCTGCCGAGATCGGCGACGTCATGCCGCGCACTCCAAACAAGTCCGATCAGCACATAATGGCGCTGCCGCTGCGGGAAGCGCGCGAACAATTCGAGAAGGACTATCTGATCGCCCAGATCAACCGTTTTGGCGGCAACATCTCGAAGACAGCAGAGTTTATCGGCATGGAACGCTCTGCATTGCACCGCAAGCTGAAGTCGCTGGGCGTCTGACAGCCAAACCGGTCGTGGCCCACGCAATTATCGGTTACGGCGGTGTTGGAATCGCATAAGAAAGCCGGGACTTCTTCCAGGGATTAGCCATGCCGCGCATTGCCTATGTGAACGGGCGCTACGTCGCTCACGCCGAAGCTTCCGTGCATATCGAGGACCGTGGCTATCAATTCGCCGACGGCGTCTACGAGGTCTGCGAGGTGGCACGAGGCTTCATCGTCGACATGCCGCGCCATCTCGCCCGATTGAACCGCTCGCTTACCGAACTCTCGATCGATTGGCCGATCACGCGCGGCGTGCTGCCGCTCGTCATGCGCGAGGTGGTGCGCCGCAACCATGTCGTCGACGGCCTGGTCTATGTCCAGGTGACGCGCGGTGTCGCCAGCCGCGAGTTTTTCTTCCCGCCCGCGGGCACGAAGCCGTCGCTGGTGGTGACCGCCAAAAAAGCCGATCCTGCAGCTGCCGCGAAGCGGGCCGAGAGCGGAATCCGGGTCATCACGGTGCCGGAGAACCGGTGGGATCGGGTGGATATCAAGTCGGTCGGCCTGCTGCCGAACGTGCTGGCCAAGCAGAAAGCCAAGGAAGCCGGCGCTCAGGAGGCCTGGTTCGTCGATGTCGACGGCACCGTCAAGGAAGGTGGATCGTCGAACGCCTGGATCATCACCAGGGACGGCGTGCTGGTGACGCGCCCCGCCGAGCACGGCATCCTGCGCGGCATCACCCGCACGACGCTGTTCGATGTCGCTGCCAAGCTCGGCCTGAAGATCGAGGAGCGCGGCTTTTCGGTTGCCGAGGCCAAGGCCGCACGCGAGGTTTTCATCAGCTCCGCGACCACGATTGCCATGCCCGTGGTAGCGATCGATGGCGCTGCCGTCGCCAACGGCCACCCGGGCTCGATAACAGTTTCATTACGGCAGGCCTTTTTTGACGTTGCGGAAAAAAGTCCAGCCTGATAACCGCACAGATGGAATGAACATCAATATATCTCGTTCTGCTTGTCGTTACTGACGGCAAGATGGTGTTTGCGTGCTTGACATGTGCCGGCTAATTTGGCGCATTGGCCTGCAAACCGAAGGGGATCGGCGAAAGACAAGAACAATGGCGGAACGATCGCAAAATCTTCAGGACCTGTTCCTGAATTCAGTTCGCAAGAGCAAAAACCCACTCACCATCTTTCTCATCAACGGCGTGAAGCTGACCGGCGTGGTCACTTCGTTCGACAATTTCTGCGTTCTGCTGCGTCGCGACGGCCATTCCCAGCTTGTCTACAAGCACGCTATTTCCACGATCATGCCGAGCCAGCCGGTTCAGATGTTCGATGGTGAGGAAAGCCAGGGCGCCTGATTGGCACGTGAGAAAGACGCGGACCGCAGCGTTCGCGGAAAACCAGTACATCAGACCGGGATAGAGGCCAACGGTCCGACCCGGGCGGTGGTCATCGTGCCGGTGCTTACCCGGCAGCCGCGTGGCGACGACGATACCAATCGCCCGCGCCTAACCCGTTCTGCCGAGGCCCGTCGCGACGAGGCGGTCGGCCTCGCCAGCGCCATCGACCTTGACCTGGTCCACACGGCGGTGGTGACCGTCAACGATCCACGTCCGGCGACCTTGCTTGGCAGCGGCAAGGTCGCGGAGTTTGCCGAGATCGTCAAAGAGGGCCACGCGGAAGTGGTCATTGTCGATCATCCGCTGACACCGGTACAGCAGCGCAACCTCGAAAAAGAGTTGAACGCCAAGGTGCTCGACCGCACCGGACTGATCCTGGAGATTTTCGGCGAGCGCGCCCGCACCAAGGAAGGCACGCTGCAGGTCGACCTTGCCCATCTCAACTACCAGAAGGGCCGCCTTGTGCGGAGCTGGACCCACCTCGAGCGCCAGCGCGGCGGCGCCGGCTTTCTCGGCGGCCCTGGCGAGACCCAGATCGAGTCGGATCGGCGTGTGCTGCAGGACAAGATCACCAAGCTGAAGCACGAGCTCGAAACCGTGCGCCGCACCCGCGACCTGCACCGCGCCAAGCGCAAGAAGGTGCCGTTTCCGGTGGTGGCGATCGTCGGCTACACCAATGCCGGCAAGTCGACGCTGTTCAACCGGCTGACCGGAGCAGGGGTGCTGGCGGAAGACATGCTGTTTGCCACGCTCGACCCGACGCTGCGCCGCGTGCGCCTGCCGCACGGCACGCCGATCATCCTTTCCGATACGGTCGGCTTCATTTCCGACCTGCCAACGCATCTGGTCGCGGCCTTCAGGGCGACGCTGGAGGAAGTGGTCGAGGCAGACCTCGTCATTCATCTGCGCGACATCTCCGATCCCGATACGGCCGCGCAGGCCGAAGATGTCGAGCGCATCCTTGCCGATCTCGGCGTCGATGCCGGCGATAACAAGCGCGTCATCGAAGTATGGAACAAGATCGACCGGCTCGACGAGGGCAACCGGGCGCGGCTGCTTGCCGATGGTGCTGACGGCAAGAAGGCACCGCCGATCGCCATATCGGCGGTAACCGGCGAGGGCATCGATGCGCTGAAGGCGATCATCGAGACGATGATGTCGGGCGAACTGGAGACGTTCACCGTCACGCTCAAGCCCGACCAACTCGCCGTCGTCGACTGGCTTTACCGCAACGGCGACATCGTCTCGCGTGATGACAATGAGGATGGCAGCGTGACCATCGCGCTCAAGGCCACGCACAGCTCTCGGCAAGAGATTGAAAGCCGATTGCGCCGTCAAAACAACGGGTAGGGGCGTTTACTTCGCGCTCTTTGCCTGCTGCCAGAGCGCTTCCATCTCGTCCAGCGTCGCCTCTTCGAGGCTGCTTCCCGACGCTTGCAGCGTCCGCTCGACATAGTGGAAGCGCGACCGGAATTTTTCGTTGGTGCCGCTGAGTGCCGCTTCGGAATCAATTTTGAGGTGCCGGCCGAGATTGACGACCGCAAACAGCATATCGCCGAACTCGTCCTTGATCGGCGCAGTGTCGCCTTTGGCCAACGCCTCGCGTAGTTCGCCGATCTCCTCCTCGATCTTGTCGAGGATCGGTGCCGCCTCGCTCCAGTCGAAGCCGACGCGGGCGGCCTTTTCCTGCAGCTTCAGCGCCCGGGTAAGCGCGGGCAGGGCGACCGGCACGCTGTCGAGAAAGCCTTTGCCATGGTCTTCCGGGTCGAGCCCACGGGTGAGCCGCGCACTGCGTTTCTCAGCCTTTTCCTCTGCCTTGATCTTTTCCCACATGCCCTTGGCCATGCCGGCGCTGCGCGCCTTGTCGTCGCCAAAGACATGGGGGTGGCGGCGGATCATTTTTGTGGTGATGGCCTGGACCACATCGCCGAATGAAAATTCACCGGCCTCCTCGGCCATTTGCGCGTGGTAGACCACTTGCAGCAGGAGATCGCCGAGTTCATCCCGCAGATCGTCCAGGTCGCCGCGCGCAATGGCGTCCGCCACTTCGTAGGCTTCCTCGATCGTGTATGGCGCGATTGTCGAAAAGTCCTGCTCGATATCCCATGGGCAGCCGGTTTCCGGTGCTCGTAGCGCGGCCATTATCTCGATCAGCCGGGAAATGTCTTTCGAGGGTTTCATCAGGCGAACGCTATCCTGCACACGGCTGTGCGGCCAACGGCTTCAGCCGGCGAGGGCGCATTGTCCCCAGATGGGCGGCCAGACCATGATCCCGAACGGACCGACTGCGTCAGCGAAAAGTGGAAGCTGGTTTTCGGAAAGATCATGGTCAACCAAAAAGCATCAGTCGAGCACTGAGACGATCGCCTTGGCGAGCGCATCCATGCCGTCCTCGGGCAGGCCGGCAACGTTGATGCGGCTGTCGCCGACCATGTAGATGGCATGCTCGGCGCGCAACCGCTCGACTTGCGCTTCCGACAGGCCGAGCCGGGAAAACATGCCGCGATGGCTGGCGACGAAATCGAAACGATCGGAGTTGGACTGCCGGCGCAGCGCCTCGGCGAACTGGACGCGCAGCCGCAGCATGCGCAGCCGCATCTCTTCAAGCTCTGCCTCCCAGTCGGAACGCAATGCGGGGTCTTCAAGCACGATGCGCACCGCGGCCGCGCCGTGGTCCGGCGGCATCGAATACATGGCACGTGCCGCCGACAGCATCTGGCCCATCGCCAAATCCGCCTGCGCGCCGTCTTTCGCAATGATCAGCGCTGCACCGACGCGGTCGCGATAGACGGCAAAGTTCTTCGAGCAACTCGAGGCAACGACCATTTCCGGAACTTTCGCCGCCAGAAGGCGCAAGCCGGCGGCATCCGCATCAAGCCCCTCGCCAAAGCCTTGATAGGCGATGTCGACAAAGGGCAGCAGGCCGCGCTCAACGACAAGATCGGCAACGGCAGCCCATTGCGAGATGTCTAGATTGGCGCCTGTCGGGTTATGGCAACAGCCATGCAACAATACGACGTCGGCAGGATTCGCGGCTCTCAATGCATTCAGCATGTCGTCGAAGCGAACCGCACCAGAAGCAGCGTCGAAATAGGGGTATTCGCGTGTCTGCAGGCCAGCGGCGCGCATCACCGGCATGTGGTTCGGCCAGGTCGGATCCGACAGCCAGACCATCGCGTCGGTGCGGGTCCTTTTCAGCAGCTCTGCCACCAGCCGCAGCGCGCCGGAGCCGCCTGGCGCCTGCGCCGCACGAATGCGCGTCATGTCGGCTGCTGGGCCGAATACCAACCTGGCCATCGCCGCGTTGAAGGCGGTATCGCCGGCAAGGCCGAGATAGGTCTTGGTATCCTGGCCTTGCAGCAGCCGCTTTTCGGCTTCGCGCACCGCGCGCATCACCGGCGTTTTGCCGTCGCGATCCCTATAGACGCCGACCCCGAGATCGACCTTGTCGGCACGCGGATCGGCGCGATAGAGGCCGATCAAGGCCAGGATCTTGTCGGCAGGCGCGGGCTGGAGATTTTCGAACATCGATAAGATTCCGTTGGCGGCGGAGTGATACGCAAACCGGCCATACTTTGCCAGCAGTTTCATATGCGCCAACTCGGCGTCGGTCTGCCTCGAGGGCGGCCGATACTATCTGCGGGGCGAAGGCAGGCGCGGTATCTCCCAGAACGCGAGCGCGGCGAGCCGCAAGAAAATTCGGGGAGGGCGGGATTAAAATGCCAACCTGCTCCGTAAACAGGACATGAAACGGCCGATGCCACGCTTCGATATTCTGGGACAGCTCGGTTCACTGCGCCGCTATGCACGCTCGCTGACACGCGACAGCGCCGATGCAGAGGATTTGGTACATGATGCGCTGGTGCGTGCCTATGAGCGACGCGGCAGCTTCCGCTCCGGCGGAAATCTTCGCGTATGGCTGCTGTCGATCGTCCACAACGCGTTCATCGACGGCTTGCGATCCCGCAAATCCGAAGCAATGCGCATTGAACAGGCGGGCCATCTCGCCGAGGCGAATGTCCAGGCTCCGCAGGAGCATTCGGTCCGTCTGGCGCAGGTGCGCGACGCTTTTTTCGAATTGCCGGAGGAGCAGCGTTCGGCGTTGTATCTCGTCGCCATCGAGGGGCTTGGCTATAGCGAGGCGGCCGAGATCAGCGGCGTACCGCTGGGCACGCTGATGTCGCGCATCGCCAGGGCGCGTGCGGCCCTGCGCGAGATGGAGGACGCCGTGCCGGCACGCGCGAAAGGCCATCTGAAGATCGTCGGAGGTCGATGATGAACCAACTGCGCGATCCCGTGACCGACACCGATCTCGACGCCTATGTCGACGATCAGCTGGACGTGGCTCGTCGCATCGAGGTCGAGGCGTTCCTTTCGGCTCGCCCGGAAGCGGCCGCGCGGGTGATGTCCGACCTACGGATGCGTGACGAATTGCGCGTGGCGCTTGCCGGATCAAAAGGCATGGCGAGGCCCGCGACGGCCGATGCGGCACGGCGGCTGGAGCGGGGGTTAGCGCGCGGCCGTGTCCTTGGTGCTTTGCAGCGAGCGGCGGTGGTCGCTGGTTTCGTCGCTGCAGGCTGGCTTGCGAATGGGCTCATCGGGCCGATATCGGTGACGGAAGTCGTCGCTTCGACCCATCCGCCCGCCTATGTAGAAGAGGCGGTGCGGGCGCACCGCACGACACTGATGCGTGAGGCGATGTCGTCCCAAACCGCGGCACCCGGCTACAACGCCGATGAAATCCGCGCCGCGACTGCGATCGTGATGCCATCGCTGCCAGCGGACTGGACGGTCCGTGACGTGCAGATCTATCCATCGCAATTCGGCCCGAGCGTCGAGATGGCCGTCGAGACAAAAGAGATGGGGCTGGTCTCGCTGTTCGCCATCCGGCCCGGAACATTCGACGTCGTCAAACCGACTGTCGCTCCCTCGGGCGAAGTTTCCTCGGCCTATTTCCAGATCGGCGAGGTCGCCTACGCGGTCGTCGGACGCAGCGATGTCGGCGGTCTCGATCGCACGGCCGAAGCGCTCGCCAAAACGCTTTACTGATCGACCTTCAAGAAGGAGAACCACATGAACAATCTCGGATATATCGGGGCCGGAGCCCGAGCCGGAGCCGTCTACGACGAAGGTCTGCGCCGGCACATGCTGCGCGTCTATAACTATATGGGCCTTGGCCTCGTCGTCACGGGCGTGATCGCGTTCGTGGTGGCTTCCACGCCCGCCCTTTACGTGCCGATCTTCTCCACCCCGCTGAAATGGGTGGTGATGCTTGCCCCGCTGGCCTTTGTGCTCTTGTTCTCGTTTCGGATGCAGACGATGTCGGCAGCCGGCGCCCAGGCGATGTTCTGGGCATTCTGCGCCGTCATGGGCCTGTCGCTGGCTTCCGTGTTCCTGGTCTTTACCGGCACCAGCATCGCACGCACCTTCTTCATCGCCGCCACCATGTTCGGCGCGACCAGCCTTTACGGCTACACGACCAAACGCGACCTGACGCAGTTCTCGTCGTTCCTGATCATGGGCCTGATCGGCGTGGTGATCGCCAGCGTCGTCAATATCTTCCTGGGCTCGACCGCGCTCCAGTTCGCGATCTCGGTGATCGGCATCGCCGTCTTCATCGGCCTCACTGCCTGGGATACCCAGACCATCAAGGAGCAGTATGCGGAAAACTTCGGTGCGGAATCACAGCAGAAGCTCGCTGTCTTCGGTGCATTCTCGCTCTATCTGAACTTCATCAACATCTTCCAACTGCTGTTGAACTTCACCGGCGAGCGCGAATAGCCGGCGTTGAACCAAGACCGGAGTTGGACATCATGGACAGAAACGATCAACAGGCGATCGGACAGCTCTTCGAGAAATTGGCAAACGTCGAGCGCCAGGCGCCGCCGCGCGATGCCGAAGCAGAGCGCTTCATCCAGGACCAGATCACCCAGCAGCCTGGGGCGCCATATTACATGGCCCAGACGATCGTGGTGCAGGAGCAGGCGCTGAACGCAGCTCAGGCACGCATCGAAGAACTGGAAGAGCAGGCGCAGCAGCCGGCCGGCGGTGGACCGCTCAGCGGCTTCTTCGGCCGCGGCGGCGGCAGGCGCTCAGGCTCGGTTCCGCGGGCAGGGCGCACCGCCTCCGTTGCAACTGAAGGGCCGAAGGACACGCCACAGCGGGCAGGCGGCGGTTTTCTTGCCGGCGCCGCGCAGACCGCGATGGGCGTGGCGGGCGGCGTGCTGCTCGGCAACGCGATCGCCGGCATGTTTGGCGGCAGCGAAGCGAAGGCAGCTGAACAGCCGACGCCGCAGCCGGACGAAGCCGATCAGGCAGGCGATTCCAGCTCCGATAATGGCGGGGATTTCGGTGATATGGAGTTCTGACGAGCGACCCAGCCTGTGCCTGTGCCGGCGCTGGTGAAGATTGCGGGTCAGCATAGGCGAGGTGGCGAGGGCAACATCCGGGAAGCGAGCCCCCGCCGGCCGCTAATAGCCCAGGCGCTTCAGTTCAGTCTTGACCGCCGCGATGGTCTTGAAGCGGAAGTGCTTCGTTGTGCCATCGCGCCAATGGCAGTCGCATGTGGCATCGAACTTCCGGCTCGCTTTCAATTGAGTCAGCGCCTTCTGGCCCGGCTTGGGATCATCGAAGATGCGAACTTCGTAGAGCGTCCCTTCGACATCGTAGTGCATCTGAGCCCAGGAAAGTATCACGATCAGTTCCTTTGCCGGGTCGTGGTCGGCGTTGGCGAGGCCCAGCGCAATGTCCGGTGTGTCGCCCTCTTGTTCACCGAGCGTGACCTGGATTGCACGATACCTGTTGTCAGCTAGTCGTTGCAGCGCGACGAGCGGGCGTTCCGGATAGTCCTCAGCGGTCTGGTAATCGACAAAGAGTGTCTGGAGGCCGTTCCAGCTCACGGCTGTGGTGTGCGGATCAGCATTGTCGGCGAACCCAACAACACGTTTGGCGAAAGCCAGGTCGTTTTCGCCTGGAGCACGATCAAGGTCCTGCGCTCGCGCGTCAGTGAGCGCGCACGCGAGTGTGAGGGCAAGACTTGCAAGCAGCGGGAGTGTCTTCATGATTCGCAACCCTAGCATGCCCGTTGCCTCCACAGCGCTATAGCGAATGTCTAAGAATGACCGGTCTGATCTCGCCGCCAACGGATGCTATAGGCGTTAGTCGCATAAGATAGATTATGGAACTGACGTGGCCGATTAGATGTGGCGTGAAGATAGCACCTCGCGAGATCCAACCCGGGAACCCAGCCGTAAAAACTTGGTCCTTCACGCTGATTCATAAGGGATTTCGATCGTCATGCCGTCATAAGCAGGCTCGACGTTATCAGGCGTCTCGGCCATTACCGTGGCGTAGTCGAGCGGCACATGCATATGCGTCAGCACCGCGTTCTTCGGCGCCAGTCTCTCGATCCAGCCAAGCGCCTGGCCAAGCGACAGATGGCTCGGATGGATGGTGTATTGCAGCGCGTCGATGACCAGCATGTCCAGCCCGCGCAAACGCTTGGCGGTCGCCTCCGGAAAGTCGCTGACGTCAGGGCAATAGGCCAGCCCGCCGATGCGGAAACCCAGCGAGGTGATGTCGCCATGGAGCTGCAGCAGCGGTTCGAGGGTGAGGGCGCCGCCCTCGCCTTCGATCACCACCGGCCTGTGGTGGTCGATGATATGGGCGTTGACGATCGGCGGATACGAACTGCCTTTCGGTGTTTCGAAACAGTAGCGGAACGCCTCGCGTAGGCGCAGCATGGTAGCCTGATCGGCATGGATGTCGATCCGGTGGCGCTGCTCGAGCACGAAGCCGCGCAAATCGTCGATGCCGTGGATATGGTCGGCATGCGGATGTGTATAGACCACCGCATCAATGCGCTTGACCGATGCCAGCAGCATCTGCTCGCGGAAATCCGGGCCGGTGTCGATGACGACCGTGGTCCGGGCGCCACTCGCCGCGATCCGCTCGACGAGCGCTGCAGTGCGCGTGCGCCGGTTCCGGGGGTTCGCGGGATCGCAATTGCCCCAGTCGCCGGTGATGCGTGGCGTGCCCGGCGAAGAGCCGCAGCCGAGGACGGTAAGACGTAACCGGTCGCTCATGCGTCAGGCGCCCGGCGCGCTCGGGCGCGGCATTTTCCTGAACAGCCGGAAGAAATTATCCGTGGTGATATCAGCGATCTCGGCCTCGCTGACGCCGATCGTCTCGGCCAGCACCTTGGCTGTATGCGCAACATAGGCAGGCTCGTTGCGCTTGCCGCGAAACGGTATCGGCGCAAGGTATGGCGCGTCGGTTTCGACCAGCAGACGGTCGCGCTGCACATCGGCGGCGACGGCGCGCAGCTCGGCGGAGTTCTTGAAGGTCAGGATGCCGGAAAACGAGACGTAGCCGCCGAGCGCCACGCCGATCTCGGCCAGCCGGCGCCCCGACGAAAAACAGTGCAGGATGAAGGGGAAGGCGCCCTTCCCTGTCTCTTCTTCGAGGATATCAGCCATGTCATCGTCGGCGTCACGCGAATGGATGACCAACGGCAGACCGGTCACGCGCGCCGCGGCGATGTGGGTGCGAAAGCTCTGCGCCTGTGCGTCGCGCGGCGCATGATCGTAGAAATAGTCGAGCCCGGCCTCGCCGATCGCCACCACTTTGCGATGAGCAGAGAGCCGCACCAGATCATCGACAGTGACATCAAGCTCTTCGGCCGCATTGTGCGGATGGGTGCCTACCGAGCAATACACCTCATCGAAAGTCTCGGCAATCTCAAGCACTTGGCTAAATCGCTTCACCCTCGTCGAGATCGTCACCATTCGGCCGATGCCGGCCGTAAGGGCGCGGGCGACGATGGCCGCCCGCTCTTCGGCGAAATCCGGAAAGTCGAGATGGCAGTGACTGTCGACCAGCATCAGGTGCTTGTATCCGTTTGCTCGACATAGCGTGGAAATACCGGTTCCGGCGCCGGCAGCGCCGTACCGGATACCAGCGAATGGCCTTCCGCGACATGCTCGAAATTGCGGCTGCCGGCCGGCACCGCCAAAAGATCTAGCAGCTTTGCCGCCGACTGCGGAATGAAGGGCTGGCACAGCAACCCGACACGCCGGATCACCTCAGCGGTCGTCCACAGCACCGTTTCCATGCGCGCCGGATCGGTCTTCTTCAGCGCCCATGGCTCCTGCCCGGCGAAATAGCGGTTGGCTTCGGCCACTACGCCAAAGATCGCCGCCAGAGCAAGGTGGATGCCCTGGTCGGCCATCGTCCTGCGCGCCGTGACAAGGGCGGTATCTGCCTGATCGAGGATCGCTTTGTCGGCATCGCTCAATTCGCCGCGCTTAGGCACCACGCCGCCGCAGTTCTTGGCGATCATCGACAGCGAGCGCTGCGCCAGATTGCCGAGATCGTTGGCGAGGTCGGCATTGGTGCGGTTGACGATTGCCTCATGACTGTAGCTGCCGTCCTGGCCGAACGGCACTTCGCGCATGAAGAAATAGCGCACCTGGTCGAGGCCGTAGTGCTCGATCATCGCGAACGGGTCGACGACATTGCCGACCGACTTCGACATTTTCTCGCCACGGTTGAACAGAAAACCATGCGCGAACACGCGCTTCGGCAATTCGACGCCGGCCGACATCAGGAATGCCGGCCAGTAGACCGCGTGGAAGCGGATGATGTCCTTGCCGATGACGTGGACGTTCGCCGGCCAGAAAGACCATCTCTCATTGGCCGGATCCGGATAACCGGCGGCGGTGATGTAGTTGGTTAGGGCATCGACCCAGACATACATCACATGCTTCCCATCGCCGGGCACCGGCACGCCCCATTTGAATGTGGTGCGCGAGATCGACAGATCCTTCAGGCCGGATTTGACAAAGCTGATGATTTCATTGCGCCGCTCTGCCGGTCCGACGAACTCGGGGCTGTTCTCGTAGAGCGCGAGCAGTCTGTCCTGATAGGCGGAAAGGCGGAAGAAATAGCTCTCTTCCTCGGTCCATTCGACAGGCGAGCCGAGCGGTTCGCGGCGCACGCCGTCGTCACCGACCTTGGTTTCGGCCTCGTCGAAATAGGCTTCCTGCCGCACCGAATACCAGCCGCTGTAGCGGTCGAGGTAGATGTCGCCATTCTCAGCCATGCGCGTCCAGATCGCCTGGCAGGCCTTGTAATGACGCTCCTCGGTGGTGCGGATGAAAACGTCGTTCGAGCAACCGGTCGCTTCGAGCATCGAGCGAAAGATCGCCGAGTTGCGATCGGCAAGCGCTTTCGGCGTCAGGCCTTCGGCGTCCGCCGTCTGCTGCATCTTCAAACCGTGCTCGTCGGTTCCCGAGACGAAGAAGACGTCCTTGCCGTCGAGCCGCTGGAAGCGGGCCAGCGTGTCGCTGGCGATGACATTGTAGGCATGGCCGATATGCGGCTTGCCGTTCGGATAGAAAATCGGCGTCGTGACGTAGTATTTTTCGCGTGCCATGGATGAGCCGTCATGAATGTCTGAATGAAAGATGTCGCGGTGAGATATCGCATCGAAACGGCAATTGCCATCCGACGCCAATGTGGTGGCTTCGAAGTTCCTGCGATTGATTGGGAATCAATACTCAGGAGCTTCAAAAGCCACGCCAGCGGCCGTCACATTCGCATTGCAGAATTCAGGCGGTCGATCATGGTCAGGGCGTGCTGCTTTTTGTCGAGGTTGTAGGTCTCGGTTTCAGATATAGCGTTCAAAGCCTCGTGCCAAGTATCCGACAGCGTTTTGGCCCGCGCGAGATCGCCGGCGAGCGCTGCCTGGCTGGCGCCGGCCGACAGCAGATCAAGCGCGCGGCGATTGAATATCTCGAACGGGATCGCCTGGTCGCGGCCGGCGACCGCCTCGGCAAGACGGTAGGCGCCTGCGACATCTGTCTTTTTGGACATCACCAGAGCGTCGAGGGTGGCGGCGATTTCAAGCCCGCCATACTGCGTCAACAGGATCGCATTGCGCGCGCTGCCCGCTGCCCGCTCCGCCAGCGCCGCGCGCGCCGCAGGATCCTCCGGTGGCGGCGGCTCGATACCCTCCAGAACCGTCATCAAGCTCTCGGCATCGAGCGGCGCCAACCGCACCATCTGGCAGCGCGACCGGATCGTCGGCAGCAGACTGCCCGGCGCATGGACGATGAGGATGAACAAGGTGCGCGCGGGCGGCTCTTCAAGATTCTTCAACAAGGCATTGGCAGCATTGGTGTTCATGTCGTCGGCGGGATCGACGATAACCACCCGGTAGCTGCCGTCGTGCGACGTCAACGACAGAAAACGGCTGACCTTGCGGATTTCGTCGACCGTGACCACTGTCTTGAAGCTCTTGGTCTTGTCGTTCGCGGGGCGTGTAAGATGCAGCACCGAAGGATGTGCCCCGGTGGCGATCTGGCGAAACAGTGACGAAGCCGGATCTGGAACGGCAAGGCTTTCCGGCGCCTGCTCGAAGGCCGGGTGCCTCAACAGATGATGCGCCAGGTGAAAGGCCAGCGTCGCCTTGCCGATGCCAACCGGTCCGGCAAAGATCAGTGCGTGCGGCAGCTTTCCCGAGCGGTAAGCGGTGGCCAGCATGTTGGCCGCCTGCAGGTGACCGACAAGACGCGGCGTCTCGGATGGCTCTGGCACCCCGTCCAGCGTGTCGTGCTGTTCGGGCGCGATGCGTTCGAAAATCATGCCGGCGCCGCCTGCCTTCTTTGCGCCGGCATCATCCTCTCGAGAGCCGCGAAGACGGTGGCGGTAACGACATCCTCCACCGTGTTGGGGTCGACTGACGCATCGACGACGACGCAGCGTTCGGGTTCAGCTGCGGCGATCGCGAGAAACGCCTCACGCCGGCGTTGGTGGATGGCCAATGTTTCCTTCTCGAAGCGGTCCGGTCCGTCAGTGCTTCCCCGCCGGGCGGTAGCGCGCCTCAGGCCCTCGGCAGGGTCGATGTCGAAGATCAGTGTCATGTCCGGCACCATGCCGTTGATGGCGACCTTCTCCAACGCGTCCATGAATGCCGGGTCGAGGCCGCCGGTGACGCCCTGGTAGACGCGCGAGGAATCCATGAAACGATCGCAAAGCACGACCGAGCCGCGCTCGACCGCCGGCCGGATGACCTGTTCGACATGGTCGGATCGCGCAGCGGCGAAAAGCAACGCTTCCATCTTGGGGCCGAACGGCTCGGCTGCGCCTGAAAGCAGGACATGCCTGACCGCCTCCGCGCCCGGCGAGCCACCCGGCTCACGTGTCACCAGCACATCGTATTTCTTGGCGCGCATCTTCTTTGCCAGTCGCTCGATCTGCGTCGACTTGCCTGCTCCTTCGCCGCCTTCAAAAGTGATGAAAAATCCGCGCGCCAAAGCCTTTGTCCATACTTCGGGGACCGTATAGTCCCGGCGGGAAAAAAGGTCCACCGCGACGGTGCTAACGCAGCCAGCCGACGGCCAGTTCCTTGGCGGCATCGAGCGCGCGCCGCGGCAGCGAGCCGACACCGA
Source organism: Mesorhizobium sp. WSM4828 (assembly GCF_055811175.1). Taxonomy (NCBI): domain Bacteria; kingdom Pseudomonadati; phylum Pseudomonadota; class Alphaproteobacteria; order Hyphomicrobiales; family Phyllobacteriaceae; genus Mesorhizobium; species Mesorhizobium sp. WSM4828. Next base: position 91,656 of record NZ_JBVVQK010000013.1, on the reverse strand, counting down.
TCGACTCGGCGGCAAACAGCGGCGTCTCCTGGCTCAGCGTATCGCCGATCCAGACGCGCAGCGCACCGACCGGCTGCCCCTCCTCCACCGGCGCTGCAACCGGTCCGTCATAGACGATCCTGGCGGTGAGCTTGTCGCGGTTGGTGATCGGCAGGAAGATCTGCACCGGTCCTTTTGCCTTTAACGCGACACCGGACTTGGCGCCGCCAAAGACCTGGGCTTCGCCAACCACTTCGTCCTTGGCGAATATTTCAGTCTTCTCGAAGGAGCGAACGCCCCAGTCGAGCAGCTTTCGCGCTTCCTCAGCACGCTCGCGGTCGTTTGCCAGGCCGCTCATCGCCGCGATCACCCTTGTGCCATTGTGGCTGACCGAGCCGACGATGCCGAACCCGGATTGCTCGCTCGCGCCGACCGCGAGCCCGTCGGCGCCTATATCCATGGCCAGCAGCGGATTGCGGTTCCTCTGGGAAATCTTGTTCCAGGTAAAATCCTTCTGGCCGTAATAGCGGTAGAGATCCGGGTAGTTGCGCCAGATATGCAGCGCCAGAAGCGCGAGTTCGCGAACGCTCGTTTGCTGCCCATCGGCCGGCAGACCGGTGGAATTGACAAAAGTCGATTTCTGCAAGCCGATCTGGCGGGCACGCTCGGTCATCTGCGCCGCGAAGTTTGCCTCGGACCCGGCCATCCCTTCAGCGATGACGATACAGCCGTCATTGGCCGCCTGCACGGTCACGCCCTGGATCAGGTCTTCCAGCCTGATCGTCGACTTGAGCTTGGCGAACATGGTCGATGTCCCCGAAGGAGCGCCGCCTTTGCGCCAGGCGTTCTCGCTCACCACGAAGGTGTCATCGAGCGTCATGCGCCCTGATTTGATGGCGTCGAAGACCACTTCCATCGTCATCAGCTTGGCCAGCGAGGCCGGCGGGATCAACCTGTCGGCGTCCTTGGAAAACAGCACGGTTCCGGTTTCGGCATCGATCATGAAGGCCTGCGCGGCCTTGGTCTCGAAAAGCTGTGCTGAGGCCGGCGCAAGCGAGAGCAGCAGCAGGCCGAGCGCCATAAGCCCGGTGAAAGGGTGAAAAAATTTCATCAGGTTCGACCAGTGAGCCGGCGCTTTTGCAAGTTGGCAGAAGCTATCAGGCTTTTGCCTGGCGGATCAATCGCGCACGAAAAAACCAGGCAGCCCCGAGCTCAGTTGCGTACAGCAAGCGCATCCGGCGCACCATGCGACCACGCTGCCTGCAGCATCTCGTCCAGGCTGCCACGGCCGTCGGCAAAGAGGTTGACCGAGTACCAGTCCTTGCCTTCAAGTTCCGAGCGCTGGATCTCGGTCTTGCCGAAGCTGGAAAGCTGGGCAGCCACACGCTCCGCTTCGGCGGCATTCTCGAACGAACCCGCCGCGACATAGGCCGCGGGCGACCCGGTTGGAGGAGCTTGCCGCTTCCACGATTGAAGAATTTCGGCGGGCGAAATGCCGGCGCCATCCAACCCGGCAAACGCGTTGGAGGCGCGCTGCACGCGCTCGTCCGCATAAGACAGCGACGCCACGGTGAACGGCGATTGCGCCGGCAGGTTGATCTCCGGACGCTCTGGCACGATCGGGCCGAAATCGGGCAGTACAATGTCTCCCGAAGCAGATGCTTGCACCGCCATGACAGGCCCTGCATCGGATCCCTGCCCGGAATTCGTCAGCTGACCGGGGAACGGCACGGCAGCAGCGCTCACCGGCAGGCTTGGCGACGGCCCATTCATCGCGACCATGACACCGCTGGGCAGACCGTCCGACGGATCCGGCACCCTGTTGCCTGGACGATACGAAGCCATAAGATACTGCCCGTCATTGCCTTCGAGCGGCGCACGGCCGACATATTCGACCTTCACCTCGGCCGTACCGATATTGGCATAATCGAGCATTTCAGCAGCGCGCTTCGACACATCGATGATGCGTCCATCATGATAGGGTCCGCGATCGTTGACGCGCACAATCACCGAGCTGCCGGTCTTCATGTTGGTGACCCGCGCATAGCTCGGCAGCGGCATGGTCGGATGCGCCGCCGTCAGATCTGCCATGTCGTAAACTTCGCCGTTGGCGGTCAACCGGCCGTGGAACGCCTCACCGTACCAGGACGCGAGGCCAACCTTGGCGTAACGTTTGTCTTCCTTCGGATAATACCACTTGCCGCGCACCTGATAGGGCTTGCCGAGCTGGTCGCGTCCCCGAGATGTCTTGAACATCACGCGCGGGCTGGCTTTCACGCCATACTCGGCTTCGGAAAAATATTCCTTGGAGCGAGGTTTCTTGTTGACCATCGCCTTTTGCTGCGGCGTCGCACATGCCGCAAGAAAGGCGGCCGACAAGGCAAACAGCGCGAAAGCGGAAGCGCGACGAAGACGCGGGCGCGCCGTGGTCTGCATATTTTGATTGTCCCCTATAGCATCGACGAAGGCACCGCAGCATAAACGTCAGCGATGCCAAAGCACCCACTCCAGAAACGCCGGTGACGCCCTACCCCAATCCTTTTTGTGCGCAGGAATTGTTTATCACCGTATTAACCGATTGTGGTCGGAACCGGGCGAGATTGTGGCACGAACCGTCTCGCCGATCGGCATGAAAGTCATCGCTTATCGATCAGCAACGCCGTTCGTGGCGCACTTTGCCCTTCGCTTGGCCTGGCTGCCAGCGCAGATTCAGGGACCGAAGATCACAAGCTCGGTGAACGTCAGATCTCCAGGTGCAGGTGGTTTGGGACCCCTGAAATATTTCAGCCCCTTGTTGGGCCGGTACCATCCCACCAAACCTGGAATCGGCTCCTTGGCGTCGACAAAGCAAACGAGGATTCCTCTTCGCAAGAGAAAGTGCCCCATCGCACCGGCGCAGCAGCTCAAATCCGCAAGCGAGCGGCAATAGATGACCTGATGGGATCGGATAACACCGTGCAACATTCGGCGCGGCATCAACACCAGGGGGAACGCTGCTCCGTCGCAAATGCAGATCAACGACAGGCAGCCCAGCGCGGCGTGTTCCGAGAGTATGTATCTCTCACCCTCGGGCAGCATCGCCAATTCCGGAAGATCGGGACGCATTTCGAGCACGCGACATGACCGCTGCGCCGAACTTAAAGCCGGCAAGAAGGTAAATTGTCCGCTGGAGAACAGCCGAAAGCCGAGCGCCCGGTTGGCTTTCAATGTCGCTTGTGCGGGCGAAATGTTCGTGTAGGTCACGTCCTTCCGCTTGAGAACCGCCGCTACCAACATGGCACCATAAGGACGGAATTCTGCATCGACTGACCAGCTTGAAAGATTGCAGCGGATTTCCTCGCTCTCCGACCCCTGGTAGCGAGCATAAAGGGTGAGCACAACGCCGACGATCTGACCGGCGTGCTCCATGGCAAAGCCATATTGTGGGAACTCGGCAACCACAGGCCGCTGCGACAAGCGGGTCAGAGCGTGTGTCCAGTAGCTCCGGTTACGCGCCGGAAAGCCCCTGCACAGGCAATCGACCACTCCCTCCCAGTCGGTTTCGCAGATTGGTCTACAGCGGAGACCGGGCGGGAGAGCGCCAAGTACGGCCAAAATCAACTCCAGAATACGATTTACTTACATGTCCCTAATGCGCTCAACATATCAGCGCTCAACGATTAATACTCCGTGCGGGTTTTAAAAACGATTTTCCACACTCAGCACAAAACACAGCTCGCCATGGCGCTTCTCACCGTCCTGGATCGCGCCGAAAGGTGCGGCCGCCACGGTTGACTTGGCGTTGAATGCGGCTTTACAGGAATGGAACGCGAACCGGTCGGGGAACGTCCTGGTGCCAATCCGGTACCGACAGCTCGAACCCGCTCCTCTCGCGATATCCTAAGTGATTGAAAAGTCACCTTGGAGGGATGGCCGAGCGGTTTAAGGCACCGGTCTTGAAAACCGGCGTGGGTGCAAGCCCACCGTGGGTTCGAATCCCACTCCCTCCGCCATATCCGTCCAATTTCTTCAATCCTGCAGGCATGACGTCGAGTTTTCCGCTCGTCGGATTCTCGACTGCCCGGGTTTAACAGGCCGGTCCGTTTCGGAGAGAAGCGCCGGGCCGCTCTGCCCCATGCACGCGCCACCTCTCGCGTCACTGAAATGCGACAGGTGCTGATCGTGCCAACGATACCAAAGTACCGTTGATGCTACTGCGTAATCAACAACCTGCCACAAGCGAAGACTGTCACCCGCCGCGCAGCCGCGCTCGTCGGGTTGATTTCTCCGCCCGAATATGATGCTTCTCCCGCCTATGAATAAACTATTTTCTGCGGCTCTCGCATGGACGATAGTGGCTTGGCCGGCCAGCGCGATGGACAGCGCATTGCGCGCCGGCCTGCTGAAACTCGATCCGCAAACCCGGCTGGAGCAGCGATGCGACGCCGAAATTCTCGACCGGATTACCCGCGACGACCACAAGTACAAAGCCGATCGTGTTGTCGCCTACGCTTTTGCGACGCCCGAAATGGGCGCCGATGCGATCAAGAGCCCGGGTGCTGCGTTTCGCAGCAAGGGACAATGGTACCGGCTGAAATTCAAATGCGAGACAGCGCCGGACCATATGGAAGTCCTGCAGCTCCGCTACCGGATCGGTGATGAAATTCCGGAAAGCGACTGGCCCAAATACAATCTCTATAACTAGGCATTCGGGAGCTGTGGCCGCATTTTGCTGGTGTTTCGGGCCGATCGTCGCAAACTCTGTATATAGCTGACCTTGTTCCAACCAGTCCCTTGACGCGCGGGAACCATACACGTTAGGCCCTCAGGCATTCGACGCGAACGGTCGGCCAACCAGCAAGGGACTTCCAGTCGATGGAAATTTTCACTGCCGCGGGCTTCTCTGCCCTGCTCCAGGTCATCGCCATCGACCTCGTGCTTGCAGGCGATAACGCCATCGTCATCGGCCTGGCCGCGGCGGGCTTGCCGGTCGAGCAGCGCAAGAGAGCGATTCTCATCGGCGTGGTGGCGGCGACGGTGCTGCGTATCGGTTTTGCCGCGATCACCGTCACCCTGCTGCAGATTGTCGGCCTGCTGCTGGCCGGCGGCATCTTGCTGCTGTGGGTGTGCTGGAAGATGTATCGCGAGCTGCGCACGTCGCATGCCGACGAGGAGGAGGCGACCGAAGCGCTGTCCAATTCCGATATCAACAGCGATGATATGGTGGCCGGCAAGGCGCGCAAGAAGACCCTAGGTCAGGCGGCATTGCAGATCGTCATCGCCGACGTGTCGATGTCGCTCGACAACGTGCTGGCGGTCGCCGGCGCAGCGCGCGATCACTTCCAGGTGCTGGTGATCGGCCTCGTCCTGTCGATCGCGCTGATGGGCCTTGCCGCGAGCTTCATCGCCAAGCTGCTGCACCGCCATCGCTGGATCGCCTATATCGGCCTTTTGATCATCTTCTATGTCGCGCTCGATATGATCTATCGAGGCGCTGTGGAAGTATTGCCGCATGTCAGCAGTGCGATGAGCTGACGCATCGACTCGAATTCGCATCGGCCGGCCTTTCAGCTTCGGCGAGCCTTCGTCGACGCTGGCGGTTGCGTTTCGCCGCAGCCGCTGCCCATACCAATGCCGCAATAAGTGTGGTAATGCGCCGCCAATCCCGAAAATCCGGAAAACCCTTTTATGTCTGCCCCTCGCGTCAGTTTCGTCAGTCTTGGATGCCCGAAAGCCCTTGTGGATTCGGAGCGCATCATCACGCGCTTGCGCGCCGAGGGCTACGAGATCGCGCGCAAGCACGACGGCGCCGATCTGGTCGTCGTCAACACCTGCGGCTTCCTCGATTCCGCCCGCGACGAGTCGCTCAACGCTATCGGCTCGGCACTTTCAGAGAATGGCAAAGTCATCGTCACCGGCTGCCTCGGCGCCGAGCCGGACGTCATCCGTGAAAGACATCCCAACGTTCTCGCCATCACCGGCCCGCAGGCCTACGAGAGTGTGATGGCAGCCGTGCATGAGGCTGCGCCCCCGAGCCATGACCCCTATGTCGATCTCCTGCCGCCGCAGGGCGTCAAGCTGACGCCGCGCCACTACGCCTATCTCAAGATTTCGGAAGGCTGCAACAATCGCTGCACCTTCTGCATCATTCCAGCACTTCGCGGCGACCTCGTCTCACGGCCGGCCGCCGACGTGTTGCGCGAAGCCGAGAAGCTGGCCAAGGCCGGGGTCAAGGAGATCCTCGTCATCTCGCAGGATACCAGCGCCTACGGCATCGATATCAAATACCAGACCAGCTTGTTCGGTGATCGCGAAGTGCGGGCGAAATTCTTGGATTTGTCGGAGGAACTCGGCAAGCTCGGTGTCTGGGTGCGCATGCACTATGTCTATCCCTATCCGCATGTCGCAGACGTCATACCACTGATGGCCGAAGGCAAGATTCTTCCCTATCTCGACATTCCGTTCCAGCACGCCTCGCCGCAGGTGCTGAAGAATATGCGTCGGCCAGCTCATGGCGAAAAGACGCTCGAGCGCATTCGCGGCTGGCGCGACGTCTGTCCGGACCTTGCCATCCGCTCCACCTTCATCGTCGGCTTCCCCGGCGAGACCGATGACGATTTCGAGATGCTGCTCGACTGGCTGGACGAGGCCAAGATCGACCGCGCCGGCTGTTTCAAATACGAGCCGGTCAGAGGCGCCCGCTCCAACGAGCTCGGCCTCGAGCAAGTGCCGCAGGAGATCAAGGAAGCCCGCTGGCACCGCTTCATGCAGCGCCAGCAGAAGATTTCGGCAACGCAGCTCACCAAGAAAATCGGCAAGCGCCTGCCGGTCCTGATCGACGAGGCGCATGGCAATTCGGCCAAGGGCCGGACCAAATACGACGCGCCCGAAATCGACGGTTCGGTCCATATCCAGTCGCGGCGGCCACTGCGCGCCGGCGACATCGTCACGGTCAAGATCGACCGCGCCGACGCTTACGACCTTTACGGCTCAGCTGTCTGATATTCCGTCCAAAGTAAAAGGGCGCCGCGTGGCGCCCTTTCGTTCGATATGTTTCCGACTGCCTACTGCGGCAGCTTGTCGTCGACGCCCTTGACGTAGAAATTCATGCCGAGCAGCGTGCCGTCGTCGGCGACCTCGCCCTCCTTCAGCCAAGGTGTGCCGTCCTGCTTGGCGATCGGCCCGGTGAAGGGGTTCCAGCCGTCGGCGATCTTCTTGGTGGTGGCTTCGGCCATCGCCTTGACGTCGTCGGGCATGTTGGTGAAGGGCGCCAGCTTGACGGCGCCGTCCTTAATGCCGAGCCAAACATTGTCGGGCTTCCAGGTGCCGTCGAGCGCCGCCTGGACGCGGCTGATGTAGTATGGACCCCACTCGTCGGTCAGCGCGGTCAGCTGCGCGTGCGGTGCGAACTTGATCATGTCGGAGGATTGGCCGAAGCCGTGCAGCTTGCGCTCCTCCGCCACCTGCAAGGCAGCGGTCGAGTCGGTGTGCTGGACAATGATATCGGCGCCCTGGTCGAACAATGCCTTGGCAGCGTCGGCCTCCTTGCCCGGATCGAACCAGGAGTTCACCCACACGATCTTCGCCTTGAAGTTCGGGTTGATCGACTGTGCGCCGAGCATAAAGGAATTTATGCCCATCACCACTTCCGGGATCGGGAAGGAAACGATGTAGCCGGCGACGCCCGACTTCGATTGTTTGGCGGCGATCTGGCCAAGCACGTAGCGGCCTTCATAGAAACGCGCATTGTAGATGCCGAGATTTTCGGCCGTCTTGTAACCGGTGGCGTGCTCGAACATCACCTTGGGGAATTTCTTGGCGATCTTCACTTCCGGGTCCATGAAGCCGAAGGACGTGCCGAATATGATCTTGCATCCCTCGCGCGCCAGGCGCTCGAAGGCGCGATCGGCATCGGGGCCTTCGGAGACGTTTTCGAGATAGGCGGTCTCGACCTTGTCGCCGAGTGCCTTTTCCACCTCGAGGCGGCCTTGGTCGTGCTGGTAGGAGTAGCCGAAATCGCCGATCGGGCCGGTGTAGACCCAGCAGGCCTTCAGCTTGTCCGCCGCCTGGGCTGAGGCCGCCAATGACAATGCGGCCGTCGTCGCCATCAGGGCAATAAGCAGTTTTTTCATTGTGTTACCTCTCTGAGTTAAGCCTTGGAGCTTCCGTCTTTTTGTTGTCAACGATCCGGAACGAATGGCTGGCCCAAGGAGGCCGGCGTGTTCATCATCGTCAAACGCTTGTTGCGCGAGATTAGAACGAGAACCACGACGGTTGCCAGATAGGGCAGCGAAGAAAGCAGTTGCGAGGGGACCGGAATGCCGAATGCCTGTGCATGAAGCTGGCCGATCCAGACCGCGCCGAAAATATAGGCGCCGGCCAGCACCCGCCATGGCCGCCAGGAGGCGAAGACGACCAGAGCCAGCGCGATCCAGCCGCGGCCGGCGGTCATGTTCTCCACCCATTGCGGTGTGTAGACCAGCGATAGGTGACCGCCGGCTAGGCCGGCACAAGCGCCGCCGAAAATCACTGAGAGATAGCGGTAACGGATGACGTGGATGCCAAGCGCATGGGCGGATGCATGGCTGTCGCCGATCGAGCGCAGCGTGAGCCCGGTGCGGGTCTTGAACAGGAACCACATGACGGCGGCGGTCAGCGCGATCGAGATGTAGAAGATTGGATCCTGACCGAACAGCAGCCTGCCAATGACCGGGATTGCGGTCAGGCCGGGAATATCGAGGTTAGGCAATCTCTCGCCGGGCTGGCCGACAAAATTCGTCCCCATCATGCCGGAAAGGCCGAGGCCGAGCAGCGTCAGCGACAGGCCGGTTGCCACCTGGTTGGTGGCCAGCGACAGGGTCATGACGGCGAACAGCAGCGAGAACACTGCCCCCATGGCAATTGCCGCCAACAGCCCGATCCACGGCGAGCCGGTGAGATAGCCGGCGCCGAAGCCGCCGACTGCACCCATGATCATCATGCCCTCGACGCCGAGATTGAGCACACCCGAACGTTCGACCACCAGTTCGCCGATCGCCGCGATCAGCAGCGGCGTCGCCGCCGTCGCGATGGTCAAAAGGATGTTGACGGTGATGTCCATCAGCGAGCTTCCTCCAGCTTCGGCGCTGCCTCGAGTTTCGGTGCGGCAAAGCCGGTCAGGCGAATGCGATAGTGAATGAGCGTGTCGCAGCCGAGCACGAAGAACAAAAGCATGCCCTGGAACACGCGCGCCACCTTGTCGGAGATGCCGAGCGCGCTTTGCACTGCCTCGCCGCCGAGATAGGTCAGCGCCAGCACAAGGCCGGCGGCAACGATCCCGAGCGGATTGAGCCGGCCGAGGAATGCGACGATGATGGCGGTAAATCCGTAGCCAGGCGAGATCACCGGCTGCAGCTGCCCGATGGCGCCTGAGACCTCCGAAATCCCGGCAAGCCCGGCCAGTGCGCCCGACAGCAGGAAGGCAAAGAAGACCATGCGGTTAAGGCCAAACCCGGCGAAGCGCCCTGCCCTCGGGCTTGAGCCGAGCACGCGGACCTCGAAGCCTTTCAGCATACGGCTCATCAGGATCCAGATCAGTATCGCCGCGACCAGCGCGAAGACAAATCCCCAGTTTGCCCGGCCGGATTCCGGAAGGAGTTCCGGCAGTATCGCCGAGTCGTTGAACTGGATGGTTTGCGGGAAACCGTGGCCCTGCGGATCGCGCCACGGCCCGCGTACCAGCCAATCGAGGAAGAGCTGGGCGACATAGACCAGCATCAGGCTGGTCAGGATCTCGTTGGTGTTGAAGCGCGTCTTCAGCAGTGCCGGGATTGCAGCATAGGCGGCCCCACCGACCATGCCGAAAAGAAGCATCAGCGGCAGCACCAATGGGCCTTCGAACTGCGGAAACAGCACGGGGAAGATCGAGCCGACAATGCCGCCCAGGATGAACTGGCCTTCGGCGCCGATGTTCCAGATGTTGGCCTTGTAGCAGACCGACAGTCCGACCGCGATCAGGATCAAGGGGGCGGCCTTGATCGCCAACTCATGTAACTGCCAGACCTGGCTGATCGGTTCGATGAAGTAGATGCGGAACGCAGTCAACGGGTTGACGCCGAGCAGCGCGAACATGATGGCACCAGCAATGATCGTCAAAACGAAAGCGATGAAAGGCGAGAGTGCCGAAAACAGCATCGAGCGCTGCGGGCGTTTTACAAGTTCGAGGCGCATCAAGCCGTCTCCAGCGTATGTTCGGCATGACCGGGTTCGGCGCCGCCCATCAGTAGTCCGATCTTCTCGAATGTCGCTTCAGCTATCGGCAGCGGCTTCGACAGTTCGCCATTGTGCATGACCGTGATCGCATCGGAAATCTCGAACAGCTCGTCGAGGTCCTGGCTGATCACCAGCACCGCCGAGCCGCTGCGCGCCAGTTCGATCAGCGCCTGGCGGATGTGGGCCGCCGCACCCGCGTCGACCCCCCAGGTCGGCTGATTGACCACCATGACGCTTGGCCGCCGGTCGAGTTCGCGGCCGACGATGAATTTCTGCAGATTGCCGCCAGAAAGAGCCGCAGCCTCTGGATCCGGCGCGCTCTTGCGCACGTCCATCGCCTTTATGATGCGCTGGGCAGCGGTATAGATAGCATCGCCCTTGACCATTCCACCGGCGCCGACAAACATCTTGCCATCGGTGGCGTGGCGCGACAGGAGCAGGTTCTCCGAAAGCTTCATGCGCGGTGCTGCACCATGGCCGAGCCGCTCTTCCGGAACGAAGGCAGCGCCCATCAGGCGCCTGCCGGTGATGGTGAGGCCGCCGGCATCCTTGCCGCGGATGCGGACCGAGCCGGCATCCTGCTGCAGCACCTCGCCGGAGACGGACTCGAAGAATTCGCCCTGGCCGTTGCCGGCCACACCGGCAATGCCGATCACCTCGCCGGCGCGGACTTCAAGATTGATGTTCCTGAGCGGGATCGAGAACGGGGTCGCCGGCTTGCGGGTGAATTCGCGGATTTGAAGCAGCACCGGCGCGGTCTCGATACCCTCGGCCGGCGCCCGCACCACGGCCTGCACCTCGTTGCCGACCATCATCCGCGCCAACGAAGACGCGGTTTCCTGGCGCGGATTGCAATGGCCGACCACCTTGCCGTGACGCAGCACGGTGGCGCGGTCGCAGATGCGTTTGACCTCTTCCAGCCGGTGCGAAATGTAGAGGATGGACTTTCCTTCCGAACGCAGCCGTTCGAGCGTCTCGAACAACTTATCGGCCTCCTGCGGCGTCAGCACCGAAGTTGGCTCGTCGAGGATGATGAGTTGCGGCGTCTGCAGCAGGCAGCGGATGATTTCGATACGCTGACGCTCGCCGACCGACAGATCACCGACCAGCGATAGCGGATCGAGAGGCAGGCCGTAACTGTAGGAGAGCGCCCTCGCCTTGGCCGCGATCGTGCTGATCGGCGAGCCGTCATCCAGCGACAGCGCGATATTCTCCGCCGCCGTCAGCGCTTCGAACAGCGAAAAATGCTGGAAAACCATGCCGATGCCGAGCTTCTTTGCGGTGCCGGGGCTGGTGATCCTGACCGCCTGGCCATTCCAGAATACCTCGCCGGAATTCGGTTCCAGCGATCCGAAGAGCATTTTCACCAGCGTCGACTTGCCGGCGCCGTTCTCGCCAAGCAATGCATGGATCTCGCCCTTGGCGATGTTGAGATCGACATGGTCGCACGCCGTCAGCGTGCCGAATATCTTTGTGAGGCCGCGAACCTCCAGCAGGTTTGCGCCGTCCTGATCTGCACTCACGGTGCCTCCATCTGGTTTGCCAGACATGTTCTGTGTTCCCGCAAGCATCGTATGCGCGGGCTGCTCTCTACGGTAAGCGCCTCACGACTTGAAAGAGCTTCAAGAATTTCAGTGGAAACTCAAGCGGTAAAGAGCAGTTCGCAAGAACGGCGGCGTCGGCGGGCCGAAAATGCGGGCTCAAGGGATAAGTATCGTTGTCCCGGTGGTCCGGCGCCCTTCGAGATCGGAATGCGCCTTGCCGGCATCGCTGAGCGCGTAACGCTGGTTGATCTTGATCTTGACTGCGCCGCTGAGCACCACATCGAACAAGGCGGCGGCGGAAGCCTCGAGGTCTTCGCGCTTGGCATTGTAGACGAACAGCGTCGGCCGCGTTGCGAACAGCGAGCCCTTCTGCGCCAGCAGCGAGATGCTGAAGGGCGGGATCGGCCCAGACGATTGACCGAAGCTGACGAACGTGCCGAGCGGCCGCAGGCAATCGAGCGAGGCTGGAAACGTGTCGTTGCCGACCGAGTCATAGACAACGTCGCATTTCTTGCCACCGGTGATAGCGGCAACGCCGGCCACGAAATCCTGTTCGCGATAGTTGATCACATGGTCGAAGCCATGCGCCTTGGCGAGCTCGATCTTGTCGGTTGAACTCGCGGTGCCGATCACCGTCGCGCCGAGATGCTTGGCCCATTGGCCGAGGATCAGCCCGACACCGCCGGCCGCCGCATGAAACAGGATCGTGTCGCCGGCTTTCACCTTGAATGTACGGCGCAACAAGTACTCGGCGGTCATGCCCTTTAGCATCATCGCCGCGGCCTGTTCGTCGCTGATGCCGTCGGGCACCTTCACCACGCGGTCGGCGGCGATCACGCGCTGCCCGGCATAGGCGCCGGTCGTCACCGCATAGGCGACGCGATCCCCGGGCGTCAGCCAGTCGACATCTGTGCCGACGTCCAAAACCACGCCGGCCGCCTCGCCGCCGGGGATCAGCGGAAATCCGCCCTGCGGCGGATAAAGGCCCGAGCGATAATAGACGTCGATGAAATTGAGACCGATCGCGGTGTGCTTGACCAGGATCTGTCCCGAGCCCGGCTGCCCGGGATCGGCATCCTCATAGGTCAGGACCTCCGGGCCGCCATGGGCATGGACGCGGATCGCTTTGGACATTTTCTGGCTCTCTTGGGATCAGGCTTTCTTATCCGGCTTGGCGCCGAGATTTGGGAAGAACTGCATGATAGCGCCGATGCAGGCGAGGTAAAGCCCGGTGATCGTAATCCCGATCTTGATGAAATCGCTGACCTGCTCGCCCAGCACGCCGATCTGGTCATAGAAGGAGGCAAGTGCGGCCTGCGCCAGCGCCAGCGCGCCGAAAGCGCACCAAAGCAGCGTCATACCGAGATTGATTGGGCGCAGCCGCTTCACCCGCACCGGATGGATGAAATTGATCGGCACGAAGGTGAGAATGCCGGCCACCACGACCGCGGCGAAAGAAACCCATTGTCCAGGCTCGATGACGAACAGCGTGAACACCACCATGTTCCAGACGACCGGAAAGCCCTTGAAGAAATTCTCCTTCGTCTTCATGCCGGTATCGGCATAGTAGATTGCGCTCGACACCACGATTATCGCAGCCGACAGGAACGACAGGCGCTCGCCCATGAAGCCGCGCTGATAGAGCGCGAAGGCCGGAATCAACACGTAGGTCACGTAGTCGATGATGTTGTCGAGCAGTTCGCCCGACCATGTCGGCAGGATTTCTTTGACGTCGAGCTTCCTGGCGATCGGCCCGTCGATGCCGTCGACGAAAAGTGCCAGGCCCAGCCACCAGAACATTGCCGTCCAGCGCTGCTCGCTTGCTGCCACTAGCGACAGAAACGCCAGGAATGAGCCCGACGCGGTCAAGAGATGGACCGAGAACGCCCGCGCCTGAGGCCATGTGACTTTCTTCTTCGGCCGCGGAATCCGGTCGGCGATTTTCCTGGCCGTCGTCTTCTTGCTCACGGGCCCCGCCAGTCCAGCTTGCAGATTTCGGCCGAACGGCCGGCAAAGTTCCAGTTACGGCCAAAGGCCCGCATTTTGCTCTTGTCGGATTTGGCGACGATGATTTCCGGCGCAATCCAGTATTCCGAATTGCTGATAACCGTATCCTTGTCGCGATCCTTGCCGGTGATTGGCGTCACCGCACCATCGATGATCTTCGGTATCTGGAACATGCGTGTTTTCTCACGCGTCTCGTAGGTGATCGGCACCTGCTCGGCGCCGAGGAACTGTCCGACCAGGATGGAGAGCAGCGATGTGGTTCCACCGGCCTTGCCGGTGAATATCTTCGTCAGTCCCTTCACAGCGTAAACCGAGGCGCGCTTGTCGATAAACAGGCCGGCGGTCCAGTTACCGCGACTCATGTAGCCGGGGATTTCCATGATCAGCCCAAGATTGAGACCGGACAGGTCGACCTCGCCGAAATGGCCGGCATCGATGCGGAACCCCGCCCAGGTTTGGCAATAGCCTTCCGTAGGCGGATGATTGCCGAGCGACAGAACGCAAGGGCAAAAAACCGTGCAATTGCAGGAGAGGACGAGCTCTCCCTTCATTGCCCAGTTTTGGTCAGTCATCGAATTCTCCCCCTCATGTCGAGACTACTAGTAGCGCGGCTGCCCAGACAAGCAGTATCGCACCGCCCAGCCGCGTCGGCAGATTGCCTGCCGTCTGTTTTTCGACCAGGCTGAACAGGCCGATCAGCGCCATCCAGAACACGTTCATCACACCGACGGCGAACATTACCAGCATCAGCGCCCAGCAGCATCCAAGGCACCACAGGCCCTGCTCCATGCCGAGCCGGAAAATGCGAATAGGCCTGGCGCTCCAGTTGGCGAACAGGACCGAGAACGGATTTCTGCACTTCTCCAGACAGGCTTCCTTCAGCCAGCTGAACTGATACAGACCAGCGATCGACAGCGCGGCTGCTCCGGCAATTCCAACCAGCGGATCGAGCATCTGCCCGGATGACGCGAATGCATCGACGGCGAGCGTCAGGGCTGCGAACATTGCCGAGGCGGCAAGCCAGACGCTCAAATATCCAGCGACCAGGATCAACGGATGGACGGCCGGCTCCCCCTTGATCCGGGCGGTATCTGCGATCTCGCAATAGGTGCGGATCATCGGCGCCGCGGAGGGCAGCATGGTCGCAATGGCCATCAACAGCCACATCGCGGTGAGTGCCCCGCCTTGCGCGCCTAGGCTTGCGCGAAGTGGCGCCGGCGCAAGGCAGAGGGCGAAGAGACGCACAAGGAAATCCGGCAGCGGCAGTTGCGGCAGGTATTCCAGCACGGCATCGCCGGGTGCATCGGTGCCCGGGAGCCGGCTTACCGCCCCTCGAACTGCCATTGCGCCGAGAAGGAGCCAGGCAAGGGCGATGCCCATGCCGGCAACAACGCTCACGGTCAGTCGAGGGCTGCGCGCAACGCTCGCCATCGCGCGGCCGGTGCCGTCGAGGTGGCTGAAATCGTCTTGTTGGCCGGTCATGGCAACCGAATGGGCCGAATCGCCGCGTTGATCAAGCCGCATCACCTGACCTATATGGACCAGCAGGTCGGACGGGCCTCACCTCGCAATCCGGAAGCCGAATTTGAACCATCGGGAAACAGCACGGATACTGGTCGCCGGCAGCGGCCCTGCGGGGCTGATCGCGGCGCTTGGCCTTGCCGAGGCGGGTTTTCCCGTGACGCTCGTCGGACCCGAGGCAGCCGGCCCCGACGGCCGGACGACAGCCTTGATGAACCCTGCCCTGAAGATGTTCGAACGGCTCGGGATCTTCGACGGAATCAGGTCGCACGCAGCGCCGCTCAAGGTGATGCGCATCGTTGACGCAACCAACCGGCTGATCCGCAGCCCGACAGTGACCTTTCGCGCCAGCGAGATTAACGAAGAGCAATTCGGGCTGAACTTGCCCAACAGCGTTCTCAACCGCACGCTAGCCGAGGCTGTCGCGCATTCGGGCATCGAATGGCGAAAGTCGATGGTGGAGGCATGGCGCCTCGATGCCGACCATGCCCATGCCGTTCTCGCCGACGGCAGCGAGGTTGAGGCGTCGTTGGCGGTTGCCGCCGATGGCCGTCAGTCGCCGGCCCGCGAGGCAGCCGGCATCCGGACCTCGGTCCGATCCTATCCGCAGGCGGCGCTGGTGCTCAATTTCGGTCATCGCAGCGACCACGCCTTCACCTCGACCGAATTCCACACCGAGACCGGTCCGTTCACACAGGTTCCCCTGCCCGGCAACCGGTCCAGCCTTGTCTGGGTGCTCGAGCCCGATGTCGCCAGGAACCTTGCAGCACTCGATGACACCGAGCTTTCGACGCGGGTCGAACAGCGGATGCAATCGATGCTGGGTCGCGTATCGGTTGAGCCCGGCCGGCAGGTCTACCCACTTTCAGCGGTGAGCCCGTGGCGGTTTGCGCATCGCCGCGTGGCCCTTGTCGGTGAAGCCGCCCACGTGTTTCCCCCAATCGGCGCGCAAGGCCTCAATCTCGGCATCAGGGACATCGACGACCTGATTGGTACCGCAAGCAGAAACCGCTCGGATCCGGGCGCCGCCAAGGCGCTTGCAGCCTATGATTTCAAGCGGCGGCCGGACATTCTGGCGCGCAGCAGCGCGGTCAACCTGCTCAACATGTCGTTGCTTTCCGACATGCTGCCGGCTCAGCTGGTGCGCAGCGCTGGCCTGGGCGCGCTTGAGGGGTTTGCGCCGCTGCGGGCGTTTTTCATGCGCGAGGGTCTTCGACCCGGCAGCGGTTTTGCAGCGTTTTTTGGGGGATTGCGAAAACCGGCTGCGCGATAGCGATCTTGGGCACCGCCCTTGATCCGCATCTTGCGATGCTCAACCCGGCATCAAGGGGATCGGGATTGAATTGACGCGGCGTCTGCGCCAAATAATGACGATGTCGACCTTAAGGTCCGGCCAGTCTTTGCCGGATTGGTGCGTTAGAGTCTAAAGTCCTGGAGCGTTTTCCTGCGTGTTTCAGGATGCGTGGCGTTCAAGAAGTTCAAGTGGTGAGTGCGATGAAGACAGCCAAATTCTCGATCGGACAGGTGGTTCGGCACCGGCTGTTTCCGTTCCGCGGCGTTATTTTCGACGTCGATCCGCAATTCGCCAATACCGACGAATGGTACGAGGCGATCCCCGCTGACGTGCGGCCGCGCAAGGACCAGCCTTTCTATCATCTGTTCGCCGAGAATTCCGAAACGGAATACATCGCCTATGTGTCCGAGCAGAATTTGCTCGAGGACCGGTCGGGCGAACCGGTCCGGCATCCGCAGATTGGTGAGATGTTCGATAAGAAGCCGGACGGGCGCTACGAGCCGAAGCACCAATTGAGACATTGACTTAGTCGGGATCGAGCTGGGATAGGCTTGAGACATGGCTTGACCCGACAAACGGCCGATCCAAACGAAAAAAGCGGGGCATGAACCCCGCTTTTTGTTGGTTCGAAAACCCGTCGATCAGTTGGCGGCCTTCGCCTTTTCCTGCTCTTCCTTGAGCTTCTTGGCAAAATCCTGATTGTTCTTGGCGACGAAGTCCTGGAGCTTTTTCTGCCGGTCCTCGATGTCCGACTGCTGCAGCGGCGGGCCGTCGAAGGCGCCGCTGAAGCCGGTCAGCGCAATCTTGATCGGGTTCGGCTGGTTCTGGAAATTGACTGAGGTGAGCGTCAGCGCCGATCCCTTCTTGAAGGATGCGACCAGCTGATCGCTCAGCGGCACTTCCGCCACGCAGCGATCCGGGAAACAGATTACATAGTCGAGCTTCTGCGCCTTGCCGCCGTCGATCTGGAGGCCGATGCCGGGAGGAACCAGACGGCCGGTCGGAACCGTCACCTGGAACACCTTGCGGTTCACCTTGCCCTTCAATTCGATCAGGCTGACACCGGTGATGAGCTGGCCGTTGCCGGCGGTGGTGATGTTCTGGACATTGCAGATGTCGACGTCTTCCTGCTTGGTGCAGGCCTTGAACCAGCCTTGCGGAATCTGCTGTTGCTGCTGCGCGGAAGCAGCGGGAATCCCGGCGCCGAGAATGCCGACCACGCCAGCGGCCATGACCGACAGGCGGTACGCGTTGCTGTTCAGGCTCGTCATGTCGTGCATTCCTCTCAAATGATCCCGGAACCGGCTTTTTCCCGCCGTGTGGTCCAGCTACCTGTTGCCGAAATGAGGCAACAGAATGACTTCGGACGGCGTGTTACACTGCAAGCGGTGCCGAATCCAGCCCGGGTCTCGCGAATCTTGGCCGAGGGGTTGGC
The DNA here is from genome assembly GCF_055811175.1 of Mesorhizobium sp. WSM4828. Lineage (NCBI taxonomy): Bacteria > Pseudomonadati > Pseudomonadota > Alphaproteobacteria > Hyphomicrobiales > Phyllobacteriaceae > Mesorhizobium > Mesorhizobium sp. WSM4828. Next base: position 73,646 of record NZ_JBVVQK010000013.1, on the reverse strand, counting down.
CGGTGCACGACCGGCTCATGTATGCTGCGCATCGAATCGGGAAGGAGACGGTCATGGGCCGCGTTGTCTTTTGGCTGATCGCCGCAATGTTGTTTGTCGGCCTTTCCCTGCAGCCGGCTCTGTCGGAACCGAAGCACGCGCTTGCCATGCAGGGCGAGCCGGCGCTGCCGGCCGACTATGATCATTTCAACTACGTCAATCCCGACGCGCCAAAAGGCGGCAGCATTACCTATTGCGTCGTCGGCAGCTTCGACAATCTCAATCCGTTCATCCTGAGAAGCCTGCGCACCACCGCGCGCGGCATGATGGATCAAGCCTTTGGCAATCTCGTCTTCGAGCCGTTGATGCAGCGCAACTACGACGAGGCCTTCAGTCTCTACGGCCTGCTCGCCGATACCGCCGACATGGATCCCGAGCGCAAGAGCATCGAATTCCACCTCGATCCCAACGCCAAATGGTCGGACGGCGTGCCGGTGACGCCGGACGACGTGTTGTTTACCTATGACGTCTTCACCGAGAAGGGCCGGCCACCTTACAGCCAGCGGATGAAAGCGATCGCCAAGCTCGAAAAGACCGGCGACCGCAGTGTGCGCTTCACCTTCAACGACAGGGCCGACCGCGAATTTCCGCTGATCATTGCGCTGACGCCGATCATCCCGAAACACGCCTTCAACAAGGACACCTTCGACAGGACGACGCTGAAGCCGGTGATCGGCAGCGGGCCCTACACGGTGGCGCATGTCGTGCCCGGTCAGCGCATCGTGTTCAAGCGCAATCCGGACTATTGGGGCAAGGACGTGCCGTCCAAGCGCGGCTTCGACAATTACGACCAGATCACCATCGAGTATTTCCTCAACGCCAACGCCAAGCAGGAAGCGTTCAAGAAAGGCATCTGCGCCATCGACGACGACAGCGACCCGGTCAAACGCGAGCGCGATCTCGACTTTCCGGCCTTCCACAGGGGCGAGGTCATCGCCGAAACCTTCGACACCGGCATTCCGCCGGTGGTCAACGGTTTCCTGTTCAACACTCGGCTGCCGAAGTTTTCCAATCCGGTCGTGCGGCGCGCGCTCGGCATGCTCTACGATTTCGAATGGGCCAACAAGAATCTGTTCGGCGGCAAATACACGCGCACGATGAGTTTTTGGCAAAACTCCGAGCTCTCCGCCCTCGGTCATCCCGCCAGCGAAAAGGAAAAGGCCCTGCTGGCCCCCTACCCCGGCCGCGTGCCCGCAGATGTCATGGACGGCACCTACAGGCCGCCCGTTACCGACGGCTCCGGCCAGGACCGCAAGGTGCTGAAGGCGGCATTCGAGCTGCTGAAGAGCGCGGGCTATACGGTGCAGGACGGCGCGATGCTCGATCCCGAGGGAAAGCCGTTCGGTTTCGAGATACTGACCGCCTCGCAGGACGAAGAGCGACTTGCCGCTATCTATCAGCGCACGCTTGAGAAGCTCGGCATCGATGTCGGCATCCGCAGCCTCGACGGCGATCAGATCCAGTCGCGCAAGCAGCGTTTCGATTTCGAGGTGCTGGTCGGCTCGACCGGTTTCAACAACTCGTTGTCGCCTGGTATCGAGCAAACCGGGCGCTGGGGATCCGCTGCCGCCACGGCCGAAGGATCGTTCAACCTCGCCGGCGTCGCCGATCCGGCGGTGGATGCGGCGATCGAGGCGATGCTGAGAGCCCGTTCGAAGGAGGACTATGTCGCCGCCGTCCGCGTTCTCGACCGGCTGTTGATCTCAGGCAATTACATGGTGCCAACCCAGCACAACAACCAGCAATGGCTTGCCTATTGGAACTATCTGGAACATCCGCAAAAGACGCCCATATACGGTTATCAGTTGCCGACCTGGTGGCGCAAACCGAAGTGACCTCTTCAGAACAGGAGACCAAGATGAACGACGAGAACTCGATTACCGTCGATGTGGTCTCCGACGTGGTGTGCCCCTGGTGCTTTATCGGCCAGAAACGGCTCGACAAGGCGATTGCCGCCGTCGATATCGACGTTCACATACGCTGGCGGCCCTTCCAACTCGACCCGACAATCCCGCCCGAAGGCAAGAACCGCCGCGACTATATGGTGGCGAAATTCGGGAGCGAGCAACGCATCCGCGAAATCCATGCCCGGATCGAGCCGCTGGGCGAGGCTGAAGGCATCTCCTTCGCCTTCGACGCCATCAAGGTCGCGCCCAATACGCTGGATGCGCACCGTCTCATTCGCTGGGCCGGGACGGCCGGCGAGGCCATTCAGAACCGGCTGGTGCGCCGGCTGTTCCAGCTGAATTTCGAGGAAGGCGCCAATCTCGGCGATCATGCCGTGCTGATCGAAGCCGCCCGCGAGGCCGGCATGGATGCGTCCGTAGTCGAAACGCTTCTGCCGACCGACGCCGATGTCGAGGCGGTGCGCACCGAAATCGCCACCGCTTCGCGCATGGGCATATCGGGCGTGCCGTGCTTTCTGCTTGAAGGCAAATATGCGGTGATGGGCGCCCAGGACGCCGATACGCTTGCCGATGCACTCCGCCAGGTCGCCGCAGCCAAGGCACGCGGCGAACTGGAAACGGCCAACTGAGTCGGACTATTTCACCGTCACCTTGGCCTTGCTGACGAAAAAGCCATGGCCATGCCTGCCGGTGCAGGTCAATCCCTTGGTGGATGACTGGCAGAAAAACGGCCCCTTGCTCCAGCTATTGCCGTAGCCAGCTTGCTGACGTCACCGCAGCAGCCTTGCTCGCCTGGATTCTTGATCAGCGTCGCCGGGCCTTTCGGGCCGAGGATGATGGTGACGTAGCTGGGCTCGACGCGCGAACAACTCAGTTCCGGTCCGCCATCCTGTGGCTCATAGGTGCTGGTGCCGCCCTTCGGCGTGTAGATGCAGCCAATATTGCCGGACGGCGTGTTGAACTCGATCTGTCCCTCGGCGTTTGCGGGAACGGTCTGGCTGCCGGCATATGTTGGCGGCAGCCAGGCAAACATTGCGAGCGTCGCCACAAACAATGTTCGTGCAAGCATGAAGAACTTCCCCCCGGTTCAAACCTGGATGCGTCCAGCAGGTTCGATCCGAAGCGCATCTTTGTCAAACGCAGTTTGCGCGCGCTCTAAAAAGTACGGTCTGATCGATGTTGGTCTGCATCCTGGACTGTAACGGCAAAGTCAGTGCTTGGCCGATTACGGGGTCCTGACAAGGCGGCTTCAACCACGAATCATACGGTCACGTTCTGGCCGCCGACGAGGTCGGACCTGACTGTAAAGGCGGACTGAAGATCGGTTCAGGCTGTGAAGATCGACCGCTGGGCGGCGCTTCTATGTTCACAAAGCTGTGTGAAGACCTTCCCTTGGGGAAGGTCTCTACTTGCTCGGGCGCAGGCAAGTAACTACTTGAAATGGCGTTGGTATTCCACCCCTCGAAACGTAACGGCCTAACGCCGCGATCATTCATTCTGTTGCTCCACTGCAACGGCCCGCGAGCTAAGCCACCTGCGGCCGGAGAAAAGCTAATGGAAAATGATCAATTGGTGTTACTGTCCGTAACAAAAGAAAAATCGTTTGGGCGGGATAGTGATTCGGGTCGATAGACCAACGCGACATTCAATATCGGAAAAATGGCTCCGCGGTGCCGCAAGGCAGTCGCCCCTGACGCCCGTATCGTCGATGCGCAGCTTCTGGGGACTGATGCGGGCCTACTGGTTCTCGGACAAGTGGGTGGAAGCCTGGACGCTGACACTGGTGATCGCCCTGCTCACCGCGCTCTCCAGCAAGTCAGGCGTCTGGTTTGCCGTAGCATCCGGAGAGCTGGTCAACTCGATCGCCTTTTTCCACGATGCCGCAAACACCACCCCGCTTCAGGCTCTGCTGACCAATGCCGGGATACTTGTCCTCCTGGTCTTGCTCAAGGATGCGGGTTTTACCGGTATCCGCAGCCTGGTATCCGCAACATTGCATCGTAAGTGGCGCGGCTGGCTGGACAGCCAGTTCAACGAAGCCCTGCTTGACGCCAATCACACCCATTTCCACGCTCAGCATGGCTCGTCAGGTGCCGCCGCTCCCGACAATATCGATCAGCGCATCCAGGAATCGATCAAGGATATGACGGGCGGAGCCATCGGCCTCGCGATGGGGGTTCTGGCCGTTGCTACTTCATTGTATTTCGTTGGCCAGCAACTGCTTGCGCACTCGGCGGAGGTCAAGGGGCTGGAGTTCCTCGGCAGCTATGGCAGCGCCGTTCTCGCCTTTCTGGCGGTCGCCACCTACGTGCCGTTGAACACCTGGATCGCGGTCAAGCTGGGCAGGCTGCTGGAACGGCTCAATGTCAGGATGCAGCAGGCCGAAGGCAGCTATCGCGGCGAGCTGATCACGTTCCTGCGCCGCAGTTTTCATGTCGCCGCATCGCAAGGCGAGAACGTGCAGAAGGCAGTGCACACCCAGCGCTATGTCGACATCGACCGCACCTGGGCGCGGCTGAACATCGTCAACACAGGCTACAATTCATTCGAGCTGATCTACAATTTCATCGGTGCCCGCATTGTCGCCTACGGGCCAGGCTTGGTTCCCTTTATCCATAACGGCTTCGATCTCAAGGGCTACATAACCGGCTCCGAGATGGTCAACTCGTTGATCAGTCAATGCTCGTGGTTCATCCATGTCATGCCTGCCATCGCCGCATTGCGGGCCAACAGCCAGCGCGTCACCGAACTCGCAAACGCTATCGAAAACGTCCAGCACCCGCAGGAATTTTATCAGCAGACCGGCCGCTCCGATTTTCGCTACGACCGCCAAAACCCGGTTTTCGGCCTGACCATCCAGAAGCTCGAACTGGCGCATCAGGGCGAGGACGCCACGCCCTTCCTGAGTGCCGCGAATTTGCGCTTCCGGCGAGGCGAGTGGACTTTTCTCAAGGGCGAATCCGGTTGCGGCAAGACCTCGCTGATCAAGGCGATCAACGGCCTGTGGCCTTATGGCCGCGGCACCATCGTCTTCCCGGAAGGGGTCAGGAGTTTCTACGCCGCCCAGGAGGTGAAGCTGCAGCAGGTTTCGCTGAAGCAACTGGTCTGCCTGCCCGGTTCCGAGCATGATTACGCCGACGTGCAGGTCGCATCCGCCCTGCACAAGGCCGGCCTTGGCGATTTCATCGAGCATTTGGCCGAGGAGAGCCGTGAAGGAAAGATCTGGGATCAGGTTCTCTCGGGTGGGCAGAAACAGAAGCTGGTTGTCGCCCGCATCGTGCTGCAGCAGCCGGGATTGCTGTTCCTCGATGAAGCCACCGGCGCGCTCGACCCCGATGGACGGATCGCCTTCCACCAGGCGATCAAGGACAATTGCCCTGATGCAACTGTGATCTCGATCATGCATGAGGCGACGCCGCCGAGATCGCTCGCGGGCACCGAATTCTACCACAGCGTGGTTGCGATCGCCGACGGCGTCGCCACCAAGAAGCCGCTGGTTCCGAGCTTGCCGGTCGAGCTCACCACCATTCTCACGCAGCCGACGCGGCCGGCCGAGGACAAGTGGCTGCGCTTTCCCCGCCGGCTGAAGCAGAGATAGCCGCGGCACCACTGCCGGCATCCAGCCAGCCTGCCACGTAGCCCGATCACAGTCTCGCGATCCGGTCGGTTTGCCGCCGCTTTAACCCGCTCTCGCGATTGACTCGGCAAGGCGCGCTCCTATGTTGCGCCGGCTTGCAGAATCTCAACTCGAACCCGCGAGCAGAAAGGTCACCGCGCCATGCCTGGCGACAGTCACAGTCGAACGCAACCGCCGTCCGCTTGACGTGACCTGACCGGCTCACGTCCTGCCGGACGGCAAGGAGTGAGCCATGAACGAGTCTTCCCCCGTCGCGGGCGGCGATGCTATCGCCATCGCTCGCGTACTTGCCAACGAACACGTCGCCGACATCGTCGAGACCTTGAATCGGGAGCCCCGCGAGACAGCATCGGATCTGCTCTGCGAAGTGCCGTTCGAGCGGCTGGTCGAGATCTTCGACCAGCCGAAGCTCGACGGCGCATCCGAACTCGTCGAGGCGCTGCCCCGCATCAAAGCAGGCAGACTGCTTGCGGCCATGTCGGTCGACCGCGCCGCCGACATATTGCGCGATCTGAACGAGCCGGCTCGTTCCGAACTGCTTGGTGGCCTAGCGCCACCGCTGCGCGCGACGCTGCTTGCCATTCTCGGCTATCCCGATGGCAGCGCCGCCTCGCTCATGACGACCGAATATGTCAGCGTGCCGCCGGACTGGAGCGTTGCCCGCACTCTGGATTATATCCGCAAGGTGGAGCGGACGCGCGAAACTGTCTACGCGATCTACATCGTCGATCCGCAAACGCATGTCCTGTTGCGCTCGACCAACCTGCGTCGACTGATCGCTGGCGAGCCCGACGAGCTGATCATGGCAATAGCGCCGGATCGTGCGCCTATCACCGTTTCACCGCTGACCGATAGTGAAAAGGTTGCTCAGTTGATCTCGAAATATGATCTGCTCGCCGTCCCGGTCGTGGACAACGGCAAGCTCCTCGGCATCGTTACCATCGACGATATTATCGACACGATGATCGAGGAAACGACCGAGGACGTGCATCGTTTCGGCGGCATGGAGGCTCTGGACGAGCCCTATATGAAGATGGGCTTTCTAGCGATGATCCAGAAGCGCGCCGGCTGGCTATGCGCGCTGTTTATCAGCGAGATGCTGACCGCCAACGCGATGCAAAGCTACGAGGGCGAGCTGGAAAAGGCGATCGTGCTGACGCTATTCATTCCATTGATCATGAGCTCCGGCGGCAATTCCGGCTCGCAGGCGACCTCGCTCGTCATCCGGGCGCTGGCGCTGCGCGAGATCGGCCTTGGCGACTGGTGGCGGGTGGCATTGCGCGAGCTGCCCACCGGCCTGGTGCTTGGCTCGATTCTTGGCGTGGTCGGCGTCTGCCGCATTGCGCTCTGGCAGTATCTCGGCTTCTACGACTACGGCCCGCACTGGCCGCTGATCGCAATGACGATCGGCGCCACGCTGGTTGGCATCGTCACCTTCGGCTCGCTGTCTGGATCGATGTTGCCGTTCGCCCTGAAGCGCATCGGCTTCGACCCGGCCAGCGCATCGGCTCCGTTCGTCGCCACGCTGGTCGATGTCACCGGGCTGGTGATCTATTTTTCGGTTGCGCTGGTGATCCTGCGCGGAACGTTGCTGTAAGAAAACTTACGCACTTCCATCGCGGCAATTTCGTTGCCGCGATGGGTTTATTGTCGCGTCAGACGCGCTCACCATCCTTCACCCGGTAAGTCGGCCTGTACAGGGTGACGAGTTCTTCCGCCGCGGTCGGATGCACCGCCATGGTGCGATCGAAATCATCCTTGGTCAGCCCGGCCTTCAGCGGTATGCCGAGAAGCTGCGCCATTTCGCCGGCATCCGGCCCGAGGATGTGGGCGCCGAGGACCTTTTTCGAGGCGCCGTCGACGACCAGCTTCATCAGCATCTTTTCGTCGCGGCCGGAAAGTGTGTGCCGCATCGGCCGGAAGGTGGCGCGGTAGATTTCAAGGTCCGAAAAGCGCTTTGCCGCCTCATCCTCCGACAGGCCGACCGTACCGATCTCGGGCTGCGAAAAGACTGCGGTAGCGATCGTGTCGTGGTCGGGCGCCGTCGGATTGTCCTTGAAGGCGGTCTCGACGAAGCACATCGCCTCGTGGATTGCCACCGGCGTCAATTGCACGCGGTGGGTGACGTCACCGATTGCCCAAATGTTGTCGATGTTGGTGCGGGAGTATTCATCGACGTGAATTGCCCCGGTTTTGGTCATCTCGATGCCGACGCCTTCCAGGCCCATGTTCTCGGTATTGGGAATGCGGCCGATGGCGAGCATGACCTGGTCGACCGTCAGCACCGTGCCGCCGGTGACAAGCGCGTCGAGTCGGCCGTCAGGCCGCTTCCTGACCCACTCGGACACGGCGTGGCAGAGGATTTTTATCCCTTTCTTTTCCATCGTGTCGTGCAGCATGCGTCTGAGGTCCATGTCGAAACGGCTGAGGATCTCCTTGCCGCGGTAGACCAGCGTCGTGTCGACGCCAAGGCCGTGAAAGATGTTGGCGAATTCGACGGCGATATAGCCGCCGCCCTCGATCATGATTGCCTTCGGCAGTTCCTTGAGGTCGAAGGCTTCGTTGGAAAAGATGCAGTGCTCATGGCCGGGCAATGCCGGATGCGGCGCCGGGCGCCCGCCGGTAGCGATCAGGATCTGGTCGGCGCTAACGGTGCGATCCTCACCGAGAAGATGCACCACATGCGGATCGACCAGGGTGGCGCGCGAATGAAAGACCTCGCCGCCGGCGCCCTGCACGTTCTTCTTGTAGATGGCCTCCAGCCGGCTGATTTCGCGGTCCTTGTTGGCGACCAGCGTCTGCCAGTCGAAACGCGCCTCAGGCACCGTCCAGCCATAACCGGCGGCGTCGGCGAAATGCTCGGGGAATTGCGAGGCGTAGACATAGAGCTTCTTCGGCACGCAGCCGCGGATCACGCATGTGCCGCCGTAGCGATATTCCTCGGCAATGCCGACACGCTTGCCGAGTGCGGCCGCGACGCGCGCCGCCCTCACCCCGCCGGAGCCGCCGCCGATGACGAAAAGATCGTAGTCGTAACCGGCCATGGCTGAACTCCTTGCCCCTCAAACACCGAGACAGGTAGGCTGCCGACTATCAAAAGAAAAGCCCGGACTTGCCGGGCTTTCTGGTCCAGTGTCGGTCAGGCCGCTCGGAAGTCCGCAATCAATTCGGTGTGGCGTCCGCGGGAGCTGCGCCGTCTGCCGGAGCGGTACCGTCGGCAGGTGCAGCCGGCGCCTTGGCATTCGCCGCTGCACCCAGGGTCTCGCCGACCTGCTGGGCGAGATCGCGAGCCAGGCCGTTCTGCCAGATCTCGGCAGCCTTCACCAGTTCGCGCGTCACGATCGGGCCGTTGTCGAGCAGCTTCTTGCCGGAATCGGAATTGTAGAAAGCGGCGATTTCATTGAGTTCCTTTTCCGAGAACACCTTTGCATAGGCGAGCGCTGCTTCCTTTTCCAGGTCGGCGCGGCGCGATGCCAGGGTCATCGCCTTCTCGTTGATCGTCTTGGCGATCAGTTCCTGCATGTCCGGGTTCTTCTGGATCAGCTGCTGCTCGAGGGCCGCGGCCGCTTGCGGCAGGATGTTATCGAACGTATCCGTCGCATGGATCGCCGCGACCGCGGCGCGCGCCGCCTTCAAATGCGCATCGGTGACGTCCTGCGAAAACGCAGGCGACGAAAACGCGAAAACGGCCGAGGCCGCCAGAATGGCAAAAAAGCGGCCAACCCGGTTATGCAACATCATGATCGGTAAAACTCCCTGATTTTCGGGCGGCATGGACGGTTTGGATGCCGTCGCCGCCGGCTATGATGGCCGTTGATGCCAGCCCGATGAAAAGACCATGCTCGACCACGCCCGGAATGGCGTGGAGAGCATTCGAAAGCGCTCTTGTATCCGGAATGCGGCCAAAAGATGCATCGAGGATAAAATGGCCGCCGTCTGTAACAAATGGCTGGCTCCCCGTCATCCTTAATGTAACAGGGCCGGAAAGGCCAAGGTTTGCAGCTGCCGCGCCAACCGCAATTTCGGTGGCGCGCAGGCCAAACCGGTTGACTTCGATGGGCAGCGGAAAACGGCCGATCATCTCGACCATCTTGGAGCTGTCGGCGATGACGATCATGCGCGCGGAGGCCGCCGCGACGATCTTTTCGCGCAGCAGCGCGCCGCCGCCGCCCTTGACCAATGTCAGCGCCGGATCGATCTCGTCGGCGCCGTCGATGGTGAGGTCGAGTTCGGGCGTTTCCTCGAGGGTGGACAGCGGCACACCAAGCTCGGTGCAAAGGACGGCGGTGCGCTCCGAGGTCGGCACGCCGATGACAGTCAGGCCGGTAGCGACCTTGTCGGCGAGCAGCCGCACGAACTCGTCCGCCGTCGTGCCGGTGCCGATGCCGAGCCGCATGCCATCCGTGACATGGGCAAGCGCTGCCCGCGCGGCCTCAACCTTCAATTGCCTCGCATCCATGCCGGGTCCCGAGATTTGTTTCGGCGCTCGTAGCATTTTTGCCGGGCTGGTCAAAGGACCTTGCCCGCGGTGGATAAGCCGGCTTGCCTGAACGGGCCGCAGCGGTTATCGCCTGCCGGCAATCGAATCGTCACAGGACAGGCCATGACCCGACCGATCATCGTGTTCGACCTCGACGGGACGCTGATCGACACGGCGCCGGACCTGCTCGACAGTCTCAACCACAGCCTTGCCGCCAGCCAGCTCGCGGCCGTCGACGAAGCCGGCTTCAAGCGCTTCGTCGGCCATGGCGGCCGGGTGATGATCGAGCGCGCTCACGCAGCGCAGCATAGGTCGCTGGCAGTGGAGGAGCGCGACCGCCTGCTCAAGCTGTTTCTGGACCATTACACCGTTAACATTCCCGGCAAATCGCGCCCCTACCCCGGCGTCCCTGCGGCGATCGCACGGTTCGAGGCAGCCGGTTACCTGCTGGCCATCTGCACCAACAAATACGAGGCCAATTCGGTGGCATTGATCGAAGCGCTCGGTATGACCAGGCATTTCGCGGCGATCTGCGGCCAGGACAGTTTTCCGTTCCGCAAGCCCGACCCGCGCCATCTCACGCAGACCATCGCGCGCGCCGGCGGCGACCCGCGCCGTGCGCTGATGGTTGGTGATTCGCAGACCGACATCGACACGGCGAAAGCCGCCGGGATTCCGGTGGTGGCAGTCGATTTCGGCTACACTGACCGCCATGTGCGAGAGTTCGAACCGTCGGCGGTAATCTCGCATTTCGATTCGCTGACGCTCGATCTGGTACAAAGACTGATGGCTGCGGCAGAAGGCTGAAAGCTGCCCATCGGGCGGACCGCCAGATGCCGACCGACAAGTGGTTGACTTAGCAGGCCAGCCTCCCTTATATCGCGGCGCGCTTGGCCTTCGGGCAACGAGCGGGCGATTAGCTCAGCGGGAGAGCACACCCTTCACACGGGTGGGGTCGCAGGTTCAATCCCTGCATCGCCCACCATTTGCTTTCCTGAATCAATTCCAAGCCAGAGCGGCTAGCAGCTGCAGGTGGCCCCCTCGCCGCCAAAATTCTTTTGGGCGAAATTCAAGGCGCTGCTGTAGCTCGTATAGCTCTGGAACTGGCAAACGTTGGAGCCGGCCCGCACCTTCATCTGCTCGATATCCCAGAACGAAACATCGATACGGTCGTCGGCGCAATAGACTGTATAGCGTTCAGGTTCCAGCGCCGCGGCTTTCTGGACAGGCATCGAAACGGCCAGGCTGGAAAGTATGGAAAGTACAAATATGATGGCGTGACGCATTTGCATGTAGACCCCCGAAATGACCACCGGCACTATTATGGCCGCGATGTTGAGGCGACGCATCATGATTTTAAGCAGTCGCCGTGTTCTTTCGGTGGCCATAAATCAGGTACGGACGGCGCCTCCTTGTAGCGCAACGCTCCGCTATCCCGGAACAAACCTGCATAGAAACGAGTTTCTGCTGATCGAGATGTGAGGGAAAGCCATGTCCAGACTTGTTTTGGCGGCCGCAGTGCTGCTTGTCGGCGGATCGGCCTTTGCCGCGGACGAAAATCCGGTGCCGCCGCAGAATGCCAAGAAGCTGTCGGAAATCATCGCCAAGGTCGAGCAGCGCGACGACTTCCGCTACATCAAGGAAATCGATTGGGACAGCGGCGCCTACACTGTCACCTACTACACGAACGACAAGGCGAAAGTTGAAATCACCTATGATCCGGTGACAGCCGCGCCGAAATGAAGCTGGCCGCCAACGGTGCAAATTCTAAAAAATGGCGGGCATCGAATGCCCCCGACCTTCGGCAGACCCTTGCGCAGATATGGCTTTGATGGCTGACTGAGTGCTATCATTGCGCGCGGGGGTGGGCATGGCGACGGTAAAGCACGTATTGAAACGCTTTCTGATGATGCTCGCGGGTTATTTCATAGCGGTACTGGTCGGGCTGATCGCGGTGGCGGCGATCTATGGCGGGTTGAGCTCGCTGCCAAACGCGCCGAATTATTTCGACGTCATGGGTGTCACCCCCGTTGCGGTGCTGCTGTTGCCGCCGCTCGGCATGTTCATCTATTTTCTGACGATCGTGCTGACCGGCCTGCAGACGCTGATCTTCGCACTGATTGCCGAGTTTTTCTCGCTGCGCAGTTTTTGGCTGCACATGGTCTTCGGCGCAGCGGCCGCGGTTGGCGGGTTCGCCTTGATCTGGCCTAGTGTACCGGACGACACGAACCCGGAGCGCTGGGCCGATATCGGTATCATTGCCGCGGCAGGCGTTGTTGCCGGCCTGGTCTATTGGCTGATCGCCGGACGCGACGCCGGCTTCCGGCGTCCGCTGTTTCAGCGCTAGAACCGCATTCCTCAGCTAGCCGGCGAACGCACCGCTTCCGTGCTGTCGAGCGCCTGCTGCAGCCTTGTATCGCGGCCGTAGACGTCGTTGAAATATTCGACGGTGCCGGACAGGTCCGGCCATGCGGTGAAATAGGCGACGTAGACGGGGATCTTGCGTGTCACGTCTTCGGTCGAATGTCCGTGTTTTAGCTTGTCCTCGATATAGTCGACCGAGGTGCCGAGCACGGCAGCCGCCATGCCGCGCGGATCCTGCAAGCGAACACAGCCATGACTGAGCGCACGCATGTCGCGCTGGAAAAACGACTTCTGCGGCGTATCGTGCATGTAGATGGCGTGCTTGTTGGGGAACAGTATCTTCAATTCGCCCAGCGCATTGGCCTCGCTCGGCAGCTGGCGCACGCCGTAGGGTATCTTGGCGCCATAGGCGCCCCAATTGACCGAGGATGAGGGAATGCGCTTGCCGCGGGCATTGACCACCTCGTAGCCGGCGCGGTCGAGATAGCCAGGATCCCGGCGCAGCCGCGGCAGCATCTCGTTAACCAGGATCGACTGCGGCACGCCCCAATAGGGATGGAAGTCGACCTGCTCTATCTGGTCATAGAAGAAAGCAGTCTGGTTGGTGGGCCTGCCAACGACGGCGCGGGTCTTCAGCTTCTCCTCGCCATCATCGATATAGCTCGCGGTGAAAGCCGGTTGGTTGATGAAGACGCGCGGGCTGCCAAGGTCGGAAGGCAGCCAGCGCAACTCTTCGAGCGCAACCCGAACCTTCTGAATTTTGTCGGCCTTGGACGTTCCGGCCAACGATGCGACCGTACGGGGACCGATGACGCCGTCGCCTTTCATGCCGGCACGTTTCTGCACCTCCTTGATCACCGGCACCAGCTCCGGATCGTAGACCTCGCTGGTGGCGAGCCTCGCCAGAACCTCTCCATAGGCGCCGCCCATCTCGTCATCGAGATTGCGCGCGATCTTTGTCAACAGCTTCGGCAGCTCGGGGTTGGTCTGCCCCGGCTTCAACAGCAGATTGGGATCGATGGTGATTTCGTCTTCGGCGCTGGCCTGGAGCGCTTCCAGTTCGACGCGCAGCGCCTGATACTCGGAATTCTGTGGATGCCGCGATTCGAGATAGGTGCGCACTTGCTGGGTGTGGGCCAGCGTGTTCAGCACCCCTTCCATGTCGAGCGGCTTCGGCGGAAAATCGTAGTAGCCGGTCATGCGGTTGGGATCGACGCGGCCGCTTTGTGCGTCACGGGCGTAGCGCAGGACACGCGCCGACAGCGCCATCTCGAAGCGGACCAGCTCTTTCAGGCGTTCATCGGCATTGCCCGCCGACGCGCCTGCTGCCGGAACTTCGACGGTGTAATCCGCGGGCGTCAGGCCGTAGCTCGCGGCCTCGCCCAGCACCCGCACCGCATCCTCGGCACGGCTGTTGGGACTGGTTCCCGTTACCCAGATGAAATCCGGATTGGCCGAGTAATAGGCGATCAGCGCCTTGGCGATGTCCTTCTCGGCGTAGAGGTCATAGCCTTCGAGGCCGGCAATGGCTTCGCGGAATGCAGCCCCGGTGGCCGCCGGTTCGAATGCAGCATCCTGAGGCGTTGCCGGTTCAGGCGCTGCCGACAGTGCCGAAAAATCGACGCGCACCAGCGGATCGCTCTTGTAGGTGTAATAGGACGGGCTGCTGATTTGCGCACCACCACCGGAAGCGGCCGGAGCCTTGGGCTTCGGCTTGTATCTTGACGGTGGCGGCGGAAAGTTACCTTTCGGCGGTGCGTGTTTGACGCCGCCGCCGAAAAGCATGTCGAAGAACCCTTGCGCTTCAGCCTGCGGCGCCCCGAAGGCCAGCATTGCCGCGGCCACCGCAATCGGCAGCACGGTTGCTTTGTTTCCAAGGAGTTTCATGGATCACCCGCTCCGGTTGAACCGGATCCCGTTCCGCACCGCTTTCACGGTCTCGCCCACCGCATGGCGGATGTAAGGCGTGACTACACTGATTCATACTGATTTCGTTAAGCTTCCATAAATTTCGGAACGTCTGTTGCAGAACGGTTTCACAACATCGTGACGGGCCAAGCGGTTCCGCCATCGCCCCGATCAATGGTAGTGCCCGTGAGCCAAGCCTCAAGCGTTGGCGCCGCCGTCGATGGTCAATGCCGCGCCTGTCACGAAGCGCCCTTCGGGACCGGCAAGCCAGGCGACCATGCCGGCGATCTCGTCGGCCGTGCCGAAGCGAGGCATCGCCATCTTCTGGCGCTGATGCTCGGCGTGCGGGCCGGCTGCCGGATTCATGTCGGTATCGGTCGACCCGGGATGGACGACATTGGCGGTGATGCCGCGCGGACCGAGATCGCGTGCAAAGGCCTTGGTCAGGCCAACCAAGGCAGCCTTGCTGGCCGAATAGGCGCTCAGGCCGGCGTCCGTGGCACGCTCGGCCAGGTTGCTGCCGATCGAGATGATCCGGCCACCCTCGCCCATATGCGCTGCTGCCGCCTTGGCGGCGACGAACGGGGCTCTGAGGTTGACCTCCATTGTCTCATCGAAGTCGGCAAGCGACAGGGCATCAATCGGCGCAGCGCGCCAGATGCCGGCGCTGTTGACCAGGATGTCGAGCCGTCCGAAGGCTTTTGCTGCCTCATCGACTGCAGCCTCGATCGCCGCAGCATCGCGATTGTCGGCCTTGATGGCAAAGGCCCGGCCGCCGGCCGCCTCGATTTCCCTGACCACCCCGCGCGCCGCTTGCTCGCCATTCACATAGGTGATTGCCACGCCCGCGCCGTCGGCCGCGAGCCTTCGTGCGATCGCCGCACCAATGCCGCGGCTGCCGCCGGTGACGAGGGCGGCCTTGCCGTTCAAGCTGCTGGATGACATTTGCTGCTCCATTTTGTAGTGATTGATACATAAATATCTGCCAGCCTTGCTGAACCACGTCAACTGAATTATGTATCGACCAATACAGAAAGGATGCCATGCCGGAACGAGGCCGCCCCCGTACCTTCGATCGAACCGCCGCCTTGCGGCGCGCAATGGAAGTGTTTTGGGCCAAGGGCTATGAGGGCGCGTCGATAAGCGATCTGACCGCTGCAATGGGCATCAATTCACCCAGCCTCTATGCCGCCTTCGGCAGCAAGGAAGCGCTGTTTCTCGAGGCAACCGAGCTTTACACGCGGGTCGAGGGAACCGATATCTGGTCCGCGCTGGAAAAGGCGCCGACCGCGCGCCAGGCGGTCGAGCGGTTCCTGAGGCAGACTGCCAGGGCCTATTCACAGACCGGTCGTCCGCAAGGCTGCCTTATCGCGCTCGGCGCATTGCACCAGGATTCAAGCCGCGGCGCCATCTGCGATGATCTGCGCCGTCGCCGCGCCGAAAACCGCGAAGCCTTGCTGAGACGGCTCGAGCGTGGGGTGGCCGAGGGGGAGTTGCCGGGCGATTTCGACTGCGGTACGGCCGCGACCTTCTACGCGACCGTGCAGCACGGTATGTCGATCCAGGCGCGCGACGGCGCGTCGCGCTCGGCCCTTCTGGCGACGGTGGCCGGGGCAATGGCGGCTTGGATAGCGATGGCCGGCACCGGGGCGGCGTGACAATCGAACCAGGCAGACAAGAACAGACATTCAGATTACTGCAGAGACGGCTCCAGCCTACCGGCAACGAAGCCAACGGCACGCTCCACCACACCCTCGTCGGCTAGAATGCGGCGGTGGCCGAGCCCGTCGGCCCAGTAAAGCCGCACATGGTCTCCGGCGCGCGTGTAGAGCCTTGCATGCTCGGCGGACACTTCGCGGTCGTCCGGTGCGTGGATCACCAGCGTCGGCAGCGGCGTGCTTGCCAGTTGGCGGTCACCGGTGAACTCATGCAATGGCCGGCCGGCGATGCGCTCGACCCGGTCGGCCATGGCGGCCTGCGAGCGCGAGCCGACATTCAGCATGCGACTGAAATCAGCAAAGATTGCCGGCAGCGAGCTCGGCGCAGCGATAAGCACCAGTCGCCCGGCCGCCAATCGCGGGATGTTCCTGATTGAACCGGCGACTGCATTGGCGGCAACGGCACCACCAAAGGAATGGCCGACGATGGCGGCAAACGGCCCGAACCATTCGCCGGCAACCCGTGCCGCATCGACCGCACTGACCAGGGTAAGCCGGCGGCCCTGCGACTGGCCGTGGCCCGGCAGGTCGAGCGAGACCACCTTGTAGCCGGCATCGCGATAGGCTTCGATCAGCGTTCGCATGTATTCGGTGCGCGAACGCCAACCATGGATGACGAGCACTGTGCCGGCAGTTGCCCTGCCCGGCTCGGGCCGGAATTCATGCACCATGACGCAGCCGGTTCTGGTCTTTAGCCGGTGATGGCGCGCTTGGGTCATGAAATCGGCGGCGCGATCGATTGCGCGGCGCTCACCTTGGCTCAAGCTCTTTTCGTGCGGTGTGCGGCAGAACAGCTCGAATGCGGCGCGCCCGGTGAGTCGCGGTGCCACATGCTCAGCCACGCCGAACGTGCCGCGGATGACCTTCAGTCCAAATGATGCCATAGTGCCGATCCATTCATTGGTTCAAGCATGAACATAATAGTTCAAACATGAACATTAAGCAAGACCTGCCCTGGGACAACCCGCGTTTTCGCAACTGGGTCGCGGTGGCGCGCGCCTGCCACGTGCTGGAACGCACCCTGGCGGTGAAGCTGGCGCCGCTCGACTTGAAGCCGGCGCAGCTCGACGTGCTGATGAACCTCTACCGTCATCCAGGCATGTCGCAGCATGACCTCGCTCGTCGCCTGCTGGTCGGCCGCTCCAACATCACCATGCTTTTGCCGCAGCTGGAGACCCGCGGCCTGCTGCGCCGCGAGGGCGACGAGAAGGACAAGCGTGTGCTGCGGCTGACATTGACCGAGGCCGGCGAGGCACTGCTGATGCAGGCGCTGAAGGTCCATATGGCGCTGATCGAGAAGGCGATGAGCCAGTCGACACCGGAACAATGCGACATGATCGGCGAACAGATGCGGAGGGTTGCCGAGGTTTTGAAGACCGCCTGACGGCCCAGTGCTCCACCACCAAGTGCTTCACCACATCGACTTTTTTGCGCGCTCCGGCCATTCCTTGTCGTAGACCTCGCCGTCGATGTTCTTGCGGCTGGTGATTTCCAGGATTTGGCCGGGAGTCGGCAGCGATTTCGGGTCGACATGCCTTGCCAGATTCCACAGTTCCGATCGGTGGATGGCGCGGGCGCACTGGAAATAAACCGCATCGATCTCGACGATCGTCACCGAGCGCGCCGGCTTGCCCTCGACGGCGAACGAGGCGCAGAGCCCGGGGTCGGTGGTGATGCGGGCACGGCCATTGACGCGCAGCGTCGTGCCGGAACCCGGCACCAGGAACAGGAGCGCGACGCGCGGATCGCGAAGGATGTTCCTTAGCGAATCGGCACGGTTGTTGCCGCGCCGGTCCGGCATCATCAGCGTTTTCGGATCGTCGATGCGGACGAAGCCAGCGAGGTCGCCGCGCGGCGAGCAGTCCAGCCCTTCAGGCCCGCAGGTCGCGAGCACGGCAAATGGCGAAGCCTCGATTATAGCCGCGTATTCGGGAATCAGCTGGTCGAGTTCTTTGACCACCGACGCCTCGCCGGGCAGGCCATAGA
Source organism: Mesorhizobium sp. WSM4828 (assembly GCF_055811175.1). Classification (NCBI taxonomy): domain Bacteria; kingdom Pseudomonadati; phylum Pseudomonadota; class Alphaproteobacteria; order Hyphomicrobiales; family Phyllobacteriaceae; genus Mesorhizobium; species Mesorhizobium sp. WSM4828. Next base: position 55,607 of record NZ_JBVVQK010000013.1, on the reverse strand, counting down.
GCGCTTCGAGTTGTTCGACGCTGGTGATCATCGACATGTTTTCGTCTCCAAAGCTTTGCCGGCGCTACTCCAGATGCATGACGTTTTCACGACATGGTGCCCACTTGCCGGTCATCACGAAACGGGTGTCGAGGCAACGCGAACAAGCGCAAACGCTTTCACCTACACAATCGTGCCGACGGATACGGAGACCGAAAAATGGATAAACCGCACGACCGGCGACGCACCGCCATGGAACTTATCGAAAACATGTTCAATGTTGAAATGCGTTTCCTGCAATCAGGGTCGGAGAGCCTCGATATGCTTGCCGGCGCATTTCATGCCGAGATTGTCGTGCATGAGCCGCGCTCCCTGCCCTATGCCGGTGACTGGAACGGCCTCGACGGCGTTGGCGCCCTTTTCCGCAAGATGCGGGAAATCTGGAGCGACGTGGCGGTGGAGGACCTTCAGGTCGCCCAAAACGATGACACGGTGTTCATGAGCTGCACGCTTTCACTGACGTCGCGGGCCAATGGTGCAACCATCAAACAGCCGTTTGCCGAAGTCTTGCGCTTCAAGAATGACCGGCTGATCGAAGGCATGCCGTTTTATTACGACACCAGCGAGATACTGGCGATCCTGCGTTGACCGGAGAGTCCTGCGGGATCCATTCAACGGTCGCGGCTCAGGCCCTTCTCTTCCAATTCGGCGAGATAGGCGGCCCAGCGTGCATCCTTCTCATGACCCAGCGTGTGCAGGTAATTCCAGGTGAAGATGCCGGTATCATGGAAATCGTCGAAGGTGATGCGTACAGCATAATTCCCGACCGGCTCGATCTTAAGGATCGCGACATTGCGCTTGCCGGGAACGGTGACGCGCTGTTCGGGCGAATGGCCCTGCACCTCGGCGGATGGCGAGGCGACGCGCAGCAACTCGGCCGGCAACTCGAACGGCTGATGGCCCGGAAAGGTCACGGAAAGCAGCTTGCGATCTTTCGAGACCCTGAGTTCCTTCGGCGCTGTCATGGTGGTGGATCCTGCGGAGAACTGCCCTTCCCTACGCCGCTTCGTGTCGAGGGAAAAGGCCGCATGGAAAGTTCCGACATGATCTGTCGGCGTCGGAATGTTACCGAAGATCGCGAGCTTCTATCTTGAATGGCAAGTTGGCTCGTATCACATAGCCATATATAACGAAGCCGTTCACGGCCACGGGAAGCGCATAAGCATGGATATGATCGATCCTTTCGGTCGCACGATCACCTACCTGCGCGTGTCGGTCACCGACCGCTGCGATTTCCGCTGCACCTATTGCATGGCCGAGGACATGACGTTCCTGCCTAAGAAGGACCTGCTGTCGCTGGAAGAACTCGACCGGCTCTGCACGGTCTTTATCGAAAAGGGCGTGCGCAAGCTCCGCCTCACCGGCGGTGAGCCGCTGGTGCGCAAGAACATCATGCACCTAGTGCGCCAGCTTTCGCGGCATCTCGAGAGCGGTGCGCTGGAAGAGCTGACGCTGACCACCAACGGATCGCAACTTTCCCGCTTTGCCGCCGAGCTCGCCGACTGCGGCGTCAAGCGCATTAACGTCTCGCTCGATACGCTCGATGCCGACAAATTCCACCAGATCACCCGCTGGGGCAATCTGGACAAGGTCATGGACGGCATCGACGCCGCGCAGGCGGCCGGGCTGAAGGTAAAGCTCAACGCCGTGGCGTTGAAGGACTTCAATGACGCCGAATTGCCGGACATGCTACGCTGGGCGCATGGCCGCGGCATGGATCTGACGGTCATCGAAACCATGCCGATGGGCGAGATCGACGCCGACCGCACCGACCAGTATTTGCCGCTGTCGCTGCTGCGCGCGGCACTCGAGCGCCAGTTCACGCTAAGCGACATCCCTTACAAGACCGGCGGCCCGGCCCGCTATGTCCACGTCGCCGAGACCGGCGGGCGGCTCGGCTTCATCACGCCGATGACGCATAATTTCTGCGAAAGCTGCAACCGGGTCCGGCTGACCTGCACCGGCACTCTCTACATGTGCCTCGGCCAGGAAGATGCCGCCGACCTGAGAGCGCCGCTGCGTGCGTCGGAAGGCAACGAGCTGGTCGCCGATGCCATCGACGAAGCAATCGGCCGCAAGCCCAAAGGCCATGACTTCATCATCGATCGCCGCACCAACCGTCCCTCGGTGTCGCGGCATATGAGCGTCACCGGCGGCTGATTTTTCGCCGATTTCGTGCAAGAATAATCGCCTTGGTATCGGCGCGAGGCAAGGCGTGCAGCGGTTTTTTGCAGTCCTGACGTTTTTCGGAGTGATGGCGGGGACCACGGCAGTCGCCGCGCCATTTACCTATACGAACGAGCGCTTCGGTACCGTCTGCACCTTTCCGGATGAAATCTTCACTCTTCGCCAGCCCGAGCCGGACAATGGCGATGGACAGCAATGGCTCACCGCCGATGGCGCCAGCCTGATCTGTTCGGGTATCCTCAACATCGATGATGACACCCCGACAGCCTTCGTCTCCGCTGAGAGGGCCAGCAAGGAACCTGGCTACAGGATCACCTACAGCAAGACTGGCAAGGACTGGGCGGTGCTGTCGGGCATCAAAGGCGGGAATATCTTCTATGAACGCCGCCTGTTCGGAAAAGACGGTGTCATCCGCACGGTCTGGATCGACTATCCGCCAGCCTTGAAATCGAAATACGACGCGCTCGTCGATGCGATTGCCGGTAGCCTCAGGGGACTGTGAGCATCCGCGACGTCAGAACTTATTCGCAGCCTATTGTTTTTGCTAGCGAGTCACGGTTGTTGACGCGTGTAGTCGTATCGTACGGCAATCCATTTCTTGCCGCTGCCATTGGCCTGGAGGAAATGTTGCTCGGCCACTTCGTGATTGTCGCCGTCCCTGGAAAATGACGAAATCGGAGGCCGTGAATCGCCCTTCGACCTCGGGCCCGAACCCGACGAAACCAAGCGGCTCGAACAGCAGTGAAATCTTGCCGTCCTCCTCGCCACCAAAACTCCAGGCGGGCATGATCCCTGCCGGGAAACGGGTGTCCATGGAGACATACTTCCAGCGGCCCTCCACCCGGTCATAGCTCAAATAGGCTATCCGCTGGAAGTCTGGGATTTTCGACCCGCGCGCCGGGCGCATCACCTCCTGCATGAAGGGGCCGATCATCGTGCGCTCGGCCACCAGCCCGGTCATCACGATCGGCTGGGCGCCGGGCGTTGGCCAGATCGTGTTGACGACGGACCATTTCCCGACGCGGCGAGCGAGCTCATCCGCTTCGTGACCCGGCGTGGACATCCGTTCGACTGCCGACGCCGAAGCGCCGTTCTCGGCGAACGCAGGCGCTATCGCCATGAGGATAACCGCCAGTGCAGAAGAGAACCGGAAAGCCGACGAAACGTGCCGCCTGCTGCCTGTGCCAAGCCTGTCCGCATTGCCTCGTGCATTCATCATGGACTACCTCCCCAGACAAGATCAGAAGCCTACAATGACCAATTTGGTGAATCTTGCCGAGCAAATTTGATGGCGTCGAAAAGTTTTCCTGGAGCCGCGGTGTGATCAGTTTGCCCTCCGAAGCCACCCTTTAGAACGGCACCTTTCGGGGTCACACCCAGAAAAGGTCTTGTCCGCAAACGGTCACCGGATTTACCGCAAGCCCATTCGGGCCTAGCCTCTGCCCTGGAGCGGTTCTTCGCCCAGTGGGGGAATACGATATGCGCAAACTCATTCTTTCTCTTGCATTGCTCAGCCTCGCGGCCCTGCCTGCGGCGGCTCAGTCGATCGGCGGCACCTATGTCGTGGCCGGCACCAATTTCGATGGGTCGTCCTATGATGGCGACGCGACGATCACGCTGACGAGCGAGACGACCTGCACGATCCATTGGGAGACAGGCGGCTCGTCCTCGGACGGTATCTGCATGCGGAACGACGATGCCTTCTCCGCCGGCTATGTCATGGGCAAGGCGGTCGGTCTTGTCGTCTACAAGGTGCAGGAAGACGGCTCGCTGCATGGCCTGTGGACGATTGCCGGCAAGGAAGGCAACGGCACCGAGGTACTGACGCCAAAATAAGCCCTGCCGCGCTTGCGCGGCAGATGTCATCGGCCACAGAAAGGCTGTGGCCCAGCCCTTTGACGTTGCTGTCTTGTGGGTGCCTGCTAGACGCTTGCTGCAGGACTCACACGGTAATCGCCTTGCCTCTTTCGCCAAACCTGCGCGGCGCGTTGTTCATGATGGTGGCCATGGCTGGTTTCACCCTCAACGACGCGATCACCAAATTCTCATCGGAATCGATGAACATGGCGCAGGTCATGCTGATCCGCGGCGCCTTCGCTTCGCTTTTCGTTGGCCTGCTTGCGTGGCAACGCGGCGCGCTTGCCCTGCCAGCTTCGATGCTGCAGCCGACAGTTGCGCTGCGCGTCGCCGGCGAGGCCGGCGCCACCGTGTCGTTCCTGGTTGCCCTGGCACATCTTCCGATCGCCAATGTCTCCGCCGTGCTGCAGGCGCTGCCGCTGGCGGTGACGATGGGCGCCGCGCTTGTGTTCAACGAGGGCGTCGGCTGGCGGCGCTGGCTGGCTATTGCCGTCGGTTTTGCCGGCGTGCTGATCATCGTGCGGCCGGGCTTCGAAGGGTTCAGCGTCTTTTCTCTGCTGGCGCTGGCCAGCGTCGCGTGCTGTGCGGTGCGCGATCTCGCCACCAAGCGGATACCGCAGGCAATTCCGACATTGCTGGTGTCGAGCGCCACGGCACTTGCCATGACAGTTCTGGGCGCGGCACTGCTTTCGCCGATGGGCGGCTGGACACCGATGACAGGAAGAACCACGGCGTTCCTGGCGCTGGCGGCGGTGCTTGTGCTCATCGGCTACCAGTTCATCATCACGGCGATGCGGGTGGGCGATATCTCCTTCATCGCGCCGTTCCGCTACACCGCCCTGCTCTGGTCAATCCTGCTTGGCTTCACGGTCTTCGGCGATGTCCCTGATCTGCCGATGATCCTCGGTGCCACGATCATCATCGTGTCGGGCCTCTATGCACTCTACCGCGAACGGATCGTCGGCCGGCAAAAGACAGCTGCCGAAAGCGCTGGACCGGACATGGCGCCGGACGGCATATAGGCGTGACCGTCGACGACCGTCTGATTTGAAAACTGGATTTTGGTCATTGGGTCTAGGCAGCAAACGATGGGCCGACATATCGCAGGGATCATTCTGGCCGGCGGCCGGTCGAGCCGGATGGGTGGCGGCGACAAGACCCTGCTTGCACTTGGCGACGGTACTCTGCTCGACCGTGTCGTTTCGCGCCTTGGCCCGCAAGTCGGCCCGCTTGCGCTAAACGCGAATGGCGATCCGGCACGGTTTGCCGCGACGGGGCTTCCGGTGCTTGCCGACACCGTCAAGGGTTATGCCGGGCCGCTTGCCGGGATCCTGACCGGCCTCGAATGGGCTTTCGACACGACTTGCCAGGCGCTGGTCACGGCTGCCGGCGACACGCCTTTCCTGCCCAGGGACATGGTCGAGCGGCTGCTTGCGGCAGCCGACGAACGCCCCGGCTCGATTGCGGTCGCCTGTTCCGGCGGCAAACGGCATCCGACCTTTGCGCTGTGGCCGCTGAGTTCCGGCCAGGTCTTGCGACAATTTCTCGTCGAGGAAGACAATCGGCGCGTTTCGGCGTTCATCGACCGGCACGGTTTTGTCGAGGTGGAATTTCCCATCCTGAAATCCGGCGGGGCCGAGATAGATCCGTTCTTCAACATCAACACTCCGGACGACCTTGCCCAGGCCGCGCATCTGTTGCAGAGCATCGAGCCATGAAAAGACGTATTTTCGGCATCACCGGCTGGAAGAACTCCGGCAAGACGACATTGACCGAAAAGCTGGTAGCAGAACTCGTCCGGCGCAACTGGAAAGTGTCGACTGTAAAACACGCCCATCATGATTTCGACATCGACAAACCCGGCGCGGACAGCTTTCGCCACCGGCAGGCGGGAGCGACGGAGGTCGCGGTCGTGTCGGGCAGGCGCTGGGCGCTGATGCACGAATTGCGGGGCGAGGACGAGCCGACGCTGGACGCGATCCTGTCACGGCTGGCACCCTCCGATATCGTGCTGGTCGAGGGGTACAAGCGCGAGGCGCACAAGAAAATCGAGACGAGACGGCTCGAGGCCAAGGACCGGACACCGCTCTCGGCAGGCGATCCACACATTGTCGCCATCGCGTCCGACTTCCCCATTGTCGGCGAAGACTTGCCGGTTTTCGATCTCGACGACACGAATTCGATAGCTGACTTCATCGAGCGCGCCACCGGCCTGTCGCGCTGAGAATGCGGCAGAAGACAGTTTCCGCCCACTTACTTTCCAATTTAGGCGTCTGACCCAGCGTCATCGCTTTCTGAACATGACCTTCCCTCAAGCGACGGTTTTGCAGTTGCTTTTTCTTGGGAAAGAATGGGAGTATCGCGCCAGCGGGCGGTCAAAAGCACCGCCCACAGAGCCGTTCGGGAACGACGGCCGGGACCAACAGAGAGGACCATTATGCGTATTGCACTGCGTATCGCGCTCGCCGCATCGGCTGCGCTGCTGACGCTTGGCGTTGCCCAGGCCCAGGAAAAAACCTTGCGGATCGGCACCGAGGGAGCCTATCCCCCATTCAACAATCTGACAGCCGACGGCCAGCTCGTAGGCTTCGATATCGACATTGCCAAGGCGCTCTGCGACGAGATGAAGGTGAAGTGCACCTTTGTCGCGCAGGACTGGGACGGCATCATTCCAGCCCTTCAGGCAGGCAAGTTCGACGCCATCGTCGCGTCTATGTCGATCACGCCGGAACGCGCCGAGAAGGTCGACTTCACCCACAAATATTACAATACGCCGCCGGCGATCGCCGCGCCCAAGGACACCGACATCAAGGGTGTCACCAAGGAAGACTTGGCCGGCAAGACAATCGGCGTGCAGGCGTCCACCACGCATTTCAACTATTCGACCAAGACTTATACCGACAGCACCGTCAAGCCGTACCCGACCGCGCAGGAATACCAGCTCGATCTGGCCAATGGCCGGCTCGATGCCGCCAATGACGACGTCGTCGTGCTGCAGCAATGGCTGGATTCGCCGGACGGCGCCTGCTGCAAGCTGGTCGGCACAATCCAGCCGGTTATCGAAATCCACGGTCCGGGCGCCGGCATTGCCGTGCGCAAGGGCGAGACCGATCTGGTCAACCAGTTCAATGCGGCGATCGACGCCATCCGCGCGAATGGAAAGTACAAGGAAATCAACGACAAGTACTTCAAATTCGACGTCTATGGCGGCGAGTCCTGATCGACCGACATAGGTCGACGTGAACGGCGGGAGATTCCCGCCGTTCTTATAAGGATGCCGCGCACGAGGGGTGACGCGGCACGGGTGGCAAAGAGCCTCAAGGAGAACAGGCCGGCGGATGCAGAGCGCACTGACGCTTCTCAGTTGGGGACCCGAAGGCTGGCTCGACGACATCGCCGCGGGTGTGTTTGTCACGGTATGTCTTGCGCTGGCCACTTTGCCATTTGGCCTGACGCTCGGCTTTTTCGTGGCGCTGGCCAAACAGTCGGAAGAGCCGTCGCTGAGACTGGCCGGGAACATCTACACCACGATTTTTCGCGGAATACCCGAGCTGCTCACGCTGTTTCTGATCTTCTTCGGCATCCCATTGATCCTGCAGTACATTGTCCGGCTGGTGAGCCCCGGAACGTCCGCCGACGTCAACAGCTTCGTCGCCGGCATGATCGCGCTATGCTTTATTTTCTCCTCTTATTCCAGCGAGGTATTTTTATCCGCCTTCCGTGCCATTCCAAAAGGGCAATATGAGGGAGGCTATTCAGTTGGCCTGTCCAGCGGTCAGACGATGCGGCTGATCGTGCTGCCGCAGTTGATCCGCATCGCGTTGCCCGGACTTGCCAATCTCTGGCTGATCCTGCTCAAGGACACCGCCCTCGTATCGGCCGTTGGCCTCAACGAGATCCTCCGGCAGAGCGGGGTTGCCGCGCGCGTCACCAAGCATGCCTTCCTGTTTTATGGTTTTGCCAGCCTGATTTATCTCCTGCTGGCGATCGTCTCCTCCTTCGGTATCAATGCGATCGAACGAGCGGTCGGCGGCAGAGAGGTCAAGAGATGAGCCTGGCCACCGATACGCTGAAGGTCGACCGGCCGCCGCCGCCCGCACGCGGCTGGTCGCGCCAACGCATCCTCGGCCATGTCCTGGTCGGCCTGTGGATCGCTCTCGGCATTGGCATGGTCGTCTACCTGGTCGCTGCGTGGAACCCGGAGTTCTTCCAGAAATATGCACCCGGTTACATATCCGGCCTCGGCATCACCCTGTTGCTGGTTGCCATCTCGATTGTGCTTGGTGCGATCCTGTCAGTGCCGATCGCCTATGCACGCATGTCGAAGAACCCGATCCTTTCGGGGTTCGCCTATGCCTATGTCTATTTCTTTCGCGGCACGCCGCTGTTGGCGCAGACCTTCCTGGTCTACTACGGGTTGGGCTCCTTCCGGCCGGAGCTCGAGATGGTCGGCCTGTGGGGTTTCTTCCGCGAGGCGTTCAACTGCGCGATCTTCGCCTTTTCACTGAATACTGCCGCGTACCAGGCCGAGATTTTGCGTGGCGCGATCGAGAGCGTGCCGAGGGGCCAATGGGAAGGTGCCGCCTCGCTCGGCCTGCACAAACTGCAGACGATGTGGAAGATCATCCTGCCGCAGGCGCTGATCGTCGCGCTGCGACCCTACGGCAACGAGATCATCCTGATGATCAAGGGCTCGGCGATCGTCGCCATCATCACCGTCTACGATCTGATGGGCGTGACGAAGCTCACCTATGCGCGCACTTTCGACTTCCAGTCCTTTATCTGGGCGGCGATCGTCTACCTGATCATTGTCGAGATGTTGCGCCACGCAGTCGAATGGATCGAACGGCGCATCACCATCCATCTGCACCGCTGACTCCCACCGCACTATCTCATCCGCTAAGAAGGCCTGATCCGGTAAGAAGGCCGGAAAGCAGGCTTGAAAGGATTTCGAAAACATGGCTTCGGTGGCATTTCTCGGTCTTGGCGTCATGGGCTATCCGATGGCCGGGCATCTCAAGAACAAGGGTGGTCATGACGTCACCGTCTACAACCGCACCAGGGCCAAGGCCGAGCAGTGGGTTGTCCAGCATGGCGGCAGCTTCGCCGCGACGCCGGCGGAGGCGGCCGAGGGCAAGGACTTCGTCTTTTCGTGCGTCGGCAATGACGACGATCTGCGCTCGGTAACGACCGGCGCCGGAGGCGCCTTCAATTCCATGAAGAAAGGCGCCATCTTCATCGACAACACCACGGCATCGGCCGAGGTCGCGCGCGAACTGGCGCAGCAGGCGCAAGCGCTCGGGTTTGCGTTTCTCGACGCCCCGGTCTCCGGCGGTCAGGCAGGCGCCGAGAACGGCATGCTGACCGTGATGGTCGGTGGCGAGCCAGACGCCTTCGACAAGGCCAAGCCAGTCATAGATGCTTATGCCCGCATGATCGGATTGATGGGACCGGCCGGGGCTGGCCAGCTCACCAAGATGATCAACCAGATCTGCATCGCCGGCCTCGTTCAGGGCCTGGCCGAGGGCATCCATTTCGGCCAAAAGGCTGGGCTCGACATCGAAAAGGTCATCGAGGTGATCTCCAAGGGCGCCGCCGGTTCCTGGCAGATGGAGAACCGCCACAAGACGATGAACGCCGGCAAATATGATTTCGGCTTCGCCGTCGACTGGATGCGCAAGGATCTTGGCATCTGCCTCGCCGAGGCCGACCGCAACGGCGCCAAACTACCGGTGACGGCACTTGTCGACCAGTTCTACAAGGACGTGCAGGCGATGGGCGGCAAGCGCTGGGACACGTCCTCGCTGCTGGCGCGGCTGGAGAAATAGGACTTCACCGTGGCCGAGCTTTCGCCTCAATCCAGCGCCGACGAAATCGTCGCTCATCTGCGCTCGATCGCCTCGGAGGAAAATCGACTTGGCATGCTGCGCTACGGCATCAAGATCGAACGTGCGCTCGGTATCTCGCATGGCGTGCAGCGGCAGATTGCCAAGAAAATCAAGCGCAACCATGAGCGTGCCTTCGAGCTTTGGCAGACAGGCATCATGGAGGCGCAGTTCATCGCTTCCGTGACAGCCGATCCGGAGCGGTTCTCCGCCGCGGATGCAAGACGATGGGCGGCGACTTTCGACTCCTGGGATATCGTCGACGGGGTCTCCGATCTCTTTGTTGATACGGATTGCTGGAGGGAATTGATCGCCGAATTCGCGGTCGACGAACGGGAATTCGTTCGGCGCACGGCTTTTGCGATGATGGCCTGGTCGGTGGTTCACCGGAAGAAGGAACCCGACACGACCTTCCTCGAATTCCTGTCGATCATCGAAGCGCATGCGACCGACGGCCGCAATTTTGTGAAGAAGGCCGTGAACTGGGCGCTTCGTTCGATCGGCAAGCGATCGATGAATTTGCACCGCCCTGCCCTTGCCGTGGCGCAAAAACTGGCAGCCTCGACGGACAAGACTGCACGCTGGATCGGCAAGGACGCCGTGAAGGAACTTTCCGATGCCAAGACGCTTGAGCGGCTCGCTGACAGAAAAGCTTGACCTGAGCGAACTGCGCTTCACGGAGGTGACGCAATCGACGCGCGCCGATTTCGAAAACCTGTTCGAGCAACCCGGCGGGCCGAAATACTGCTGGTGTATGGCTTGGCGCAATCTTGACCGCCGCGAGCATGTCGAGAACGTCGAGAAGAAACGCGCGATGATGGCGCTGATCGACGCCGGCACGCCGGTCGGCATTGTCGCCCAGAACGATGGCCGGACCGTCGGCTGGTGCTCGGTCGCGCCGCGCGAGACCTACCGCAAGCTGTCACGGCAGCAGGACGACCGCGAGGCGGGGATCTGGTCGATCGTCTGCTTCTTTGTGCCTAGAGCGTTGCGCGGCGGCGGGCTGGCGAGCGCATTGCTTGATGCAGCCATCGATCACGCCTTTGCCAAAGGCGCCACGACGATCGAGGCTTATCCCGTCGACCAGGCGTCGCCGAGCTACAGCTTTATGGGTTTTCGGGACATGTTCGCCGCCCGCGGCTTTCGCGAGATCGGCATGACCGGCTCGCGCCGGCATGTGATGCGGCTTGAACGTTGACCTTGGCGACAGCGGCAGCTTTACTTGCTGGCATAGGCCGCAGATCAAGGCTCAGCAGTGGAGCAGGAATGAAAAACCGTCTCAAGTCAGGCGCGACGCTTGCAGCCGCAGTGTTCGCGTCTGTTGTCGCAGGCAACGCTTGCGCCGGGACGATGCATATTTTCTGGAAGGATCTGCGCCCGGCGAGCCAGGCAGCCGCCGAAAGCGTCGGGCTGCCAATGATCGCGGCCAAAATGCCGGATCATGGCGAGACGCTGTCACTCAACTTGCAGGACAAGACCGTACAACTCGCGGGCTATGCACTGCCGGTCGATCGCGACGGTGATCTCGTCTATCAATTCCTGCTGGTGCCCTGGACGGGAGCCTGCAGCCATATGCCGACGCCGCCGCCCAACCAGATCGTCCTCGTTACGCCTGCCCAACCCTACCGGATGTCTGAGGCCTACCAGCCGGTTTCGGTAACCGGCGCATTGCAGCCGGGCATGGAGAAGAGTCAGCTTTTTATCCTTGACGGTGTAAGCGTCATCCAGTCGGGCTACACCGTGCGCAAGGCCGAGGTGGTCGACGTCGACACCGTGCCGGATACGATCACGCTGCCGGTCAACTCGCCCTGGACTTTCCTCAACAAAAAGAAGAACTAAGCAGAAGAATCTCAGGCGGCGTTGGCGCCGGACTCCTTGTCGAGCACCATGTAATCCAGCGGCATCTCGGTCGTGTATTTGATCTGCTCCATGGCGAAGGAAGACGACACGTCGCGGATCTCGATCTTGGCGATCAGCCGCTTGTAGAAGGCGTCGTAGGCGGCGATGTCGGGCACCACGACGCGCAAGAGATAGTCGACGTCGCCGCTCATGCGGTAGAATTCGACCACTTCGGGAAATTCCTGGATAACCTCCGAAAAGCGCCGCAGCCATTCATGGCTGTGCGAATTGGTGCGGATCGAGACGAACACGGTGACCCGCACATTGACCTTTTCATGATCGAGGATGGCGACACGCCGCTTGATGACGCCCTCTTCCTCGAGCTTCTGGATGCGCCGCCAGCACGGCGTCGTCGACAGGCCCACCTTCTTGGCGACGTCGGCGACTGCAAGCGTCGCATCCTCCTGAAGGAGGCGGAGGATTTTTCTATCGAGGCGGTCCATTGGGTGCTCCCCTGATGCAAGTCGTCCAAAGTGCGCAGCGGCCTTGGCACAACGACATGCATAAAAACAAGAATTTAACGCGCGTCCCCTCATGCGCGACGCGCTTCGAGGAATGGATTACCATATTCCCTCTTGCTCAAGCCTATTACAAGAAAGAAATTCTGTTGAATAGCGCAAAAGCGAGTGATTTCTTGCCGAATGCCTAGCCGAGGCGATAGCGGATTTCCGATCTCAGAAAGGGCAGCAAATCCATTTCAAACCATGGATTGCGCTTCAGCCAGCCGGTGTTGCGCCAGGACGGGTGCGGCAGCGGCAGGACTTTCGGGTCGGTCGCCGCCGCCCAGATGGCACGCCAATCCATGACCGTTTCCGTCAGCGAGGGACGGCGCGCCGCGCCCATATGCCAGCTTTGCGCGTAGATGCCGATCGTCAGCACCATATCGACTTGCGGCATCAGCGCCATCAGCGATGTGCGCCATGCCGGCGCACATTCGCGGCGCGGCGGCAGGTCGGCGCCCTTGGCGTCCTGACCGGGAAAGCAAAAGCCCATCGGCACGATGGCAAACTTGTCCGTGTCATAGAATTCCTCGCTGCCGACGCCTAGCCAGCTTCGCAGTCGGTCGCCGGAGGCGTCGGTGAACGGCATGCCTGACACGTGGACCTTGGTACCCGGCGCCTGGCTGGCAATCAGGATACGTGCGCTCGAAGATGGCCTGAGCACGGGCCGCGGTTGGTGCGGCAACGGCCTGCCGGCCGGCCTATCGACGCAGATGCGGCAGGCGCGTACCCTCGCCGCCAGGGCTTCCAGCTCTTCGCTCATTCGGAACTCATTGTCAGGCGGCTGCACTCGGCCGGCTGGAGATTTCTCGATACCAGCGCAGCACGTTGGTGCACTCTTCGGGTACCTTGATGCGAGCCGGCTTCATGAAGTCGATGGCGACCAGCCCGGTGATGTCGGCGATCGAATAGGCATCACCGGCGACGAATTCCCTGCCGGCGAGCTCAGTGTCCAGAAATCTCAGGAATTCGATCGCCTTCGGCTTGTTGGCCTCACCCCATTCGGGGATTTGCGGGATCTCCCATTCCCTCATTGCGGGGTGGATATGCCGGAACGCCGCGGCGACGCAGCCGAACAGATTGAACTCCACACGTCTTTGCCACATCTCGACGATCGCCTTGCCGAGCGCGCCACGCCCGAACAAAGCCGGCTCGGGGTGCAGCTCCTCGAAGTAACGACAGATTGCGACGGATTCGGTGATGATGGTGCCATCGTCGAGCTCGAGCACCGGCAGACGCTTCAGCGGATTGCGCGAGCTGACCGGCTGCTCTTTGTGCTCCAGCGCGCCCATGTCGACGGGCACCAGCGGCACCTGAAGTCCCTTTTCGGCCAGAAAAATCCGAACCCGACGTGGATTGGGCGCGCGCCCGCCGTCGAACAGCTTCATCTCTATCCTCCTCGTCCGTCTCGACGAACTATAGGCACAGCTCACCAGAAGCGAAAAATTTCGCGCAAGGCATCGCCGATCGACGCCAAGGTGCCGTGCTTTCTTTCGACCATCTCGTGGCCGTGGCTCTCGCGCCAGTTCTTCGGCTCGTCGAAAGTTCCGGCCCAGATGCCGGCTTTGCCCGCGCGCGCAGCAGCTTCCTCGGTCTCGAAATCGCCAAAGGCGACCGCCCAGCCGGCCTCGACCTGCGCGCGGTTGAGATCCTTGCCGCCGACCTTGCAGTCGCCGAGCAGCCTGCCGTAGCGGTCGCGCTGCCAGCCGCTGCAGGAGACGGCTTTGCCGGCTATCAACCGCACCAGGGACTGCCGCGCCAGCTTGCCGCAGGGATAATCGGCACCGTCCTTGCGGCAGATCTGCGAATATTCCGGGGCGTCGATGCCACGCATGCGGATGCGCTCGCTGCCGAGCGTGATGCTATCGCCGTCATTGACAATGGCCGCGCCCTCCGTCTTGCGCGTCTCCACCCGGTCGAGGCGCGCCGCCAGGAGGATCAGCAAGCCGAGCACGGTGAGTGTCAGCCCATAGTCCATCAGCCTGCGCCACAGGGGACGCGGCGCATAGTATCGCGGGCGCGGCCATCGCGACCACGAACGGCTCATATGGCAAACCGTTGGTTAATCATTCGAACGTAGCTTAACGATTTGAAATTGCTGCCCGCGTAAATTGAAGACTTCATGCCCCTGCAACGCTCGACCACGGCGGACAAGTTTATTGTGGACCGCAGGAAACGCCATCGCAACAGCGATGTCGCGCGCGCGGTCCGCAAGACGCGCGACCGTCTTTCGCAGCAAGCCGGAAATCCCGACTTCGACCGCGAGCTGTTGAAGCTCCACGCGCTTTCGATGACCGGCGGCGTGATCGTCATCCCGCTGCTCGTTCTGGCAACGGCCGCGGCAGGCTTGCTCGCGGGCATCGGCAAGGAGATCGGCGTCTGGGCGCTGTTCACATTCATCTGCTATACCATCGTTGCATTCATGGCGAGACGCGTCACTCAAGCGTCCGAGCTCAACCCGCTGGAGACGCATAGGGATTTCCTGATCGGCCATTTTCTTTGCGGGCTTGGCTGGGCCTGGTTCGCATGGCTCGGCTGCGAAACTTGCCAAATCGATCAGTTCCAGGTCGCCAAGGCGGTGGTGCTGCTGCTCGCCATGTCGGCAACCGCGATCCTGGCATCGTCCCTGCGCGGCGCGCTGTTGGCGACCTTCGCCCTCCCGGCCGCCATCTATGCCTATGCCAGCGCAAAATTATGGATGCCGGTCGAAGTGATCATGGCCGGTTTGCTGATCGCGTCGCTGCCTTTCTTCGCCTATGTGGCGCGCCAGCTCAACCGTTCCTCGCTGATGCTGCTTTCGTTCCGCTCCGAAAAGGATGCGCTGATCGCCGAATTGGAGACGGCGAAATCGATGTCGGACGAGGCACGGCGGCGGGCGGAAGACGCCAATCTGGCGAAATCGCGTTTCCTGGCCTCGATGAGCCACGAACTGCGCACACCGCTCAACGCCATTCTCGGCTTTTCCGAAGTGATGGCCAACGAGGTGCTCGGCCCGATGAGCAACCCGACCTATCGCGACTATGCCCGTGACGTGCATGACTCCGGACAGCATCTGCTCGACCTGATCAACGAAATTCTCGATTTGTCGCGCATCGAAGCGGGCCGCTACCAGCTCAACGAGGAGCCGATGATGCTGCTCTCCGTCGTCGAGGATTGCTGCCACATGATGGAGCTGAAGGCGCGCAACAAGGACATCCGCATCGTCCAGGATTTCGAAAACGCCTTGCCGCGCCTGTTCGCCGACGAACGCGCGGTGCGGCAGATTGCGCTCAACCTCTTGTCCAATGCCATCAAGTTCACCGCGACCGGCGGCGAAATCCGCGTGCGCGTCGGCTGGACGGCGGGCGGCGGGCAATATCTCTCCGTCAAGGACAATGGGCCGGGCATACCGGAAGACGAGATTCCGATCGTGCTCTCGGCCTTCGGCCAGGGCTCGATCGCCATCAAGAGCGCCGAACAGGGCACCGGGCTTGGCCTGCCGATCGTGCAAGGCCTGCTGGCCATGCATGGCGGCGAATTCCAGCTCCATTCCAGGCTACGCGAAGGCACCGAGGCGATCGCCATCTTCCCGCTGAGCCGGGTGATGGAGGAACTGCCGGCGCTGCCGACCAAGGCGGTTGCTTCGCGCCGGCGCTGAATGCTTAACCGCGGACCGCGGCTGCCATGCCGGAGCTGGTCAGCGCGGCCGCCTTGACCAGGCCGGCGGCAAGAGCCGCCCCTACCCCCTCGCCTTGACTGACGCCCAGATCGAGCAGCGGGCGAAGGCCGAGGCGCTCGGCGGCCTTGGCATGACCAGGCTCCGGCGACAGGCTTGCAAGGAGACAATGATCGAGCGCGGCGGGGTTGGCGGCATGTAGGACACCAGCGGCCGCGGTTACCGCAAACCCGTCGAGCAGCACAGGGATCTTCTGCATCCGCGCCGCCAGAATGGCGCCGCAGATCGCCGCGAATTCTCGTCCGCCGACGCGGCGCAGCGCTTCCAGCGGGTCCTTGAGGCTCGCGCCGTGAAACGCGATCGCGGCATCGACTACCTCCGCCTTGCGCCTCTGCATCGCCGCGTCGGCCCCTGATCCAGGGCCAACCCAGTCGGCGCCGGTGCCGCCGAACAGTGCCGTGCAAAGCGCCGCGGCAACAGTCGAATTGCCGACGCCGAGGTCGCCAAGGCAAAGCAGGTCGGTGCCGCCGGCAATCGCTTCCATGCCGAAGGCCATGGTGGCGGCGCAACCGCGCTCGTCTAGTGCCGCATCCTCGGTGATGTCGGCTGTCGGGATGTGCAGAGCCAGATCGAACACCTTCAAGCCGAGATCGTTGGCTATGCAGATCTGGTTGATCGCTGCACCGCCGGCGGCGCAGAGCTCGACTGCATTTGCCGTGGCGGCGGCGGGGCGCGGTGAAATGCCGTAGCGGGTGACGCCATGATTGCCGGCAAAGATTGCCACCAATGGTCGCGTCACCGCCGGCGGCGCGCGACCGCTCCAGCCGGCGAGCCATGCGGCGATGTCCTCGATGCGGCCGAGCGAGCCTTTGGTCTTGTCTGCCCTGGCAAACAGCTGGCGCACGCGGGCGTTGGCCGCCATATCTGCCGGCCGCAGGCTCACCAGGAGGTCGCGAAAATCGTCGAAAGGCAGCGCGCTGGTCATGTCGATGGCGATCGTCCGTGTGAATTGGTTAGCGGCATAGCCGCCTTGGCCAGCCGGCACAACCTCAAGCCGGCACAACCTCCAGGCCCCGGTACAACTTGGCGGTATTGACGCGAAAGCACCCGTTGGCGGCGCATCCCGGAGGGCTTGCATTGACATTGTCGTTGCACCATGTGGAGGCTAGCCAAGGAAATCCTTATGACGGCCATTGAATCTCCGTGTATCCTGGTCTGCTCGATCGACATGAAAACCGGCTTCTGTTTCGGTTGCGGGCGCACGCGCGAGGAAATCGCCGCCTGGATCGACATGACCCCACAAACGCGCCGCAGCGTCATGGCCGAGCTGCCGGCAAGGCTGGAAACGGTCGAGCGACGCCCCCGCCGGGAAACCCGTCGCAGCCGCATGGCACGCGAACGCGACGCCCTCTCGTGAACCGGCCGCAGAGATGAACCGACTGTTGTGGATTCTGATCGTCGCGATCGGGGCGGGTGTACTCCTGCTCATGCTCAACGATTCCGCCGGCAGCACATTCGGCGTTGAGAATTACGATTTCAGCCAGCTGATCTGGCTTGGCGCTTTAGCGGCGCTCGTCGGCGCCGGCCTGCTCAGATCAGGCAGGCCGTTAGGCACCATGGCCCGCAGCCTCGGCGCCTGGGGTGCCATCGTGCTGGCGCTGATCGCCGGCTATCAGTACCGCTATGAATTGCAGGATTTCGCCAGCCGCATCACCGCTGGCCTTGTTCCCGGCAGTCCGCTGGCGCTGGGCGTGGAAGAAGGCCATGCCACCGTCACCCTGGACAAGGCCGGCAGCGGCCATTTCGAAGCGCGCGTCACGATCAACGGCACGCCGATCCTGACGGTTGTCGACACCGGCGCAACCAGCACCGTGCTGACCGCCGAGGACGCGCTGGCGGTCGGGTTCAATTCGGCGGCTCTCCGCTTCACCATACCGATCTCTACCGCCAACGGCATGACACGCGCCGCCGCCGTAAGAACCGATGAACTGTCGATCGGCGGCATCGTGCGCAAGGACATGCCCATCATGATCGCCGCACCCGGCACGCTCGGCCAGAGCCTGCTCGGCATGAATTTCATCGGCTCGCTATCGGGCTTCGACGTACGCGGTGACCGCATGGTGTTGCGGGATTAAGTTTTTCCTCAGGCCGCCTCTGCGGTCCTGCCGAAATCGACCTCTGCGAAAGCCGCCTTGAGCACCTGCGGTCCGGCACCCTGCTTGGTCGCCTCGATGGAAAGGATCTGCCGGTAGCGGCGTGCACCGGGCAGGCCGTGAAACAGCCCGACCATGTGCCGGGTGACATGCCCCAGCCGGCCGCCCTGTTCGATATGGCGTGCCGCGTAGTCCGCCATCGCATCGATCAGTGCGGCAAAATCGAACGGCTCAGCTGTGCTGCCGTAAAACGCGGCATCGATGCCGGTCAGTATCCCTGGCGTGTGATAGGCGGCGCGGCCGAGCATGGCGCCATCGACATGGTCGAGATGCGTCAGCGCCTCTGCGAGAGATTGAATGCCGCCGTTGATGCCGATGAATTTGTTTTTCTTTCTGGCTTTCAGCCGATAGACGCGGCCATAGTCGAGCGGTGGGATGTCGCGATTTTCCTTTGGGCTCAGTCCTTCCAACCAGGCCTTGCGGGCGTGCACCCACAGCGCGTCTGCGCCGGCCGCGAAAACACCGTCGGCCAACGAATCGAGTGCCGGTTCCGGATCCTGCTCATCGACGCCGATGCGGCATTTGACGGTAACCGGTATTTTCACCGCCGCCTTCATCGCCGCGACGCAATCCGCGACGAGCACGGGCGCCTTCATCAGGCAGGCGCCGAAGGTGCCCGACTGGACGCGGTCGGACGGGCAGCCGACATTGAGGTTGATTTCATCATAGCCGAAGGCTTCGCCGATGCGCGCCGCCTCGGCCAGCTTTCCAGGATCGGCGCCGCCGAGCTGCAGAGCCACCGGATGTTCGTTGTCGTCGAAGCCGAGCAGCCGCTCGCGTGCGCCGTGGATGACCGCATCGGCCACCACCATCTCGGTGTAGAGCAGCGCCTCGCGCGTCAGCTGGCGATGGAAGAACCGGCAGTGCCGGTCCGTCCAATCCATCATCGGCGCCACCGCAAGTCTGTGGCGTAGCATATTCATTTTACTATTTTCTCTGTCTCAGTCCGTCCGATACTCCGTTTCGAATGACAGAGCAATTTGGCAAGAGATGCTCACCTAACTGACCCGATATACGATTTTGCCGCCGCAACTGAAAGCAATTTAGTCACGTCACACACCTCGCTGTACGCACCAGTTAGACGCCTTCCATGGAACGATGAACCGCGTTGGCGGCAAACCAGTCAGCCAAGGCGAAGCGTGTTGCGGGCGATCTGCCACGCGGATTCGACATGCCGCCGCGCCGCCGCCTCCGCCTCGTCCGGCTTGCGCGACCGGATTGCATCCATGATTTCGGTCATTTCGGCGATCGCCGGCTCGCGGCGGTTCTCCGATGCGATCGTCATTGAGCGGAGCTGATTGATGCGGACATTCAGCCCCGTCACGATTTCCCAGGCAATGCGCTTGTCGGCGGCCTCGAACAGCGTTTCGTAGAACTTGGTCGTTGCCCGCATCACCTCGACAGGCGCACCGGACGCCCACGCCTCAAGCAGGTTCGTCAAGGCGTCATCGAGCAAAGCGATCTGCGCGTCCGTGGCCGTTAGGGCGCAAGCCCGCGCCGCGATGCCCTCGAGCAGCGCCCGCAATTCATAGATTTCGTCGGCGCGGCCGAGATCCGGCTTGGCCACGGCGGGTCCGTGGCCCGGTATCATCTGCACCAGGCCTTCCGCCTCCAGCTGCCGCAGGACCTCGCGCACGACGGAACGGCTAACCCCGAGCTGATCGCATAGCGGCCGCTCGACCAGCCTTTCACCAGGCTGGAAATGGAAGCCCATGATCGCTTCACGCATGCGCTCCAGCGCCAGCGTCCTCAGCGTCTTGGCAGAGCGGTCGATCCGCAGCGTATCGCCTGACATCTTCTCTCCCTACCCCGATCCGGCCACAAAACAGATTCCATAGCCGATTGACAAGGCTCCCGGTGCTCCATAGTATGGTATACCATAAGATGATGTAAAGATTTCGGCGTTGCACAGCGCCATGGCGACCGAGGACTTTCATGAAACCAGCCATTCGAAAGATCGTCACCTACATCGAGAACACGCTAATCGAGGGCGGCAAGGAAGCCCCAAAACCGTTGCGTCTGATCGGCGTCGCCGCCGTGCTGACAAACCCTTGGGCGGGCTGCGGTTTCACCGACGACCTGTCGCCGGAGATCCGTGTCATTGCTCCCTTCCTCGGCGAACTGCTGACCCGCGAGATTATCGCCGTTGCCGGTTCCGGCGAGGCAATAGAGGGTTATGGCAAGGCCGCGGTCTGCGGCACGGCTGGCGAGATCGAGCACGCATCGGCGCTGATCCATACGCTGCATTTCGGCAACCATTACCGTCGCGCGGTCGGCGCCAAGACCTATCTCGCCTTCACCAATCTGCGCGGAGGGCCGAACACCCCGATCATGATCCCGCTGATGGACAAGAACGACGAAGGCCGCCGCTCCCACTATCTGACCGTACATTTCCAAATCGGCGACGCGCCCGCGCCCGACGAACTGGTGGTGGCGCTTGGCGCTTCGATTGGCGGCCGCCCGCACCATCGCATCGGCGACCGCTATCAGGACCTCAAGGAGGTCGGAGACCTGCATGGCTGATGTCGCTGCCACCGCATGGGTCCGGGACACGGCTCCGGACGGCACCGGCTTCATCCGCGCCGGCTCCGGCGCGCCGGTTCTGCTCATTCACGGTGTCGGCATGAACGCCGCGATCTGGCACGATCAGATCGCGGCGATGAAAGACCATCATGACCTGATCGCCATCGACATGCTCGGCCACGGCGTTTCACCGCTGCCGCCGGAAGAAGCCAGCCTGTCGGATTTCGCCGATCAGGCGGTTCGCCTGCTCGACCATCTTGGCGTGGCGTCGGTGTCGATCGTCGGTCATTCGATGGGCGCGCTGGTCGCACTGGAAATCGCCCTTCGCGCCCCTTTGCGCGTTCGCGCCATCGTGTGCCTCAACGCGGTGTTCCGCCGCCCCGCGGCCTTGACGCAGGCCGTGCGCGAGCGGGCGGCCGCGCTTGGCCCCCGTGGCAATCCTTCCGCCATTGCGGCAACACTTGCCCGCTGGTTCGGCGACCCGCTGCCTGCGAACCTTGTCGACGCGGCCTCTACCGCGCGCGCCGCCCTTGAAAGGGTCGAACCCGAAGGCTACGCGCGCACCTATCGCCTCTTTGCCCGTGCCGATGCCGAGCATGCCGATGCCCTCCCGAGTCTTGCCGCACCGGCCCTGTTTATGACCGGGTCGCAAGACAGCAATTCGACCCCGGCCATGTCGGCGGCGATGGCGAGGCTTGCGCCGCACGGTCAATGCCTCGTGCTCAATGGAGAAAGGCACATGATGGCAATGGCTTCACCTGAAAAAGTGACCAAACACATCATGGAATTTCTCGACACGGCAGGAGACGCTGGCGTGAACCCGGAGACGGATGCAGTCTTTGACAGCGGCGAATTCCGGCGCGCGCTCGGCTCCTTCCTGACCGGTGTCACCATCGTCACAACGATCAGCACGGAAGGCGAACCGCGCGGCTTCACCGCCAACTCGTTCACCTCGGTCTCGCTCGAGCCGCCGCTGGTGCTTGTCTGCATCGCCAAGAGGGCGCTGGGGCACAGTGCTTTTTCGACGTCGAGAGGTTTCGCCATCAACATCCTGTCAGAGGACCAGAAGGCCCATTCCGGCATCTTCGCTTCCAAAGCAGCGGACAAGTTCGCGGCCGTGAGCTGGCAACCGGGCCGGACCGGCAATCCGCTGGTCGACGGCTGCGTTGCGGTGTTCGATTGCGGCATGGAGCAACTGGTCGATGCTGGCGATCACTCGATCCTCATCGGCCGCGTCCGTGACTTCAGTCACAACGGAGCTCAGCCCCTCGGTTATTGCAGAGGCACCTACGTCACGCCTGGCCTCAGCCAGGAGGCCCTGGCGGCGGCGCCCCCCGATACGGAGATCGGCGCCATTCTCGAGAATGAGGGCCGTGTGCTGTTCTTCGCAACGGCCGATGGGTTTCATGAATTGCCAGCCGGACGCGGATTGGGCACGCCGAACGATGCGCGCAGTCTCAAGGGGCGCCTTGCCGCCAAGGCCATAGACGCCCAGCTCGGCTTCCTGTTCGCGGTGTGGGACGATGCCGCCGAACCCTGGCGCACGCATGTTTATTATCGCGGAACGGTCGAGGGACCCTATTCCGACGATCGCCAGATGCGGCTTGTCGACATCGAGAAGATCGCGGATCTGAAGATCGCCGATCCCGCAGTGCGTTCGATGCTTGCCCGCTATGCGCGCGAACGTACGGAAGATGCATTCGGCGTCTATGTCGGCAACGAGGTCGAAGGCGAAGTCCGGCCGCTCGCCAAGCCCTCTTCTTCTCAAATTCGTCTTTCCGGCCGCGGGTGAAACCGATGAAATTTTCGCTTTTCGTCCACATGGAGCGGTCGGATCTGGCAAAGCCGCATTCCGAGCTTGTCGGCGAGTTGGAGGAGCTGGTGCTGCAGGCCGAAAAGGCAGGATTCGAGACTGCCTGGATCGGCGAGCATCACGGGATGGAATTCACCATCTCGCCGAATCCGTTCATCAACATCGCCTGGCTCGCCGCCAAAACCAGGCGCATCCGGCTCGGCACCGGAACCATCGTCGCGCCATTCTGGCACCCGATCAAGCTTGCCGGCGAAGCGGCGATGGCCGACGTCATCACCGGCGGCCGTCTCGACATCGGCATTGCGCGCGGCGCCTACGCTTATGAATACCTGCGACTTTTCCCAGGCCTCGAGGCCTGGGGTGCCGGCCAGCGTATGCGCGAGATGGTGCCAGCGATCCGGGGCCTTTGGGATGGTGACTTCGAACTCGCCGGCGAGTTCTGGTCGTTTCCTTCAACCACCTCGTCGCCCAAGCCGTTGCAAAAGCCTTATCCGCCGATCTGGGTGGCCGCACGCGATCCGAACTCGCACGACTTTGCGGTTTCCAGCAAATGCAACGTCCAGGTTACGCCGCTTGCCTCGGGCGATGACGAAGTGGCCAGCCTGATGGAGCGTTTCAACGCGGCGTGCAATGCCCACCCCGACGTACCAAGGCCGGAGATCATGCTGCTTATGCATACTTTCGTCGCCGAGGACGCCGCGGATGCTGACCGGCTCGCGCAGGATCTGTCGCAGTTCTACTGCCAGTTCGGCGCCTGGTTCCAGAACAAGAAGCCGGTGCACCAGGGCATGATGGAAGCGCTGACCGAAGACGAGATCGGGGCCATGCCGCAATATGCGCCTGACAAGATCAAGCAGAACCTGGTCATTGGCGAAGCCGACGAGGTGATCGCCAGGCTGAAGGCCTACGAAGCGCTCGGCTACGATCAGTATTCGATCTGGATCGACAGCGGCCTTTCCCATCAGCGCAAGAAGAAATCGCTGCAGCTCTTCATCGACAGGGTGATGCCGGCCTTTTCCGAGCCGAAAGCTAGATTGCGATGAGCACCACTCAATTCAGGAACTATATAGACGGCAGCTTCGTCGAAGTGGCGGCGACCTTCGACAGCATCGATCCCTCGACGGGCGCGCCATGGGCGACGATGCCCGCTGCATCATCTGATGATGTCGACCGCGCCGTCGAAGCCGCTCACCGGGCGCTGCGCTGTGCCCCGTGGGCAGCGATGACGGCAACGGCACGCGGCAAGCTTCTGGTGAGGCTCGGCGATCTGGTGGTCGCCAATGCCGACCGGCTGGCTGAACTCGAGACACGCGACACCGGCAAGATCATCCGCGAGACCCGCGCCCAGATCGCCTATGTCGGCGACTACTACCGCTATTATGGCGGGCTGGCCGACAAGCACGAGGGCTCATTCGTCCCCATCGATAAGGCCGACATGGAAGTAACCATCCGGCCCGAACCGATCGGAGTGGTCGCCGCCATTGTGCCGTGGAATTCGCAGCTCTTCCTGTCCGCCGTCAAGCTCGGGCCGGCGCTGGCGGCCGGCTGCACCATCGTTCTGAAAGCATCGGAAGACGGCCCTGCCCCGTTGCTGGCCTTCGCCGAATTCGTCCATGAGGCGGGATTTCCCGCCGGGACCGTCAACATCCTGACCGGCTTCGGCCACGATTGCGGTCACCGCCTGACCAGTCATCCGCTCGTCGCCCGCGTCGCCTTCACCGGCGGTCCCTCGACCGCTCGGCAGATCGTCAGGAATACGGCGGAAAACCTCGCCTTCACGACGCTCGAGCTCGGCGGCAAAAGCCCGGTCGTGGTGTTTGCCGATGCCGATCTGGACAGCGCCGCCAACGCGGTCGTTGCAGGCATCTTCGCTGCCACCGGCCAGAGCTGCGTCGCCGGCTCTCGGCTGCTGGTCCAGCGCTCCGTGAAGGACGAACTCCTCGCCCGGCTCAAGCGCAAGGCCGAGGCGATCAGGATTGGCGATCCGCAGGATCCCGCGACCGAAATGGGACCGCTCGCCACCTCGCGCCAGCGCGAATGGATAGAGAAGATCGTTGCTGAAAGCCTGGCCGCCGGCGGGCGGCTGGTCACCGGCGGCATCCGCCCCACGGGCATGGCGGGCGGCTTCTATTACGCGCCGACGATTATCGACGCGCCTGATCAGACCCTTGCCTGCGTGCGCGAAGAGCTCTTCGGCCCGGTGCTCTCGGTGCTTGCCTTCGACAGCGAAGCTGAAGCGCTTTCGCTCGCCAACGACACGAAGTTCGGCCTGGCGTCCGGCGTGTTCACCACCAATCTGGCAAAAGCCCACCGCATGGCGCGCGGCATCCATGCCGGCGTGGTCTGGATCAACACCTATCGGGCGGTCTCGCCGCTGGTTCCGTTTGGCGGCTACGGCCAATCCGGGCTCGGCCGCGAGGGCGGCCTCGATGCGATCCGCGACTACACGCGTTCGAAATCGGTGTGGATACGCACCTCCGACGACCCGATTCCCGATCCTTTTGTCATGCGGTAGCCGCCGCTGGCCGGAGATGCGCGATCAAGGCGAAAACGACCGATCGCGAACAGACAACAACGAAAACAACAGAGGAGAACGACATGAAACTGATCATCACCGGCATCCTTGCCGGATTTATTGCAACGACAGTTCTGGCAACGACGGACGCAAAGGCCGAGGACATGGTGTTCACCAGCTGGGGCGGGACGACCCAGGAAGCGCAGACCAAATCCTGGGCCGAGCCGTTCACCGCTGCATCCGGCATCAAGGTCATGCAGGATGGCCCGACCGACTACGGCAAGCTGAAGGCGATGGTCGATAGCGGCAGTGTCAACTGGGACGTCGTCGACGTCGAGATGGATTTCGCCATCAAGGCGGCCAAGGACGGTCTGCTCGAGCCGATCGACTTCAAGACCGTGCCGAAGGCCGACCTCGATCCGCGCTTCACCACCGATCACGCCGTCGGCAGTTTCTACTATTCCTTCGTGCTCGCCTGGAACAAGGGCGCCGTTTCGGGTGAACCGGCCGGCTGGGCCGACATGTTCGACCTGACGAAGTTCCCGGGCAAGCGGACCTTCTACAAATGGTCGGCGCCCGGCGTCATCGAGATCGCGCTGCTGGCCGATGGTGTTCCGGCGGACAAGCTCTATCCGCTGGATCTCGATCGCGCCTTCAAGAAACTCGACACCATCAAGTCGGACATCGTCTGGTGGGGTGGCGGGGCGGAGTCGCAGCAATTGATCGCATCCGGCGAAGCAACGTTCGGCCAGCTGTGGAACGGCCGCGTCTTCGCACTGAACAAGGATGGCGCCGATGTCGGCGTCTCCTGGAACCAGAACCTGACCGCAGCCGACGTCCTGGTGGTACCGAAGGGTGCCAAGAACAAGGATACGGCGATGAAATTCCTCGCCGCGGCGAGCGGCCCCGCTGGCCAGGCCAAATTTGCCGAAGCCAGCGGTTATGCGCCGATCAACACCAAGGCCAAGGCAGAGATGCCGGCCGATGCCGTGAAATCGCTGCCGGATGCTCATGTCGACGGACAGATCAATCTCGACATGAACTACTGGGCCGCCAATCGCGACACCATCGCCGCGCGCTGGTATGCCTGGCAGGCGAAATAAGCCCGCCCTTGAACCGCAATGGACGAGACGGTTCGTACCGTCTCGTCCCGTAGCCGGGTCGCTGTCATGTCGGTCGAAACACGCCGGAACTTTGGAACGGTGCGGGTGCCGGCAGGTCTCAATGGCCTGCTGCCGGCCCTGATTCTGATTATGCTGTTCTTCGTCGTCCCCGTGCTGGCGCTGCTTTTGCGCAGTGTCACGGAGCCCGAGCCAGGCTTGCAGAACTATGCTGCCCTGCTTGGTGACGGCACCTATGCGCGGGTGTTCTTCAACACATTCCTGGTCGCGGCGCTGGTCACCATCGTCACCGTCCTTGTCGCCTTTCCGGTCGCCTGGATGCTGGCGATCATGCCTTCGGGACTGGCCTCGATCATCTTCGGCATCATCATTCTGTCGATGTGGACGAACCTGCTCACCCGCACCTATGCCTGGATGGTGCTCCTGCAGCGTACCGGCGTCATCAACCGGACGCTGATGACCATCGGCGTCATCGACCAGCCGCTGCCGCTCATCAACAATCTCACCGGCGTCACCATCGGCATGGTCTATATCATGCTGCCCTTCATGATCCTGCCGCTGGTCGGCACGCTGCGGGCGATCGATCCGATGACGCTGCGTGCGGCGTCGCTGTGCGGCGCAAGCCCTTTCCAGGCGTTCCGCCGCATCCTCCTGCCGCTGTCGCTGCCCGGCGTCGCGGCCGGCGGCCTGATGGTCTTCGTCATGTCGCTCGGCTACTTCGTCACGCCGGCACTGCTCGGCGGCACGTCGAACATGATGCTTGCCGAAATGATCGCGCAGATGGTCCAGTCGCTGCTTAACTGGGGACTCGGCAGCGCCGCAGCCTTCATCCTGCTTGTCGTCACCATGGCTCTCTACGCGCTGCAGCTGCGCCTTGTCGGTGCCAGGCGCACGAGCGGAGGCATCTGAGATGCTGCTCGACTATGACCGCATGGGTGGACTGCGGGTTGCCCTGCTCGGCTTCACCGCGCTGGTCGCCGGCTTTCTTCTGTTGCCGGTGGTCTTCATCGTCCTGCTCTCCTTCGGCTCGTCGCGCTGGCTGGCCTTTCCGCCGCCCGGCTGGACGCTCAAATGGTACCAGGAGCTTTTTGCCGATCCGGCTTGGCTCGACGCGGCGCTGACCAGCGCCCGAATCGCCACCATGACGGCGATCCTGGCAGTGGCGATCGGCCTGCTCGCCTCCTTTGCCCTGGTTCGCGGACGGTTTGCCGGACGTGAGATCCTGCGCGGCCTGCTGCTGACGCCGATGGTGCTGCCCGTCGTCGTCTTCGCCATCGCCATCTACGCCTTCTTCCTTCGCCTTGGCCTCGGCGGCACCACCATCGGTTTCGTTATCGCCCACACCGTGCTGGCGCTGCCCTTCGCCATCATCCCGATCGTCGCGGCGCTCGAAGGGTTTGACAAGTCGATCGAGGATGCGGCAATCGTCTGCGGGGCAAGCCCGCTCGAGGCCAGGCTCAGGATCACCTTGCCGTCGATCCGGATCGGCATCTTCTCCGCCGCGATCTTTTCCTTCCTCGCCTCATGGGACGAAGTCGTGGTGGCGATCTTCATGGCCAGTCCCAGCTTGCAAACCTTGCCCGTCAAGATCTGGAGCAGTCTGCGGTCGGACCTCAGTCCGGTGATCGCAGCCGCCTCAAGCCTGCTTGTCGGGCTGACGCTTGCCCTGATGGTGGTGACGGCGCTGCTGCAGCGAAAGTTCCGGACATGACCCACCCTTTCCTCTCCATCCGCAATCTGCGCAAGGCGTTCGGGGCGATTGTCGCCGTGCACGATGTCACGCTGGACATACCCAAGGGTGAGTTCCTGACCTTTCTTGGGCCCTCCGGCTCGGGAAAATCGACGACGCTCTACGCGATCGCCGGCTTTCAGAACCCGACTTCCGGCGATGTCTTGCTGGAAGGAAGATCACTGCTTGCAGTGCCCTCGCACAAGCGCAACATCGGCATGGTCTTCCAGCGCTACACCCTGTTTCCGCATCTGACGGTGGCCGAAAACGTCGCTTTTCCGCTGCGGGTTCGCCGCCGGACGGACGCCGAGGTGAAGAAAAAGGTCGCCGACATGCTGGCCCTGGTGCGACTCGAAAGCTTTGCCGGGCGCTTACCCGGCGCGCTGTCGGGCGGCCAGCAGCAGCGCGTCGCGCTGGCCCGGGCGCTGGCCTACGATCCGCCGATCCTTTTGATGGACGAGCCATTGTCGGCGCTCGACAAGAAGCTGCGCGAGGAAATCCAGGGCGAAATCCGCCGCATCCATCGCCAGACCGGCGTCACCATTCTCTACGTCACCCACGATCAGGAAGAGGCGCTGCATCTGTCGGACCGGATCGCCCTGTTCAAGGATGGCCGCATCGAGCAGACCGGCACCGGCGAGGATCTCTATCTGAGGCCGGCGACCGACTTCGTCGCCGGCTTCATCGGCAATTCAAATTTCCTCGCCGCCGAACATCTCGACACCACCAACGGCACGACAACGATCCGCATGACAGACGGTTCGATCATATCCGGAGTGAGGTCCAACGGCACGTTCGGCAAAGGCCAGAAGAGCAGGCTGATGATCCGGCCCGAAGCCTTTAGCATGGAGCGGAGCCCGGCGAGCGCTGAACTGAATGTCGAGATCGTCGATATCGCATTTTACGGCGAGCGCCGGCGGATTGTCGCGCGCACCGCCGCTGGACAGGAGGTTGACATCAGGCCGACCTCCGCCGCCATGCAATCGCAGGGTGTGTCGCCCTGCAGCCGGCAGGTCTTTTTCGATCCGGCGGCGGCGTTCCTGTTTCCGGCTTGACTAAGCCGCGGTGGATCGCCGCCATCCAACGCTTCGCAGCGATGGAGGCGTGCTTAGGACAAGTTGTGGTTCGGTCCATCATCAACTTCGGTCGGCAAGCGCGTAACGTGGTCGGCGCTACCGGCGGCTGATTGGATGGCGGGGGCAGCTCCTCTGTCCATTGACAGTCGTCATGCTCGGTTGGAAGATGAAGAAGGTCAGTGGCGATAGCCATACGGGAAGGCAATGGTCCAACCGCCAGATACCGGACACCATCCTGGCAGCGTCGTCGCGGTCATCGTCATTTGTTTGGTCATCGTTGCTTTGTTCTTCATAGGCTTCAGATACTCAAGGCCGGGCCAGGGTACTCTCGTTATTCCCGGCGGTGCGCAGCAGCAATAGTGAATCCGCTCGCTGGCGCGCTGATGCGGAGCCGGTGTCGGGCTGCCAAAAGTGCCTCGGCGGGACTGGGGACGACGGCAGAATGGTCCGGCGCTTCGCAGCCGGTCTTTTGCATCCGCCGCGGCATTCCTTTCCCCACCTAAACAACCAGCCTGGCCGGTGTGAGGTCGACCATACCGGGAGACGACGAGCGCTCATCTAACAGGCACTACACGGCCCTGATCAGCCGGAGCAGAGAAAGTGCTTCGAAAAAAGTCCCCTTGCGAAAGGCGAGATAGGTCGGTTCTTCGACACCGTGGAACCGGCGCTTGAAGGCCGCCTGCCCCTGCAGGTTGAAGCGGGTGCGATTGACCCACGGCGAGTCATAGGCACGCTGGAAGGCGTGCCGCCAGAAATCGCTTTCGGCAAAACCGCTAGGTCCGATTTCGACAAGCGGCGACAGGCCCAGGGTGACGACGGAAACACCTTCGTTGCGAAAGCGGTCGACCGCGAACTTGGTCAGGCCGATCTCGGCATGCGCCGAGGCATCGATGTGCTTGCGCTTGAACGAGGTGGTGTAGCCGATGATCTTGCCGTCGCTGAACAGCGGATCGAAATCCAGCAAGGCCACGAGTTCCCCATCCGGACCGTGCAGGACGAAACGGCGCATATCGACGCCAAGGTGATCGGCAAAGGGCCTGTTGAGAAATCTCATCTCCCAGCGCTTGACGATGCGGTCGGCCCGCCAATTCTGGGAGAGCCTGGCAATCTCGTCGAGGAAGACAGTCCCGTTGTCCTCTGCGAAGGAAAAACCCTTCCTCAAGAGCCAGCGTTCGGAATAGCGCACTGTCTCATTGCGCTTTCCGGAAAAGTCGTGTCCGGGCAAGACAAGCCTGGTGTCGACGCCGAGGCGGTTGACCTGATAGCCAAGCCCGGCAAGCACGCGCGCCGTCTGTTCGCCGATCTGCACGAACCACGGGCTGCCGGCAACCTCGATGAAACGTCTGATATAGTCGCGCCGATCGGCCGGGGCAGCCATTGGATCACCCAGCGCGAAATGATGTCGCGTTTTGCTGCCGTAAGCGATGTAGCCCTGGGCATCGCCGAAGTAGTGAAGCCCCTTCTGCACGGTGGTCGAATAGGCAAGGGAAAAATCACCATGGCGACGAACCAGCGCCAGGCGCTCGACATGGTTCAGCTGCAGCCGCGGTATTTTAGGCCCGCGGTTCTCCAGGAAACGATCGAGGCGTCTTCGCAGTGACGGCATGGTCGACTTTCGCGTGCCGGCTAGGGCGATGAAAGAGCTGACGGACCCCAAACCGATCATATTGCCGCGAGTTGATCCTTATCTCAGCGCGGCATGTTTGCCCGGCCGGAGCCGCCAGATCCGTAGGCGCAATCTGCCCCGGTCCCGCCCCCAGTCGGCACCACGCATTGTTGTCGACGCCCAGCGCCTGACGGCTGGTTGCTGCGCCCTTGGCGACACGAAAATCAATGCCACTTTCGCAAGCGCCCAGGTCACCCGCCAAACACGATGTTCTTATCGAACTGCGCTCTGAGAAGATGCCGCTTGATCGGAACCCAGGAACTCGTCGCGTTCTGCTATCCACAAGTCGGCGTAGTCGACATTCTGCCACTCGGCAAACCACGGGCCGCCGCTGGTATAGTGGACCGCCTTGGGTGTGCCGACAGCAGGCTTTTCGTTCCAGCCTTCGAGCCAATTCCACTCTACCGGCAATGAGCCCAAATCCTTGTCGGCAACCCACTGCATTCGGTGAAGATAGGCGCCACTTTCCTGATTCACGACGTCTGGCGTGAGCGATCTGACCGAAGGATGCGCGCAATTGAACAGCATCAGCGACGACCAGTTTTTCCGAGGATAGGACGTCTGGACCACGCCATCCATCTTGGTTGTGGCCTTCGGCGTATAGTCATGCTGGACGCAATAGACCGCCTTGTCCGAGTCCGTGTATTTCAGCAGGCCTGCGACGTCACCGAGCCACAGGAAATCGCAATCGCAAAACAGGGCCCAACCCGTGTAGTCGGCGAGAAAGGGCGTCAGGAAGCGCGTGTAGGTGAACTCCGTTGAGGCGAGCGGATCTTTTTCCCGCCAATACAGCCCGCGGGCACGCATCTCGTCTTGTTTGATCGGAATGACGGAGACAGGCGCCGACGCATGTTTGAGCAACGAGTGTCGCGCGACGTCGTACGCGATCGGCTCACGGCTGTCCCATCCGATAAATACCCTAAACGCATCAGTCATATTCACTACCCTGGCTTTCGATTTTAACGGTCGTACACTAACTAGTTGGCGATGGCTCGGCAACAATTGCGGTCAACCAAGCCGGTTTGTCACAGATTTGTCCTGGCCTCAGCCTTGCTTTTCTGGTGGACCTGGCCTCGCATTCCCAATGCGACACGCGCCCATTTCTGATAGGTGTAGCTAGCCGAATACGCGGCCACCATCGCACCAATGGAACCGTCCAGAAATCCCAGCCGGAAAACATAGCTGCGCACATAGGCCCAGACCGAGCGCAAGACCGCCTTGCCTATCGAGCTTTTTTTGCCCTCGGCAAGCAGCTGCGCGGCGGACGCTTCTGCGTACCGGCCGATCTTGTCGTGGGCATCTGCCAAGTCGGTGATGGAATCGTGCTCGATCGGCTGGGATAATCGGCTGACCTTCCCGTTCACCAATACCTTCTCGTGCACGGTGTCGTCGCTGAAGCGCCCGGAGCGGCGACGGAAGAGCCTGAGCACCAGATCGGGCGACCAGCCGCTATGGCGGACAATGTGACCGCAAAAGCGCGATCTTCTCGGTATTTCGAAGCCGTCATAGGCTTTTGGGTCGGCGATTGCGGCCCTGATTTCCGCGCCGAGCGGCGCCTCCACCCACTCATCTGCATCCAGCGAGAGGATCCAATCCCCCGTCGCCGCGGCCAGCGCACGGTTTTTTTGCGCGCCGAAACCGGGCCAATCAACGGTCATCAGAACCTTGGCCCCCAGAGCACCGGCAATCTCCCTGGTCCTGTCGCTGCTGTTGTTGTCGAGAACGACGATCTCATCGGCAAAATGGACCGACCGAAGGCATTGCGCGATGGACGCCTCCTCGTTGCGGGTGATGATAATGACCGAGAGCGCCGGCACGGTCAGAAGGTTCCGGCATCAAAGCTGCCACTGTCATTCGAATGCATCTGCAGCATCGGCTCCCGGCCTGTTGGCACACTGACGGTACTAACCCAATTCAACAAAGTCGAAAATCATTTCAGATCAAGGCTTTCATACAGCGCCATCATTCGCTTGATCATGACATTGAAATCATAGTGTTCGGCGGCCGCCCTCACCCGGGTTGCGGTCTCAGGCCGTGACGACAACTGCAGCGCGTGCGCGAGCGCTGCTGCGAGGTCGCTTTCGCTGGCCGCATCGCAAACGAGCGTCGGCTCGAACCGCTCGACAAGCTCGCGCGCTCCACAGCCGGTGCTCACCACGGCGGGCAAGCCGCTGGCCATCGCTTCGATGACCACCGTGCCGAAAGGATCATAGATGGAAGGCAGCACTGCAATGTCGGCCGCGCCGTACCACGGCAGCATGTCTTTCTGCGGCCCCAGCATCTTGAGCCGTGCGCCGAGACCGAGCCTGTCACCGGCCTGCCTGAAGGCGTTGGCGCGCGAATCATGGCCGATGACCCACAATTCAGGCTCGCCATCGAGCCTGGCGACTGCCGTCATCAGTGCAAGCAGTCCCTTTCGCGCAAAGCCCGAGCCGACAAACAGGACGACCGACCTGTTTTCGTCGACGTCGAGCCGCGCGCGGATTGTCGCCCGATGCCGCTGGCGCAGCTGCGGGTTGAAACGTTCGAGATCCACCCCGTTGGGAATATGGTGCACATTTTCCGCCGGATAATCGTAGTGACGGACAATGTCCTCTGCCACCATTTTCGAAATGGCAATGACAGCTTTGAGCCGCGGGCTGGCATAGGTTGCGCGCTCGAGGCGCAGCGTCTGGCGGTGAAAGGGGCTCAGCGCCATTGCCGCCCTGCCAAGCCGCGTCTCGAAACGCCGCCGCTCGGCAAGATAGGCGGCATGAACGCCCTCCCCGGCCCGGAAGACATCGCAGCACGGCAGGCGATCATTGCTCTGCACCAGCGCCGGCGGCATCTCGGCGATCTTGCGGCAGGCGGCTTGAGCAAAGGACGTCGCCCGCAGCGAACGCGGAAACCGGCGGCCGGCACAATGGATGAATTCTATGCCTTCGTTTCGCGGCCAGTCGCCGGAGAGCACGGCCACCGGCCGCTGACGCGCGGCAAATGCGGCCATGATGTTTTCCAGCATGATCTCGCCGCCGCCAAATGGCGCATAACGCTGGCGCACGAACAGGATCGGCCTGTCGAATTGAATTTCGGTGCCACGAATGCCGGCGTACATAGGGTCTGGGCTCCGGCCTGTTGCCATCCGACGATGTCTATAGAGGCCAGCGCGCATCGGCAACACTTGGAAAGCTCACCCGCCGGAACTCCGCAACTGCTTGCGATTTGCCTAACGGTGCTGCATGTAGAAATTAACTGCAAACAGCGGATCAGCGCCAGCTCCAGCCGGGCGGTGACCGCCATGAGGGGAATCGACGGCTTGAGCAAAGCAACCTGGCCCGCCATTGTCCGCCGGACGATTACCGACACCGCCATATATCGGCTGAGACACACCTTCGGAAGACGGGCAGAAGTGTCATCGCTGCGGCCGATAACGCCCCTTAAAGCGAATGACCTGCCTTTGATCCTCGTCATCCGCAACGAGGCGGACAGGCTACACCCGTTCCTGAAGCACTATCGCGAACTCGGCGTCACCAGATTCGCCGTCCTCGATGATCGCTCGACCGACGGCACAGCTGAGCTTCTGGCCGAGCAGCCAGACGTCGATCTGTTCAGCTCGCCGATCACCTATTCGCAGTCGGACCTGGGAAACCTTTGGCGGCAGCGTATTGTGCAGATTTACGGTCAGCCTCGCTGGTATCTGACCGTGGATGCGGACGAATATCTTGTCTATGACGGCATGGATCAGCATCCGCTCGGTGCGATGGCCGACTGGCTCAAGCGGCGCGGAATGACACGCCTGCTGGCGCCGATGATCGACATGTATCCGAGCGGAAACATCTGGGACGTACCCTTCGATCCCATCGTCCCGCCATGGCAAGTTGCGGACCATTTCGACGTCAGCGGCTATGAGGTGACGAGGAGCCCCCGGCATCTCAAGATCACAGGCGGCCCGAGAACCCGGCTTTTCGCCAGGCAGCACAAGTTGACCAAGTTTCCTCTGATATATGTTGATCGCCAGACGATTTTTACGTCGATTCACTCACCGCTGCCCTACTGGCGAAACTATATAAAAGGATTGGCCGGCCTGCTTCATTTCAAGTTCTTCGCCGATTTCAACGACAAGGCGCAG
This sequence comes from Mesorhizobium sp. WSM4828, assembly GCF_055811175.1. Lineage (NCBI taxonomy): Bacteria > Pseudomonadati > Pseudomonadota > Alphaproteobacteria > Hyphomicrobiales > Phyllobacteriaceae > Mesorhizobium > Mesorhizobium sp. WSM4828. The sequence goes on along the minus strand of NZ_JBVVQK010000013.1, from coordinate 20,821 downwards.
GTCGCGGTGGCGGAAGGTCAGTATTGGAACGGCGCTTCCAAATATCGCCAGTATCATGAGGTATCGAGCGGTAAAGCCGCTCTCAGCGCGATGAGCGAACAGTCAATGCTGTACGAAGGAGCTCACAGCCTGTTCAAAACGGGTTTGATCGACAAGATTGATTGGTAGACGGCATTTCCAGCAGATGCCGAACCGGCATCATGCATAACCGAATGCTTTCATAAGCTGGGCACCTCGTCCTTGTACCAGGTCCTGTAGTTCGGCGTTTCCAAGTTCGGAGCGCCATCTTCCGCTTCCGTCGTAGATCGGCTGATTGACCTGCTGGTTCCGGAGCACCGCATGTGGCGTCTCGTCGCTGGCGTCGGTCGGCTTGAACCATTGCTGCGGGTTCTTGTGGTAGTCGAGAAGATCCGGGCTGAAGGTTACATCGAGAAAGCCGCATATCTGCTCGACGACTTTGGCCGGATTCTCGACCAGGTCCTCATAGCGATAGATCAGCACATCCGGCTTTCCCCGTTCCGCAAGAACTAGCGCATTGTCGTTGATCCAGCGGTCGAGAGCCTCCTTTGGGTCGCCAAGTCGTTTGATCAGGGACGCTACCACGTCGCGCCCATCTCGCACCGGCATGACGAAACGCGCGCCGGGCACGAGCCGGCGAATGCGGGCGACACGGCGGATATGCCGCGGTGTCTTTTCAAGCAGCACGCTCTTTCCAGCATCGAGCGCCGCCCGCTTCAGTTTCCAGAAGCGGAACATGGCCAATGGCGTCCACTTGAAGAAAATGTTGGTTTCCTGGAGCGGCAAGTAGACGTCGGGATGCGACGCAAGGATCGTCGCAATCAACGTCGTCCCGCTATGACCGCAGCCGCAAATGAATCCGGTCCGCATCACCATGTCGGCAATGCTCCCTAACCCAAGGCGATCCGGGCGCGGTTATCGACGCGAGAGTAGCACAAGCCGTTCGTGCTAAAGACCTTGTCCAGCTTCTCCCAATATTCGAACTTAGCCAACTGCTCGTCACAATAGGCCACGTCGTCGTCGGAAAGATATTCGCCGTAACCGCCTATCTTGCCCTTGCGCACCTTGAAGCTTTCGGGATCATTCGCATCGCGCGGCTGTAATATCTTGCCGTATCGATCGGACAGATCACCGGTCGATTCACTCACTTTCATCTTGTCGAACGTTCGGTTGTTCGCCACCTCGACAAGCGTCCGATCGTCAGCCTGCTGGTTCAGGAATCCAAGAATCGCGCGAAGGACACCAGCCGTATCCCGATGCATATCTTCATATTGAAGATACCGGATTTCGCGCATCCGGGGCATGGCCGCGAACCAATGCAGATTAAATCTGATGATCTTTTCAATCCCATGATTGTCGCTTCTGATAAAATCGCTGAACGATCCCGCTGGAAGCATGTGGCGCTTCTGAACCTGAAAGTACCCTGAGACCACCGTATCTCTTGGATCGCGAACAAGCATTATTGTTCTTCTCTTCTTGTATCGAGACTTATTCTCCTTGAGGCTCGACTTCGGTCGAAGTAACTTGTGGTCGGTTCCGTCATGAATGTATTGAACTTCAACGCCGAGATCGTCCAGCATGACACGCAGCCACGTGCGCCCCGATTTTGGAAAGGATACGATAAGAGGAAGAGGCGGCGCTTTGGCCTGGAAAAATTTTAGAAAGGACATGGGAGAGACCTCCTTTAGATTATCAGAGCTGGCGCCCGAACCGCTGCCGGCCAGACCAACCCCATTACTGGGCGCCTAAGCCTACGACTGATTCGAACACAAGGCAGAAATGCCAGCAAGAATTGCGATCCTCTGCGGGGCGAATTGGGCCTTTACTATATCCCGGTTCGGAATGCCTTATGTTTTTTGGCCTGTTGCGACGACTGTTCGACACAGGCGCTCCATTCCGCGGTCCGTCGGCCGAACCCCTTAATGCGCATTGCGTCGAAGCGCATTCAGTGACGCGCTTTTGGACGACATGCTTTAGCCACTCACTTTTGTGACCCATGGCGCCAGAATGGACTCGGCCTCGTCCATCACTACGGACCAGGGGCGTTCCCGTTTCGAGACCAGCACGGCCGATGGATAGTAGGGCGTGCGGTCACCCTCGACCGGCCAGGAGCGCTTGAAGCCGTCGCCCAGAATGAAAACCGAGGGAATGCCGAGCGCGCCGGCCAGATGCGCTCCGGTATTGCTGATGGTCACCACGGCGTCCATCGCGGCAACCTGCGCGGCGAAAAGGTCCATGTCGACGAGCTGATCGACCGATCTGTCATGAAGAATGCGCTCCGGCTCACCGTCGGTCAGGATCTTCAGATCGGTCTCGATCTGGCCGTACTGCAGCGAGACGAACCGGAGGTCCGGGCGGCCGATCAGGTTTCGCCAGGCGGCAAGCGGCGGCAGGTCTTTGCCGGGATTGGAGCTGCCCCATGCGATACCGACCAACGGCCGCCCTTCCTTCCGGTAGCGGGCGCGAAGTTCAGCGACCCGGGCCGGATCCGGCTTAAGGGGCACGAAATGCTCGCGGATCGTCGCCTCGTCGGTCTCGAAAACGGCAGTCAGATGCTGGACGCCGGCGAAGGCCTGCGCCTCGGCATAGGCAGCCTTGCCATCAGCGCCGACCGGCCGCACATCGGCGGTTGGAAAAGTGCGCTGAAAGAGCGGTACCAGGCGGCGCTCGACCAGCACGATCGAGCGGGCGGCGCGCGCCAGGGCACAGCCGACGGAACTCGCATGATGAATCGCGGTGGCCAGACCCTGCTTTTCGGTTTCCATCAGATCGATCAGCAGTGTCTGGCCAGAAATATTCTGGCCCAGCCACTCGCCATCGACGCGGCCGTTGACGATGTGGCGTCGTGCGATCCTGAGTTCGGCGGCTGCGCCATAGGCGCCCATCCGCATCAGCGCCTTGCTGAGCTCGTCGATCAGGTGGACCTCGCCCCTCGACTTCGCAATGGACCCAAGAGCCAGGGCTTTCGGCAGTGCCGCCGGCCAATCGCGGGACTCGACGCTTCGCCGATAGTCCGCCATCTGATCGGCAATGTCGCCGTCGCGCCAGCGAAGGAAGAGCTGCCGGCGGTGACGTCGGAACCAGACCTTGTATTTGTAGCCTGCAAGCGCGACAGCGCGGCGCAACCGGCCGAGAAATAGGCTACCTTCCATCGCCAGCTCCGCCGATGATTTGCATGACCCGTCCGCCTGCTTCCTGCACTGCCGACGCCCAGGCTCGGCCGCCTTTTCGGACCAGTCGAATGCTCGGATATGCGGCGACGGTCTCGCCGAAGGCAGGCCAGGACAGTCGAAACCCGTCGTCGAGCATGACAATCGTCGGCACGCCGAGCGCGCCGGCCAGGTTGGCGCCGGTATTGCTGATCGTCACCACCGCGTCGAGCGCCGCGATTTGGGCGGCAAAGCGGTCCATGTCCGTCAACTGGTCGACGGAAGCGTCATGGATGATGCGCCCCGGCGCGTGGCGCTCGAACTCGGAGAGGGCCGGCCCGACATCGCCATATTGCAAGCTGACGAGGCGCCCCGGCAGGCTGCCGAACAGCGTCCGCCAATCGTCCAGAGCCGGCAGATCCTTGCTCTTGTTGAGGCTTCCCCAGGCAAATCCGATCAGGGGACCTGGGCCGCCATCGAGATAGGTGCCGCGCAGCTCGGCAACCAGTCGGCGGTCCGGCTCCAGCGGAACGAAGGGCGCGCGTGCCGCCGGGTCGTCCGGCCAGAAATGCTTTGCCAGTGTCTCGAAACCGGCAACGACATCGGCGTCCACCGCCGCCATGTCCTCTTCCCCTTCAATCCTGACATCGAGCGCAGGATATGTTCTGCGATAAAGCGGTGCCAGTCGCGGCTCGACGAAGACGATGCATCGACCGGCAGCCGCGATCACTGGACCAAGCAGCGACGCGAACTGGAAAAAGATCGCCAGGTCGCCTTCGCGACGATCGACGAGAAGCGTGCGACCCGCAAGATCACGGCCATCCCAATCGGGCCTGCCGCGCAGCTGCTTGCTCGCCGCCATCAACTGCCAGACGCGATTTCCTCCGTCGAGACGCCTCAGTCCACGCCCTGCTTTCTTGATCAGCCCGAGATCGCCAAGCTGCTCACCGAGCACGCCAAGCGCCAGTGCATGGTCGCGAGCACTTTGCCAGTCACCACGCTGCACGCTTTCCTCCATCAGCCTCATATGCCGTTCGGCGCTTTCGTCGGCGTGGCGCGAGGGACGTCTAAGAAGTTCCTTTGCCCGCTCGAGAACCTTCTGCAGCCGCTTGCCGACGGCGCCCTGCGGGCGCAGATCGGCGGTTTTTGCTTTCTGAAGGATGGTTCGTCTGTTCTGCACGGCGATGTTCTATCGTCCTCGGGGAGTGTCGGAAAGCGTCGTCAGGATCGACGAGAGCCGCCGGCCGGCCTCGTCGAGCACCAGCGACCAAGGGCGCCCCTCCTTGCGAATGACAATGCCCTTCGGATACCAGGGTGTCCGGTCGCCGGTCACTGGCCATGCCGTCTGAAAATTGTCGTCGATGAGGAAAACAGTCGGCACGCCAAGGGCTCCGGCAAGATGCGCCGCCGTATTGCTGATCGTCACGACAGCATCGAGTGCGGCCACCTGTGCGGCGAAACGGTCCATGTCGACCATCTGGTCGACGCTGTCGTCAAAGATAAGACGTCCGTCGTTGCCGTTGCGAAGGCGCCGCAACGCCGGCTTGATCTGTCCGTACTGGAGCGAAACGAATGTCGCTTGTGTCTGGGCGATGAACCGTGCCCATTCAGGAAAATCAGGCACGTCCTTGGTGTGGGATTTGCTGCCCCAGGAGAGACCCACCAGCGGCAGATCCGTCATCGAGCGATAGCGCTTGCGGAATGTCTCGACGAGTTCAGGATCTGGCCGCAGCGGCACGAAGTCGGCAGCAAGCTTTTCGGCATCGCGTCCGAACACCCAGGCGAGATCTTCGAAAGTCGCACGTTTGTCGCCGACCACATCCTGCTGCGCCGGGACCACGGTCGCCTTCGGGAACGTTCGTTGCAGAATTGATACCAGGCGCGGCTCGACCCGAATTGTTGCGCTTTGCGAATAGGAAGCGGCAGCGCCGGCCAGTCGCGCGTGGCGGATAACCCGGCCAAGGCTGCGCGGGTCATCCTCCACAAGATCGATCAGCAGTGTATCCGATCCGAGATTCTCGCCGATCCACTCGTTGGCGCTTTTCCCTTTCCGCAGCCGGCGCGCCGAAAGCCGAAGCTCAGCTGCCCGCGCAAAGTTGCCAAGCCGCTCGAACGCCTGGCCCGCCTTCTGCATCAACTCCGGATCGCGATTGTGATCGGCCGTGACAGCCATCTCATTGGTACCGGCTTCAAGGCCTTTCCAGTCCCTGCGCACGATCAGAGCCTCAACCTTGGCTTGCAGCTCAAGAATGGAACGCGGCTGCTTGGCACCGGAAAACAACCTGCGCACCGCCTTTTTGTACCGGCGCACCTGAAGGCCCAGTCCACCAATCACATACCGGACATAGGAACCATGATAAAAGCTGGTCATCGGCCTTCAGCGCAATACGCTCTGCCGCAGCTTTTTGCCGCTTTCGACCATCGGATCGGGCGCCTCCAGGTGGAATATCGAACGATATATCTCGCTGTGCTTGGCAAGCTGGTCATGCGTTCCAGCATCGACAAGCTGTCCGGCGTCAAACACGAGAATACGATCGGCCGCCTTGATTGTAGACAGCCTGTGCGCAATGCAGATCACCGTGCGCTGAAATGTGCTGTCGAAGGCTGCCTCCATAACCGCCCGTTCGTTTTCGCCGTCAAGCGCCGATGTCGCTTCGTCATAGACGATTACCGCAGCATTCTTGAGCAGGGCGCGTGCGATGGCGACGCGTTGTTTCTGCCCGCCCGACAGATTGGTGCCGCTCGGCCCGACAAGCGTGTCGAGGCCGTTTTCAAGCGCCGAAGCAAAACTGGTGACCCGGGCGAGGTTCGCAGCGGACTCGATTTCCTGATCCGTGGCGTTCGGGCGGCCGTCGCGAATGTTGTCGCGGATCGAGCCTTCGAACAGGAAGACGTCCTGTGACACAAGTGCGATATTGTCGCGAACGTCCGCTAGGCTGATCTTCGAAATGTCCTTTCCGTCGATCAGGATCCTGCCCTTGGCCGGCTCCATCAGGCGCAGGATCAGATTGACGATGGTGGTCTTGCCGGCGCCGGAGCGGCCGACGATCGCCAGCTTCTCACGAGGTCGCACGTCGAAGGAAACACCCTCGAGCGCCGGGCTGTTGCCGTCATAGGAGAAGGCCACATCTTCAAAGCGGATACCACCATCGACGTCGGTCAGGCGCTCGCCCGCGATTGCGAGTCGCCGCTGCTCGGGCGTGTCGATCAAATCATACATCTGCTCGACGGCGACCATCTGCTTCTGGACGTCGACATTGACCCGGGCCAACCGCTTGGCAGGCTCATATGCAAGCAGGAACGCGGTAATGAAGGCCATGAATTCGCCGGGCGTCTTGCCGTTGCCGAGGGTCTGCCAGCTGGCGTACATAACGAAAAGCCCGATGATCACGCCGCCGCCGGTCTCCATCAATGGGCTCATCAATGCTGACGTCCGGTTGATCTGGATGCCACGTCTTTCCATCTTGCGGACGGCCTTTGCAAAGCTGGCAACCGCCTTGTCCTCGAGCTGGAAGGACTTGATGGTGCGGATGCCTTCGACGGCTTCCGTGCCGATCGACTGGACCTGCGCGGCCAATTCCGTCTCGCCCCTCGCCAGCGCCTTGAGCTTCCTTGTTATCGCGCCGACTGACAGGAACAGCATCGGCAGAACCGCCACGGATATCAGCGACATCACCGGGTCCTGCTTGACCATGACGCTGGCCAAAGCAATCAGGGTCAGCAGATCAGAGACGGCGCTGCTCGTGAGGGTGAGAATAACGGTCGCCCCGGCGCGCGCGTTGAACATGATCTTGGCGATGAATTTTGCCGGATGCTGGTTCGCGAAACGGCTGATGTCGAAGCGCACCATTCGAGAAAATTGACGGTTTTGCAGGTCCGAAACGATAGCCCGGCGAATCTTTCCCGTCGTGACGGTCTGGCAGTAGGCAGCTATGCCCTTGACTAGGAAAATGCCGATGATGACGACGCTGATACCCGATACAGCGGCAGCGTCTCGCTCGACATAGATGGTGTTGATCATGACTTTCATGATCCAGGCCGTCGCGCCGACCGCGGCAGCAGCAGCGATCGAGCACAGCAAACCTGTCACATACAGCATCTTGTGCGGCGGCAGATTTTCGCCAATCAGACGCTTGATCAGCGGATATGCCGGGACCGTTGACACTCGTTTCTTTGCAATCATCTTGTCGCCGCCCGTTGCGATCCCGTCCGGTCTTCGTGTTGTCTTGAAGCGCGAGACGGTTTCGATCACCTGTCTGTGGCTTCGTTCCCGACCGCAGTCAATGCCGAACCGGATCCTTGCACGTCATCGGCCCATGACCGTCGGTCCCTCGCATGCGAGCGTAGCGGACCCCAGCCACGCGGCTCTTGCGCCAATCGTCGTCGGCCGCGCTATGCTGGTCAGTGTTTCGCGAGGACCATGAGATGGCTTCCAAGAGGCGATGTGTGATTGCTTTTAATTGAAAAGCCCACATCCGAAAGCACCGCGATCATCTCCTTATCCTTGCCAGGAGGGACGCGGGCAACGATCGTTTGAGCACGCCTGGCGATATCGCACAGCACGCTTCGCGCCTTGTCCGCGCCGAGGCTCCACTGCATGTGATGGTAGACCGCCAGCAGCATGACGATGTCGTACTGCGGTTGGAGAACATTTTGCAGCTTCCGGCTGCCAAGATCGAGACAATCGAACCGGCTTTGGACTGGACAACCCAGGAAGATCATCCTGGCCGTCTCGATATGCGGCTTGAGAATGTCGATCCCATGGATCGAACTCGGTCCTAGCTTGGATATCTCATAGGCGACAACACCCATGTTGCAGCCAACATCGAGAATGGATTTCCCGGCGTAGTCGACCTCTGCTGAGAATAGCCCGTCCAGTCGGTCATCCCACGTTCCCTTGAATCTCTTTTGCTTATTTGACCACCACAAATCATTGTTCTCCAAAAACGACGCCGCACTGGTTCCTCTACGGAAGAGGACTGTGCGCCGGGCCTAGCCCGGTCCAGTTGCTGGCGCGCAAACGACACTGTCCAGAGCGTCCTGTAAACGTAACCGCGGGAGAAAGGAACTCCTGATCACAGCATCCTGCCAAGCCGTTTCGGGAAGTTGACGAACACCCGGCCCGACAAATCGACACATCGGTTGGAAATCGCAATGTCGCTTGGCGCCCCTACCCGGGCCTGCCCTCGAGTTCCTGAAACGCACGTCTTTTCGGCATGGTAAGCCATGTTTGTTCTTGCTTTGTGCCGGCAGCTATGCTACTAATTTTCCCATGGTGCTGATTTGCACTGACGACTGTTTGCCGCGATATGCGGTTTTTTCAGCCAGGCTCGATCAAAGCTCGCCCGCATTGCGGCGCTTTTGGCCATCACGGTCGAGTGCCAGCCTTTTCGGCAGCTTCCGAGAAGGGAAATCGGAAAAGCAGCTTCCGGTTCTCGTCGCAGATTTCGAAGGAAAGACCTGTCAGGACCGGGCTGCCGCTGAGCAGGCCCTCGGCCAGGATTTCCTTGGCCGAAGCCATGGCGTTATCCTGAGCCGCGGACAAACCGTCCAACTCCTGACCCTCGAAATCTTCCGTCAAGCGGCCCTCATTGTTTCGGAAATGGAAAAAATATCTCGGCATGGCTGCTCCGGTTGGTCGGTTTCTCTAATGCATGTCGCGCAAAAATGTGCAGCGGTTTTGCGATAACAACATGTATCAAAACAAGAACCTAAAGCGCATCGCATGAGGCCGATCGACGCGACGCGCCTTAGTCGCAAGCGCCTCAGGAGCAGCCTCGAATTCGTACACGACAGCACCGCGCGATTTTGGCGTTGGGATTCATGCCGTTTAGGCCTTCATGCGTCAGGTCGATCGAACAGCACCCCCAGCCCATGTTCGAACGCACATGCCGCAATCATTTCGTCAAGGGCATTTCCGGAGACCGGGCAATTCGGTATGACAGCCCTGATCGCGATCTCAGCCGCTGCGGTAGAAACCACATCGTGGCGCCTCTTCCTGGTCTCCATATATTGCTCGATCAGAATTTTCAGGCGCCGCGCTGCAATCTCGTCAACGACCATCGTTCTCCCTCGATTCGGCACAATGTCCGTCTTCCGGGGTCCGTCCTCCGGGTGAAGGGTCCGCTGCCATTGGATAGCAGCGGACCACTCGGCTGGGTGAGCCAGTGGCCCGAGGCGGGGGTGTCTCGGACCGCCACCACAATAGCTTCGGCAGGCCACTCGTTCCACAGAACGCTGTCGTTGGTAATTTTCGTACACTGAGCATTGCCGCAGGCAGTCTGCGACCGTGGGAGTTTTGGGCTATGCCGCGTCGCCGGTACCGGATCAGTTCCGGTTTTGATAGCTGTAAATGCCCGCGCCGATCGCGACCGCTCCTACTGTGATCAGAATCGATGGCACGCCCATCGACGTGGCGACGATCCCCCAGACAATGGCGACGGCAATTGCGCCGGCGGTTCCCAGCACCAGTCTAAGCCGTTTCGACATTATCCATTCCCCCAAAAGTGCATCTTTGGCCTTTTCCGGTCGAAATACCGCAATGCGGCACCATTGTCTGCGCTTCGTCCAACTTTTTATGCCGCCACTGAGCCCCGACCGCTGAGGCGTAAGCGATCCGTATGCGGCCTTGTCGCAAACACCCACTCGACAACGAGGAAGCTTGGGCGTGAGCCCGAGAAGCGAGGCGTCAGAAAGCGAGGTATCTATGCACAATTTTCGGAATTTACTCCGGTTCACGATCACGGGCATGGCGGCCACGACAACCGCAATAGTCATCACGGGCCTTACCCCCGAGACAACCGAAGCGACTTTGATTTGCCATAGGTTGGTCTGCCAGCAGGCGAGTAATGAAGGCAGTGCCTTCGGCACCAAGTATCAGCGCAAGTGCACCTGCGAAAATCTAAGCGAGGGCGCCAACAACCATCCCTCCCCACGCAACGTCAACAAGGGGCCCATCGGCGGCTCAAGCAGCAGCGGATCGAGCGGCGCCAGCAGCTCAAGCGGCAGCAGTTCGAGCGGCACCAGCAGTTCCAGCAGCTCAAGCGGCAGCAGCGGCTCGAGCGGCGGCAGCGGTTCGAGCGGCAGCAGCGGCTCCAGCGGCAGCAGCGGATCAAGCGGCAGCAGCGGTTCCAGCGGCAGCAGCGGCTCAAGCGGCAGCAGCGGCTCCAGTGGCAGCAGCGGTTCCAGCGGCAGCAGCACTTCGAGCGGCAGCAGCGGCTCCAGCGGCAGCAGCACTTCGAGCGGCAGCAGCGGTTCCAGTGGCAGCAGCGGTTCCAGCGGCAGCAGCGGCTCTAGCGGCACCAGCAGTTCGAGCGGCAGTAGCGGATCCAGTGGCGGCAACGACGGAACAAGCAGCGGCGGGTCTAACGGCAGCGGCGGAGTGTAGCGGCTGCTCAAGCGGCTCCGGTGGCGGCGCCACTCGAGTTGAACCGTGGCGGCGACCACGCGGCCGGCAACGACGATCGATCCTCACGACAACGGGAGTAGTAGTATGACGCTCCAACCGAAATCGGCGACCGCGCCCCTCACCGGCCTTGCAGGATTGCTTGGTCTTGCGCTGACCGTCGCGATGCTCGTCGACAGAAGCTGGCCTGTGCATTTGCAGGCCATGACTGTCATTGCAGCTACCGCGGCAGCGATGATCGCGGTCGACACGGCCTATTTCCAGACGTTTCGAAGGCGTTCAACGGGATTGCAGGCGAAGCCGATGCGAGCGCTTGAAGTCGAGCGTGTCGTGCGCAAGCTCATCGGCTTGATCGTTACGCTCACGACCATTGCCGCAGTCTACTGAATAGTGCCGGAATACCGGCGTGAGTTTTACGCCCCCTACTGGGCAGCGCTCTACGACACCTTGCCGGCGCTGCTCGTCGCCGCGCCGTTTTATGTTGCTTATGTCGACCGCAGGCAGACCGATCCGGAAGATTCATATGCCGAAATCGGTGCATTCGTCCTCAGCGGCGCCGTGCCGCAGCGAACCGAGCAGATACGCCAGCATGTGCGGGGCTGGATCGTCAAAGGCTTCTTCCTGCCGCTGATGTTCGTCTATCTGTGCTCCACACTGGGTTCGATCCTGGCCGGGCTGGAACAACCGTATCGATTCGACATCACGCGCTGGCACGCTTTTGCAATCGATCTCCTGTTCATGGTGGATGTTCTTGTCGCGGTCGTCGGCTACGTCTTCACGCTGCGCGTCCTCGACAACCATATCCGCAGCGTCGAACCCACCGTGTTCGGCTGGCTGGTTTGTCTTGCCTGTTATGAACCCATCAACGCCGCCACCCGTGCCTACCTGAACTACGAAACGGGCGCCAACTGGACGGCGGTGATGCCCTCACCGGCGCTCCAGGTTTTCTGGGGATCGGCGATCCTCTTCTGCATCTTGATTTTTGTCTGGTCCACCGTGAGCTTTGGCCTGAGATTTTCCAATCTCACCAATCGCGGAATCGTCACCTGCGGACCGTATCGCTGGATCAAGCATCCGGCCTATGTTTCGAAAAACCTCTCCTGGTGGCTGATCTCCGTGCCTTTCCTCACCGCCGCAGGACCCGCTGAAGCGCTGCGGCACTCCGCCATCCTGTTCGGCCTCAACGCCGTCTACGCACTCCGCGCCATCACCGAGGAACGCCATCTGTCATGCGACCCCGATTACATCACCTATTGCGATTACATCAGCGAAAACGGCGCCGTTGCTCAGCTCAAACGACTGTTCGCGAAAGCGAGTCGGTCGCCGATCGGGCGTTCAGGCTGAATGCCACCCTTGCTCTGACGATCTGCGGCAACTGGCCTATCGCCTCAACGCGTGATCGCCATGCCGATCCTCGCCGCTCATCGGCAACGGCCTATCGCCCTCGAGCAGCCGGGTGATCCGGGCGAAGCCGGCAAAAGCCTTTCGCGCTTCCTCGGCCGACATCCGGCCGGCCATGGCCGCAGCGCAGCTATTCACGGCGCACTGGTAAACCGGCCCGCGCCGCCCGGCCGGCCATTTTCGCAAGAATGCCATAGCTTCGGCAACGTTGTCGATCTCTTCCACGGGCTGTCCCTGTCCGCGCAAAATCCGCACGGGCGAAAAGAATTGCAAGCGGTCCATCGTTTCCTCCCCGTCGACCGGATGCGTGCGATCGAACCCCACTAAACTCGCGAACCCGACTTTGGTTCCCGGCAAAAGAGGGCTTGGCCTGGAAAATGTTGGCTGGACCAGACGAGCAGCGGTGGAAGCGCCCGGCATCCCCAATTGGGTGACATCTTTGCCCCAATTGAGTGACATCTCGCCATTGTACGGGAACGTTCGCGCGGCTGATGCATTTCGATGCCACGAGCCGTCTTTTTGAGGGAAATGCCAAAACATGAGAATAGCCCATGTGGCGCCGCTCCATGAATCCGTGCCACCCCGGTTCTATGGAGGGACGGAGCGCATCGTCTCCTATCTGACCGAGGGATTGGTCGAGCTTGGCCATGACGTGACCCTGTTCGCCAGCGGCGATACCAACACGTCGGCGAAATTGGTAGCGTGTCGCGAGCGGGCGCTCCGTCTCGATCCGCGCCCGCACAAATCCGAAACCGCGGCGCATCTGGCGATGCTGGCCGAGGTGAGGAACCGAGCGCAACAGTTCGACATTATCCATTTCCATCTCAGCCACTTCCTGCATTTTCCTTTCTTCGAACACATGCCCGACCGGACGGTGACGACACCGCATGGCAGGCTCGACTATGTCGACCTGGCCCCAGCCTACGAGCGTTTTCCGCGCTTTCCGATGATCTCCATTTCGCGCAGCCAGAGAACCGGCTTACCCAGGGCCAATTGGCTGGCGACCATCCATCACGGGCTGCCGATCAATATGTACGAGCCGACTTTCGAGACGGATGCAGACGAGCCGTATCTGGCCTTTCTCGGCCGGCTGTCGCGCGACAAGCGCCCGGACCGTGCCATTGAGATCGCCTTGCGCTCCGGGCTGAAACTGAAGCTTGCGGCAAAGATCGGCGACGACGACCGTGCTTTTTTCCACGACACGGTCGAGCCACTGATCGACGGCGACCGCGTCGACTATATCGGCGAGATCGAAGAGGACAGAAAAGCGGAATTCCTCGGCAAGGCGGCCGGCCTGCTGTTTCCAATCGATTGGCCGGAGCCGTTCGGTCTTGCCGCGATAGAGGCCATGGCCTGCGGCACGCCGGTAGTCGCTTGGAAATGCGGTGCCCTGCCGGAGATCATCGACCACGGCGTGACCGGTTTCCTTGTCGATACGGTCGATGCTGCGGTCGCCTCGATCCCGGAATTGCTGCGCCTCGACCGGCGACAGGTGAGAGCCGTATTCGAAAACCGTTTTTCTGCCACGAGAATGGCCCACGACTATGTGGCTGCCTATTCGCGCCTGATCGGCGCTCCCGGTGAAGCGAGAGCATCCTGATCGGCGTTATTGTGGACGTTGGAACGAAACGACAGAGCTTGTGACATATGAATCAACTCGACGAGCGTAAGCTTGATCCCGCCGTAGCCCTTGCCTCCCTCGACGAGGTTGCGCCCCGGGAGCCGCACCGGCTGTTCGCCCTCAAGCAAGGCGACTGCTTCGCGGTGGCCGACGCCTATGGCGACATCCGCGGCGCCGGCGATGGCTTTTTCCGGGACGACACGCGTGTGCTTTCGGAATTCCGGCTGACGGTCGGTGGCCGGCAAATGTCGCTGCTGGGCGCATCGCTCAGCCAGGACAATGTGCTTTTCACCTCGAACCTGACCAATTTGCCGATCCAGAGTGTCGGTGGTCGCGACATTCCGCAGGGCGCGATCCACATAGAACGCGTCAGGCTGCTTTGGCAGGACCGGCTGTTCGAGCGCATCACCCTTTCCAACTACAGCCAGGAATCGTCGGCCATTCGGGTTTCATTGCATTTCGCAGCGGATTTCCGTGACATGTTCGAGGTGCGCGGTTCGACCCGGCTCAAGCGCGGGATTGCCCACGCCGCCGAGACCAGTCCGACATCGGTGGTGCTTCGATATGACGGTCTGGACCAGCTCGTGCGCCTATCGGCGATCTCGTTCTCGCAGGCGCCGGACAATTTGACCGCCAGCCGTGCGGATTTCCTGGTTGCAGTGACGAAGCGCAGCAGCGAGGTCCTCTATATCGAGGTCGGCCCGGAAGTGGCGGAGACACCCGACCGCGACCGTTTTCGGGCTGCCGCCGCCCGCGCTCGCTTCGGCATGCGCGCCAAACGCCGCCACGGTGCGACGGTGCACAGCTCCGGCCGCGTCTTCAACGACTGGATCGAACGCGCGCGCGCGGATGTGGCGCTGCTGACCACCGAGCTTGCAACCGGACCTTACCCCTATGCCGGTATACCCTGGTTCTCGACGGCATTTGGCCGTGACGGGGTGATCTCCGCACTGCAGATGCTGTGGCTGAATCCCGGGCTGGCGCGCGGCGTACTCGCCTTTCTCGCACAGCATCAGGCAACCGAAACGTCGCCGTTCAGCGATTCGCAGCCGGGCAAGATCATGCACGAGACCCGCAAGGGCGAGATGGCAGCGCTGCGGGAGCTGCCGTTCGGCCGCTACTACGGCGGTGTCGATACCACGCCGCTCTACATTCATCTCGCTTGCGCCTATGCGGATCGTACCGGCGACATGGCGTTCGTCGACAGTCTGTGGCCATCGCTCTGTGCAGCGGCCGAATGGACGGAGGAGACAAGCCGCGCGACCGGCTTCGTTACCTACCAGCGCGGCGCCGAGACCGGCCTCGCCAACCAGGGCTGGAAGGACAGTTTCGATTCCGTCTTCCATGCCGATGGCCGCATGCCCAAGGGGCCGATCGCCCTGGTCGAGGTGCAAGGCTACGTCTTTGCCGCGTTCCGTGGGCTGGCGGCGCTCGCCCGCCGCCGCAGCGAGGACGACAAGGCCGATCACTGGGAGGAACGCGCTGAAACCATGCGCGCCGCGGTTGAACGCCATTTCTGGATGGACGATCTCAATTTCTATGCACTGGCGATCGATGGTGCGGGCGAGCTCTGCAAGGTACGGACGTCGAATGCCGGCCATCTCCTCTATGTCGGGCTGCCCGAGCCGGAACGGGCGCAGATGGTCGCCGATCAGCTGCTCTCAGCGTCGTTCCACTCTGGTTGGGGAGTGAGGACGCTGGCCGACGATGCGATATTCTTCAATCCGATGTCCTACCACAATGGCTCGATCTGGCCGCACGACACCGCCATGTGCGGTGCCGGCCTGGCACGTTATGGCGTGCGCGACAGCGTGGTCCGGCTGATGAGCGGCACGTTCGAATCGGCTGTCCATTTCAACATGCGGCTGCCGGAACTGTTCTGCGGCTTTACCCGGTCGCCGGGCGAAGCGCCCATCGCCTATCCGGTCGCGTGCCTGCCGCAAGCCTGGTCGGCGGGATCGGCCTTCATGCTGATGCAGGCCTGCCTTGGCCTCGAAATCGACGGCTGGAACAGCGAAATCCGGGTCACCCGCCCAAGGCTGCCGATCGGCATCGACACGTTGACATTGCGGCATCTGGGTGTCGGCTCGACGGTGGTCGACCTCACATTCCAGCGTGTCGGCGACCGGGTCGTCGCCTTTCTCGCCGATCGGTATGAAGGGATGGTGCCGCTCATCGTGCGCACTTGATGCCGGCGCGCTGCGGCGCGTCGAAAATGACGCCCGGCATTGCAATCGTCCGGAACCGATAGCCTCTTTGTGCGTTGCAAAAAGGGGCAGCGGGGGATGCTGTCGTCGTCACGCGGCAGCGAACCAGAAAAACAAATAAAAAACGGCTATCGGCCGGCCGGAGGCGAGATCACATTCCATGTCAGATTATACCGTAAACCTGCTCTGGGTTTTGCTGATTGCAAGTTTTGGCTTTTCCGCTTTTGCCATTCTCCTATCGATATCCCGCCAGCGCCGCGGCCGCGCAACGGCGGCCGCATACACGCCGAGCGAGGATGTCGCGTCGGAAGCGGCACGCAAGGTGCTGCGCGAGTTCGAAAAGAACGGCCAGTCGGCCGATGCGGCACTGGTCACATGGTCGCCCGACACCTTGCGCAAGATCCTGGCCGACGACCTGCCGGACGCACAGGTCATCGTGGTGTCCAACCGCGAACCCTACATCCACAACATCAAGGATGACGGGGTGCAACTTTTGGTACCGGCCAGCGGGCTGGTGTCGGCACTCGAACCCATCACCCGCGCCTGTGCCGGCACCTGGATCGCCTATGGCGGCGGCACCGCAGACCGCCTCACCGTCGACAAGGACGACCGGGTGCAGGTGCCGCCCGGCAACCCGTCCTACACGCTGCGCAGGGTCTGGCTGACGGAGGAGGAATATCAAGGCTATTATCTAGGCTTCGCCAATGAGGGCCTATGGCCGCTTTGCCATATCGCCTTCACCCGCCCCGTGTTTCGCGCCTCGGACTGGGACGCCTACGAGGCTGTCAACCGCAAGTTCGCCGATACGGTGGTTGCCGAAGCCCGCAACGAACGGCCGATCGTGCTGGTGCAGGACTACCATTTCGCGCTGCTGCCGCGCATGATTCGCCAGCGCCTGCCGGACGCCATCGTCATCACATTCTGGCATATCCCGTGGCCCAATTCGGAAGTGTTCAGCATCTGTCCGTGGCGTGAGCGGATCCTGGAAGGACTGCTAGGCAGTTCGATCATCGGCTTTCATACCCAATTCCATGCCAACAACTTCACCGAAAGTGTCGACCGCTTTCTGGAGAGCCGGATCGAACGGGCAGACGCGGCAATCTCCTATGGTGGGCAGACCACATTGGTCCACGCCTATCCCATTTCCATAGAATGGCCGGCCCAATTGCTGGCAAAACTGCCGTCTGTGGAGGAGTGCCGCGCCAGCGTGCGCGACAGATTCGGCCTGTCTGCGGATACCAAACTTTGCGTTGGCGTCGAGCGCCTCGACTACACGAAAGGCATTCTCGATCGCTTCCATGCCCTGGACGAATTGTTCACGAGATATCCCGAATGGATAGGCAAGGTGGTTTTCCTGCAGATCGCGGCGCCGAGCCGGGGGACATTGCCCGCCTACCAGCAACTCCATGACGAATGCCGTCGCTGTGCCGAGGAACTCAACCGGCGCTATGGCAGCGAGACATACAGCCCTATCCTGATGGTCGCCGAACATCATCGGCAGGAGCAGGTCTACGAGGTCTATCGCGCCGCCGACATCTGCATGGTCACCAGTCTGCATGACGGCATGAACCTCGTCGCCAAGGAATTCGTCGCGGCGCGCGACGACGAACAGGGCGTGCTTTTGCTCAGCACCTTTGCCGGTGCCTCGCGCGAACTGCTGGAAGCACTGATCGTCAACCCCTACGATGCGGCCATGATGAGTGAGGCGCTGTTGCAGGCGCTGACGATGACGCCGGACGAGCAGCGCGAGCGTTTGCGGCCGATGCGCGAGATGGTCCGCGACAACAATGTCTACCGCTGGGCCGGCAGCATGCTGCTGGATGCGGCGCGCCTGCGCAAACGCGGCGATCTCGACAGGGTGACCGGAACCGGCGAGCGCCCGCCATCGAACACCAACAACGTCATCTCGATGTTCGAGCGGGCACGGAAGGCAGCATCGTGAAAAGCTTTGAACAACCGCCGGCGTTGAACCTGTCGGCAGGGCAATGGGCGCTCTTCCTTGACATCGACGGAACTCTGCTGGAGCACGCTGCCCATCCCGACGCAGTGTTCGTCGGCGAGGAATTGCGCAATCTGCTCGGACGCATAGAGCGGCGGCTGGATGGTGCGGTCGCCTTCATCACCGGCCGATCGATTCCCGCCGTGGACAAGCTGTTCCATCCGCTGAAGCTGCGGATCGCCGGACTGTATGGCCTGGAGCACCGGCTGACGCCGAGCGGTCCGATCGATGCCGCCGACGCGCCGGCCGACATCGCCGCCCTTGCCGACGAGATCGAGGCCGAACTGGGCAGCGGCAAGGTCTATGTCGAGCGCAAGGGGCCGGTCCTTGCCGTTCATACAAGAGCAGCACCGCAACTGCTTGCGCCCGCAATCCAGCTGGTCGAGCAGGCCTTGGCCCGGCTTCCGAAGGGTTATCGGGTGCTTCCGGGAAACGCCGGCGTCGAGCTCATGCCTTTGGAGGCCGTCAAAGGTGCTGCCATCCGGCGTTTTATGGACATTCCGCCCTTTGTCGGCCGGCGGCCGATATTCCTCGGAGACGATACATCGGACGAACACGGTTTCGAGGCGATCAATGAAATCGGCGGCATCTCCATCCGCGTGAAGCCGAACGGACCGACGGCCGCAAACTATGCCCTCGATGACGTGACCGGCGCGATAGCCTGGCTCGAAGCCAGTTTCGAGACGTCGGCGGTGGCCGGTGCTCGACCGGCCGGCAAGCAAGCAGCGACCGAATCAGCGGCGAAGCTCAATATCGCAGCCACGGCATCGTCCGACCGATAAGCGCGTTTCTCATTGAAGGCCTTTGAGTCCAAAGCCGGCAAATCGTCTGCTTGCCGGTTCCCCTGCGTCAGGCTTAACCTGCGTGCCATGCGTGGAGGCGCGTGCGGTTGCAAGGGGAGGACATAGCAATGACCATACAAGGCGCATCACCGGACCTGTACAATGAGGATCTCGCCCCGGCGAAGGTTCGAAACTGGGGACCGTTCTCGATCTTCAACGTCTGGACGTCGGACGTCCACAGCCTGTGGGGCTACTATCTGGCGGCCAGCCTGTTCCTGTTTTGCGGCGGCTTCGTCAACTTCATCATCGCCATCGGTATCGGTTCGCTGATCATCTATGCGTTGATGAACATGGTCGGCTATGCCGGCGTGAAGACCGGGGTGCCCTACCCTGTCCTGGCGCGTGCCTCCTTCGGCATCTGGGGCGCCAACATACCGGCGCTGGTGCGCGCCATCGTCGCCTGCTTCTGGTACGGTGCGCAGACGGCGGCCGCCTCCGGCGCGATCGTAGCCCTGCTGATCCGCTCGCAATGGTTCGCCGACTTCAACCAGAGCACACATTTCCTCGGCCACTCCGGGCTCGAGGTGATCTGCTTCGTCGTCATCTGGGCGCTGCAGCTCCTGATCATCCAGAAGGGCATGGAAACGGTGCGCCGCTTCCAAGATTGGGCCGGACCGGCGGTGTGGGTGATGATGCTGATCCTGGCGATCTATCTTTGCATCAAGGCAGGCACCTTCGCCTTCACCAGCGACATCCCGATGGATGTGCTGCTGGAAAAGACAAAGGACGCGGGCGTGCCGGGCACGCCGGGCTCCTGGACCTCGCTGTTTGCGGTGGCGGCGATCTGGGTGACCTATTTCTCCGCACTCTATCTCAACTTCTGCGATTTCGCGCGCTACGCCCCGGACAAGGCATCGCTGCGCAAGGGCAACATCTGGGGCCTGCCGGTCAATCTTATCCTGTTCTCGCTGGTCGCCGGCGTCACCACGATCGCCGCCTTCGACGTCTATGGCGAGGTGCTGCTGCATCCCGACCAGATCTCGGCGAAATTCGACAGCTGGTTCCTGGCGGCGCTCGCAGCCCTGACCTTTGCGGTGGCGACGCTCGGCATCAATGTGGTGGCGAATTTCGTGTCGCCGGCGTTCGACTTCTCCAACGTCTTTCCACGCCAGATCGACTTCAAGAAAGGCGGCTACATCGCGGCGCTGATCGCGCTTGTGCTCTATCCATTCGCGCCCTGGGAAGGCGGTGCCGCCTCCTTCGTCAACATCATTGGCGCGACGATGGGGCCGATCTTCGGCGTGATGATGGTCGACTACTACCTGATCCGGAAGGGCGAGGTCGACGTCGAGGCACTCTACAGGGAGAATGGCGAATTCCGCTTTCAAGGCGGCTGGCATGTCAATGCCTTCATCGCCGCCGGTATCGGCGCGGTTTTCTCCTCGATCCTGCCCAACTTCACCAGCCTGCTGCCGTCATGGTGGGGCGTCTATGGCTGGTTCTTCGGCGTGGCAATTGCCGGCGTCATCTATTACGTGCTGCGCACGATGGCACTCGGTGCTGGAGCCAGGATAGCGAAGGCTTGAGCGGATTCGGGGCGGCGCAAGCCGCCCCGTTCATTCTGCGACCATTTCGGCAAGGCGGCGCACGGTGTTCCAGTTGCGCGAGGTGCCGATGCCGAGACGTTTGTGACTGACCGCTGCAAGCAGCGGCGAACTCGGCGTCTCGCGGGAAAAGACGATCCAGATGTCGCCGCCGACAATCCGCAGCTTCTCGCCCGTGCCGGCATAGGCCTCAAGCGCCGCTGCGGCCTCCGCGGGAACGGGCGCCCGCATCACGCGTACCGCGACTTGATCGGCAGCGGCGACCGAATCGGCTGGAAATGGATTGCCGGCCGCGAGCTTCAGCCAATCATCCGCGCCGCGCACGATGATGTCGACGTGGCGGCCAAAAGTCTTTGCGAACGCCGCCTCCAGCCGCTGCTCCAATGCCGCGAGTTCTGTTTCTTGCACCTCGAAAACCAGATTGCCGGTCGCCACCAGCGTGCGCGGGTTATTCAGACCCAGGCCTTCCGCCATCGCCTTGAGATCGGACATGACGACCCGCCGCCCCTCGCCCAGGACAATGCTGTAGAGCAGCGCGACGTAAGTTTGCATGGGCGGCTAGTCTAGTTTCCGTCCGCAAACGACAAGCGTTTGATTTTGTTAGCTGAATCGCATCTTTGCGCGAGCAAGGCCCG